>NZ_QHLP01000001.1:0-366674 GCF_003185985.1 Auritidibacter sp. NML100628
CCATAACGCAGCGATCATGTGCCTAGCCCGGCGTCGACTAAACGTCATGTACGCGATGATGAAAACAGGCACCCTATACGAACCCCGCACCCCGACCGCGGCTTGACAAACACCATAGGGACACCCCCCGTCGACGGTACTGAGCATGCTCCATCGATGCCAGGTTTCGACGATTCCGAGTGAGACAACTACAATGCCGACCAGCTTGATGAGCCCGGCGACGACTACTCAAACGACAGCATCGTGAGCTAACCCCTCATCCCCAGTGTGGGGGACGTTGCTCCAGCATCCACCGGTCGCGTTCAGACAACTGAGCGTGGCCGGTGGATTTTTTAACGCGCGGAGTGGGCACCGGGCGCGCCTGATCTGCGCGGCGTGTTACCTCCGCCGTGGGGTGCTGATCACCGTCGGGGTTAGGTTGGCCTGTCGGCCCCACATCCACCCGACGGTGTCCACGCCGACGCGGTTGCGGGCGGTGCTGAGATGGCTCGTGCGGAGTCATCACGGGTCACTGTTCCGTCACATCGTTGGTGTCGGGCTCTTTGCGGTGGGAGCGGCTACTGCGCCGGGTGCGTTGTTTCTGCTGGTCCATCGTGCCCGGTTGCAGACCGATAAGATCACCCAGTCGGTCCACAGTTTTTTGCGGTTCGGCAAAAGAATCGATACTCCACACCGATACTGGCCGCCAGCCCGCTCGCTGAGCAGCCAGCGGGCGAAGTCGCGATCGCTCACGTACCGAAAGGTGCTGATAGTGGCTACTACCGTCGGTGGTGACCGCCAGGGGGACCGTGTAGTCCTCCCCACCGGGAGTAGGCCGGTAGATTTCTGGATCCGGGTTCCAGATCAGCAACTCCGCATGTGAAGCACCATCGGTGATCACCCGGGCGCCCCGGGCGAGGAGTTCCTCAGCGATCGGTTGCACCAGGGGGTCGGTGGTCGATTTCGTGACGCCGCCAGCCACAGCCTCGGTGTCTGTCCGTGGGGCAGAAATGAGTTCTATCATCTCCCAGAAGTAGCCGGCCCCAGCGGATAAACGAGCGGGGTCGACCTCTTGGGGGTGAATGCAGCTGAGCACCCGAAACGACTCGCGGGCACGGGTTGCCAGTCTCGCGTAGTACTCCACGCCGTGTTGTTCGGACAGTGGCCCAAAGTGGTGTACCACGGTGCCGTGGGAGGTGCGTCCATAACCCAGGGAGAAGATCACGGTGTCGCGCACCATTGACCCCGCCCGCTCCAGTGGTGCGACCACGAAGGGTTCGCCGTGGGGGGCAGTCTCGGCATTGAAGAAGCTGGTGGCCCAGCGGTGATCAGCGAGGTTCACGCGTATTGCTTCGGCCACCCTGCGGGCGTGCAACGGCGTGGTGGTCAACACCGCCACCGAGCGATGGGGGAACGTCTGGAACTGTTCAAAGACCAAATCGACCACACGATTGACTTCAGCAGTGGTGGACTCCACTCCATCGTCGCCGTAGCCCGGGGTACCGGGCGCGGTGAGGTATTCGACCTCGGCCCCTCGGGAGGTATAGGCCCCGGTGATTTCCGCGGCGGTGGCCATTTTGTCCAGTTGTCCGTCATAGAGTTGGGTCCCGAGTAATCGGACCAGCGCCTGGGAGACACCACGGTGCATGGTCGACAGTGCGGTGGTCGGCAACACTCGGCGCAGGGCCACGCATACCGATTCGGTCACGGCTGGTTCGCTACCGGTGGTGGGTTCCACGCAGACGTGGAACGGCTGGGGCCGTTCGGAGACCGGGTCTCCGAAGGCAACCACCTGTTGAGCCCGGGCCATCGCGCCCAGACCCGTGGGCAAAGCCAAGGAACCAGCATCCAGGATCAACACGGCATCGAAGTGCAGTTTCTGCGGGGCTTGCGCCAGAGCCATCGGCGAGGACATCCATACCGGGATCAAGGGCTGCAGGAGCTCGGGATCAATGTCAGCGAGGTTCTCGAGTGTGGTCTCGCCCTCTTTGAGCATGGTCCGTAGCGTCGAAGCGGCAGTCTCGTGAGTGTCGCAGACCTCGTTCCAGCGCTGGGCCAGCGTCCAGTTCAACGAGGAGGCGCCCAAGTCCAGATGCGTCCCATCGGCAAGACGGTACTCGGCTTCTAGTGTGTTCAGCTCGTCGCCGTCCATCACAGTCAGGGTCTCGTCGGAGGACAGCATCGCTTCCAGCACGGACTGCCACCAGGCCATCTCGAGTTCAGCGACCACGTTGTCTGCGGTGACTTCCCGTTCGGAGAAGTCGCGAAGTAGCTCACCGAGCCCGTGTTCAGTCAGCTGATCGACGACCAGGGTCCGTTCGGGCAGTGTCTGCAACGTTTCAGCGTCGTCGACCAGACGTTGGACGACATCGGAGAGATCGTTGATCGACAGACGCGCCAGCTCCTCGGCTCGCACCGCTGGTGTGGCCAACCGCTCTTGGAGCTGGGAAATATTGTCGGTCAGCACCGACAGCTCCCGTTCGAGGGTGTCTAGTCCGGTGGGGATTTTAGGATGGCGTTTGGAGGTGGAGTACTGATTCCACGCGGTGAGTTGTTCTTGGACTTTCTCCAGAGCGTCGTGTAAATCGGGTACCGACACGCCGGGCCGCACGTACTCTTTAGCCACACGACGAAGTTTCGACCGCGTCATCGCCGACATCTCGATCTCGTGATCGCGTCGCCAGGATCCTGACCCTGTGGCAGCAATCAGATCGGTCACCGGCCGATCGAAAATATCGGGGGTGAAGTGGTCCAGGGAGCCGCGCACACTTTGCAACAGGGAAACTTGGTCGTTCCACTCATTGATGTTCGTCCCGGTCCGCAGGTGGGCATCCTCAGTGGCCTGGACCATCAGCTCTCGAACTCGCGGGAGGTGGTCGTTAATGTCTTCGGCCAGCTGGTAGGCAGCTTCGGCTTCTTGCACGTTGCGTAACCGCGCACCGTACCACGGGGATTCGGTGGCGGCCCGTGAGAAGGCACCCAGTCTGGCCGCCGAGGTGAGCTTTTCGGCAATATCGTCCCGTGCGACGGTGGAATCCAGCACCGAACGCTTCAAGCGCACCGAAGTGCGTGGTGGCGGATCCAAGGCGGTGAGCTCAGCCAGGGCGCGCATGGCCTGGTAAGGCGAGCAATTCCACCGCTCGCGCACCCGGTGCAGGCTCTCGGCATGAGCAACCAGCTGATCACGACGTTGCACCAGGGTGTGGTTCACCCGCTGGGTGGCCGGCTCTTTGGCAGCTTCGACACGTAGTAACGCCTGGATCATTTCTTCACGCAACTGAGCGGAAGTATGGGTTGCACTGACGTGGAAGAGCATGCTGGCTAGTCCCACCGCGTCGGCACGACGGTAGAGCTCGTTGAGTGTCGTGGTGCGTTCAGCCACCATCAACACCCGGCGACCATCAGCGGCCAAGGCTGCTGCAGCGGCCAGCGCGGTCTGGGTTTCGCCGGTTCCCGGAGGAGCGGTTACCACCACGGAATGTCCGGAGCGGATCAGGTCCACGGCGGTTTGTTGTGAGGGGTCGAGGTCGAAGACGAGTGGCTCATCGGCGGGGTCGCGCTGGTCCAACGGGGTGAGGTCCACCGCCTCCAGACTCGATTCTTCGGGTTCGACGAGTTCGGTCGCGAATTCGGTGCCGGCTTGCGCACGGTAGAGGTCGCGGAGCACGGGGTGATCAAATCCGGTGATCGCCGAAACCGATTCGTCGGTGAGATCAGCGAAAGTCGAGAGCAGAATACGGTGTTCGACCACCAGACCTCGAACCTCAGAGCTATACTCGCGCATCAGCTCCAGTGCGGGCAGAGGCTCGAGCTTATTGGTGGCGTAGGCGGCACGACGGAACTGCTCTGGGTCAAGTTCTACACCGTAGACCGAGTGGAAGTACCGGGCCAGGGCCGGGTTGAGGATAGCTTGTCCGGTAAGCTGGACGTCAAAGTCTTCGCGTCCATTGCGCTGGCTCAAGCGCACAGGAGCCAGTAACACAGGCGCTGACATCTGGTGAGATGCCCCGCCATCGCTGATCCGCCAGGTCGCAATGCCGGCGGCGACGAAGCCGACGTTGATCCCACGATCTTCAGCGAGTTCGTCGATCTTGGAGATCATGGCGGTGGCGGTAGCTCGAGCCGAGTTTTGTCCGGGTTGATCCCGCATCAGCGTGGAGAGGCGGGTGCGACGTTTGGTCAGAAACTGTGTCAGCCCCGAGGGGTGGGAGTGGGTGATTTCCAGGGAGTTTGCCGTGGTCGGGGCAAACCGCAACATGGTGTCAGACTCTTGCCCGGTCGTGATCTGGTGTAGCCATTGGCCGAAGCTGATCTCGGGATCGTCGAAACCGGCTGTGCTCGGTGCGGAATCATCGGCAATGAAGTCGAGATCGGTGCTGTCCAGTTCCTGGTTTTCGGCGCCACCGAGCTCTGTGTCGTCATCACGACGAGTGGGATCCGTTTCGTTCACAGCAGCCTCGTCCTTCCTGATCGATAGTCCTCGCTGAAACTATCCAACCGCACATTGGGCGAGATCGGGCGGTGAACCACCGAGATGGTCCCAGATTTTCTCACGGGGATCGCTTTATTACTCCCATTCGATGGTTCCCGGGGGCTTGGAGGTCACATCCAACACAACCCGGTTGATCTCATCGACCTCATTGGTAATGCGATTGGAGATCTTGGAGAGCACGTCGTAGGGCACCTTCGCCCAGTCAGCGGTCATCGCATCATCGGAAACCACCGGGCGTAGTACGATCGGGTGACCATAAGTTCTGGCATCACCCTGCACACCCACGGAGCGAACATCAGCCAACAGCACGACCGGGCACTGCCAGATCTCCCGATCCAATCCGGCTGCGGTCAGCTCGGCGCGCACAATTGCGTCGGCGGCCCGCAGGGTGTCGAGACGTTCTTTGGTGACTTCGCCGATAATACGGATACCCAGGCCGGGGCCGGGGAAGGGCTGACGCCAGACAATCTCATCAGGTAGGCCCAGTTCAGTTCCCACGGCGCGGACCTCGTCTTTGAACAGGGCTCGCAGTGGCTCGACGAGTTCAAATTCAATATCGTCCGGCAACCCGCCCACGTTGTGGTGGGACTTGATCACGGCGGTCCCGTCTCCCCCACCGGATTCGACGATGTCGGGGTACACGGTTCCCTGGACCAGGAACTCCACTGGGGGCAGATCCTGATCAGCGGTTTCTGCCACAATCTCAGCTTGTGCCCGTTCGAAGGTGCGGATGAATTTTTCGCCGATGATCTTGCGCTTGGCTTCGGGGTCACTCACACCGGATAACGCCTGCAGGAAGTCTCCTTCGGCGTCCAACATCACCAGACGGGCTCCCCCGGAAGCGGTTCCAAAAGCACGTTCGATTTCGACTGATTCGTCGTGGCGCATCAGTCCGTGGTTGACATAGACGCAGGTGAGCCGGTCACCAATGGCGCGTTGCACTAACGCGGCGGCCACCGCGGAGTCCACCCCGCCGGAAAGGCCACAGATGGCTCGAGCGTCACCGACCTGATCCTTGATCAGTTGTACCTGCTCGTCAATAACACTGCTGGTGGTCCATTCCGGACGCAATCCGGCACCGTGGTAGAGGAAGTTCGTGATGGTGTCCTGACCGAAGGGAGTGTGTTTCACCTCGGGATGCCACTGGACGCCGAAAATCTTCTTTTCGGTGTTCTCGAAAGCGGCCACACTGGCATGCGGAGTCGAGGCAATGACGGTAAACCCTTCGGGGGCTTGCGACACCGCGTCGGAGTGCGACATCCACACCGTCTGGTCGGCGGGCTGATCCGCCAGCAGTACCGAGTCTGTCGCTAGGCTGGTCAGCGGTGTGGAACCGTATTCGCGCCGTTCGGTCCGCGCCACCGTACCACCCAACGCCTGGGTAATGGCCTGGAATCCATAGCAGAGACCTAGCACCGGGATGCCGGCTTCCAGCAGGTCCGGGTCAATTCCGGGAGCGCCGTCTTCGTAGGCCGAGGAAGGTCCGCCCGAGAGGATGAGCGCGGCGGGTTTGCGCGCCACAATTTCTTGGACCGGGGTGGAGTGCGCGACCACTTCGGAGTAGACATGAGCCTCACGGACACGCCGGGCAATCAACTGGGCGTATTGAGCTCCAAAGTCCACCACCAACACGGTGGGGAAATCAGCGGCAATGTCTGGGTTATCTGCGCGGGATGGATCAGTCACATTCTCAGTCTAACTGAGCCGCACCGGGGCGCTGCGCCGTTTTTCGGGACCGGATCTTGTAGACCACGTAGGCGATCAATGCCAGCAGGAGCAACCCGATCACCAGGTATTGGAACCAACCGGCGGCCTGTTCCAGCAGGTACCAGTTCTCCCCGAGCAGAAATCCACCGTAGACAAAGATGGTGTTCCAGATCGCTGATCCGGTCAGGGTCAAGAGCCCAAACTTCCACCAGTTCATGCGCTCAACTCCCGCCGGTAGCGAGATCAGCGAGCGGAAGATCGGCACCATACGACCGAGGAACACGGTGCAATAACCGTGTTTGTTGAACCAGTTTATGGTGGCGTCGATCTCCCTGCGCTCCACGAGCGGCAATTTCGTCAACAGATTCATGGTGCGCTGGTGCCCCAGCCAGGCACCCAGCCCGTAGAGACAGTATGCGCCCAGCACTGATCCAACGGTCGCGAACAGCACCGCGGAGGCCCAGGTGAACTGCGCCTGGTCGGAGGCGGCGCTAAATCCGGCCAGGGGCAGGATCACTTCCGAGGGAATCGGCGGGAAGAGGTTTTCGATCAGCACCAACAGCCCGACACCGGTGGGGCCTAAGGCGTTCATAACCGCCACGGCCCAATCGCCGATCAGGCCAAAAGCAGAGTCGGCGGAGTTGGCCTGGGTGGCCATCAACTCCTGGAGCATGATGGTGTCTCCGATCGTTAGTACCGGCGCACTCCTTCGGGGTGTTCGGCAAGTTCTTGGTGGGTCCGTTGAGCTATTTTATGCTCGGTGTAGAAACTCAAAAATGGCACCACGCCGCCGCCGGCCATCGCCAACAGCGTCCAGCCGGACCAGCGCATCAGAGCCCACAGTCGGAAACAACCCACCAAATAGACCACGTACATCCATCCGTGGACGATGAGTACTAGCAATGACAGGTTTACTCCGCCCAGCACGGAGTCCGGGGGGTGTAGTCCCAGCGTGTTATCGGCACCATCGAAGGTGGTGCCACCGGCGAAAAGCTCGAGGTCGAAACCGTATTTCAGGATCATCTCGACCACCAGCGCCAGGAGCAAAATACCGGTGAGATAAGCGCAGATCCGGTAAAAGGTCAGGGCTCCACGAATCTGTTTGTGGGTGCCGCCAAAACGGCGTTTGCCCACCGACTCAGGGCGGGGTGGCGCAGCCGGCAGATCCTCTTCGGTGATCTGGTCGGGGTCGGGCAGGGTGTTGGGGTCGATGGGAGGTTGTCTATCAGTCACGATCTGTCACGGTGCCTTCGTTGGGTCGAGCTCACTGGTCGGCGGGTGGTTCAGGGTCATGCCCATAGTAATTTCGATAGGCTACCACCGCCGCGGCTTTTTCGGCGCGGGCTTGTTCGCGTCGTTTTTCGAGTTCTTTGCGTCGCCAATGCTGTTCCCACAGCCGGTCGAGTTCTGCCTCGCGTTGGTCTTTCAGGTAGTCATCGCGCACGAATCGCCACCACAGATACAGCGCGAAAGCCGCAAAAATCACCCACTCGATCGCGTAGAAGACGTTGAGCCACACCACGTCGGTTTCCTGCTCCGGGGCGGAGACACGGACGGCTTTCAGGCCATCAGATGTGCTGGACGAGCCGGGGGCCTGAACGGTGTGCACCGTCCCTTCGGTGTCCTCGAATTCTTCGACGACAACATAGCCGGCATAGAGCGGCTCATCCCAGATATTGGTCAGCTCGGCGGTAGCCAGGGTCGAGACGGTTACCGGGGTGGTGGACAGATCAGAGCCGGTATCCGGCCCATCGGCAGGAAGGAGTCTTCCGGTCATGGTCACGGTCTGGCTCGGTTCGATGCCACTGGCCTCAGTAAACAGGCGTTCTGCAACGCTGAGGTCCGTGGGGTTCTGCTCGGTGGCCTCAAAATCCAGCGGTTCTTCGCGCCAGCCCCACACCACCGGAATACTCACGTTACGATCGGTGCCGGTCACCGTGGCACGCGAGACGATCCAATATCCGGTCTGGCCGTCGTGCACGCGGTGAGCAACTTGGACGGTGTGCTCGGGCTCAACAGTGCCGGTGAAGTACACCATCTGGTCAGCCTGAGTGGAAACCATAGCGGTAAATGGTTCGAAGAATTCGGTCATCTCCACCGGGTTTTCGGTTTGTTCCGGTGGCGGGGCAGGGTTGGAGACTGCTTGGCGGGCTTGCCAGACCGACAGGGCCATGAACACCGCCGAAACTAGGATCGCGACCGCCAGGAAACCCAGCCACCGAGGCTTCAGCGCGGTACGGAGCATCAGACCTCGCTTTATCAGGGGGTAGGTAGCTACAGCAGATGGGAAGGGGTTAGACCTGGGCGATCTGAACTTCGACTTTCTGGAATTCTTTCAGTTCGGTATATCCGGTCGAAGCCATGGCACGCCGGAGTGCGCCCATCAGGTTGGCGGTGCCGTTGGTGTGATCGGTAGGTCCCAATAATACTTCACGCAACGGGGCGACGGTGCCCACATGGGTGCGATCGCCACGGGGGAAGACCGGATGGGCGGCTTCCAGGCCCCAGTGCCATCCCGCTCCAGGAGCTTCTTCGGCTCGGGCCAGGGCGGCGCCGAGCATCACCGCGTCCGCGCCCATACCCAGAGATTTCACGATGTCTCCCGAGTTTCCGAGACCGCCATCGGCAATCACGTGCACGTAGCGTCCACCAGATTCATCCATGTAGTCGCGACGGGCCTCAGCAATATCGGCAATGGCGGTGGCCATCGGCACCCGGATGCCTAAGGCACGACGGGTGGTGGAGGACGCGCCACCACCGAATCCGACCAGCACCCCGGCAGCACCGGTGCGCATCAGGTGAAGAGCGGGCGTGTACCCGGCGGCACCACCGACGATCACCGGAACGTCCAGCTCGTAAATGAACTGTTTCAGATCCAGGGGCTCGGAGGTTTCGGAGACATGCTGTGCCGAAACGGTGGTACCACGAATGACGAACATGTCCACCCCGGCGTCCAGCACGGTGCGGTAGAACTCTTGGGTGCGCTGAGGCGTGAGCGCCCCGGCGACCACGACTCCGGCGTCGCGAATCTCGGCCAGCCGGGCGGTGATCAGGTCGGGCTGGATCGGGGCCGCGTAGAGCTGCTGGAGGCGTGCGGTGTTCTCTGGGGAGAACGCTGCAACTTGCAGGTGGGCGATCTCTTCCAGAATCGGTTCCGGGCTCTCATAGCGGGTCCAGAGACCTTCGAGGTTGAGCACGCCCATGCCTCCGAGCTTGCCCAGCTCGATCGCAGTGGCCGGAGACATGACCGAGTCCATCGGGGCTCCGATGACTGGCATGGAGAACTTGAAGGCATCGATCTGCCAGTCCAGCGACACATCTTCGGGGTCGCGGGTCCGGCGGGCCGGAACAATATTGACCGCGTCCAGCGGGTAGGATGCTCGGCCTCGTTTGCCGAGACCGATCTCAATCTCGTGACTCACTAGTTGGCTCCAGATTTAGCGGTTGTGGTAGTTGGGGGCTTCCACGGTCATCATAATGTCGTGGGGGTGGGACTCTTTGAGCCCAGCAGGGGTGATCCGCACGAAGCGGCCGTCGCGCTTCAAGGCAGGAATGTCGGCGGCGCCAGTATAGAACATGGTCTGGCGCAGACCGCCCACCAACTGGTGCAACACGGCACTGACCGGACCGCGGTAGGGCACCTGTCCCTCAATGCCTTCGGGGATCAGCTTCTCTTCACTGGGCACATCGGCCTGGAAGTAGCGGTCCTTGGAGTAGGAACGGTGACCATCACGGGTTTGCATCGCACCCAGCGATCCCATGCCGCGGTAGGCCTTAAACTGTTTGCCCTGGTAAAACACCAGGTCGCCAGGAGATTCTGCGGTGCCAGCCAACAACGACCCCAGCATCACCGAATCGGCGCCGGCGACCAGCGCCTTGCCGATGTCACCGGAGTATTGCAGACCGCCATCGGCGATCAACGGCACGCCGGCAGGGATGGTCGCTTTGGCGGATTCGTAGATGGCAGTCACCTGGGGCACGCCGACACCGGCCACCACACGGGTGGTGCAAATAGAGCCGGGGCCCACCCCGACCTTGACCGCATCGGCTCCGGCATCAACCAGAGCTTTCGCGCCGGCGTAGGTGGCGGCCTGTCCGCCGATAACATCAATATGCCCCGCGGCAGGTTCCTTCTTCAGTCGGGAAACCATGTCCAGCACGCCGTGGGTGTGACCGTTGGCGGTATCGACCACGAGTGCGTCGACTCCGGCGTCTACCAAGGTCATAGCACGGTCCCAGCCGTCGCCGAAAAACCCGACCGCAGCCCCGACCAGCAGGCGCCCTTCGTGGTCTTTGGAGGCCAGCGGGTATTCCTCGGCCTTGTCGAAGTCCTTGACCGTGATCAGCCCCTGGAGGTGGTTGCGATCATCGACCAGCGGGAGCTTTTCGATCCGGTTTTCAGACAACAACCGGATGGTTTCTTCACGAGTAATGCCGACGTGGGCGGTCACCAGTGGCATCTTCGTCATGGCCTCGGACACCGTGATGGTGTCGAACTGTCCTCGGGGCACAAACCGAGTGTCACGGTTGGTGATGATCCCGACTAACGTGTTGTCTTCTTCGACAACCGGCAAGCCGGAAACCCGGTAGCGGCCACAGAGTTCGTCCCACTGGCTCAGAGTGGCTTGCGGAGAAATCGTGACCGGGTCGGTAATCATTCCGGACTCATTGCGCTTGACCTTATCGACTTCCGAGGCTTGGTCTGCGATGGACAGATTGCGGTGAATCACTCCCATCCCACCCATGCGGGCCATGGCGATCGCCAGACGGGACTCGGTGACGGTGTCCATGGCCGCTGAGATGATCGGGACGTTGATGTTGATCCGTTTGGTGAGCCGGGTGGCGACATCGGCGTCAGCGGGAATGACTTCAGTGGCATTCGGTAACAGCAACACATCATCGTAGGTCAGCCCCACAAACCCGAAGGGGTCGGCGGCTTCGGTGACTGGCTGTTGTGACGGTCCAGAGGTGTTGTTGTTCACGATGGTCGCCTTTCACGAGATGATGCAGGAACAGCACCAAGTATTCGATCAGAACACAGGTTGGTTCTCAGTCTATTCCTCTGGGGTTACGGCGTCACGGTCGGTGACCGACGATGACCGACCTCGGCACGGGGTATTGGGGCCTGATATGGAGCCGCTGGCAATGGCTACTCACCGAAGGGGTCCGCAGGTAGGGTGTGAACTAGATGAAAAGGGGTTTCTCGTGACGGCACCATTGAAATTTTTTCACAGTTCACTGCTGAATCATGCGCCCAAACGGGTTTGGGACTGGTATTCCAGCCCGGGGGCTCTGACTCGGTTGACTCCACAGTGGTTGACCACGGTGGTAGAGCCTCCCACCAACGGCCTGCAACCTGGCTCGCGAACTCACCTGGTGCACGGGGCACCGTGGGTCGATGCGGTGGTCTCAATGGTGCCGGGGCTGCAGCATCTCACGCCGGTGGGTACCAGCTGGGTGGCGGAACACACCACGTTAGAGCCGGGAGTATCCTTCACGGACGAGATGGTGTCCGGACCCTTAGCATCCTGGGAACACATCCACCGGTTTGTGCCCAGTGGCACCGAGGAGACTCTGGTCTGCGATGAAATCACCTACGAGTTTCCCGGTGATCTCCGGGAGGTGCTGCGACTGCGCGAGGAATTTGAAGAGCAGCTGGAACGCGTTTTCCGCCACCGTTCCCGGGTCGTGGCCGGCGACCTGAATTTCCACACCGATCTCGCGTTGAGCAGGCCGTTGACTATCGTGATCGCCGGCGCCTCGGGTCTGGTGGGTACCCAGTTGGTGGCCCTGCTGACCGCCGCTGGTCACCGGGTCATTCGGTTACAGCGCCGTCGTGGTGAATCGCGTCGGCTCGATGCGGACCGGTTCAGTTGGGATCCTGCTCGGCACCAGCTGGACTCGGAGGTGCTCGAGGACGCGGATGCGGTCATTAATCTCGCCGGTGCATCGATCGTGGGCGTGATGACCGAAAAGCATCGCAACGCGATCTTTGCCTCCCGGGTGCAGACCAACTCCACGCTGGTCGCGGCCATGAAACGTACCACTCGTGCTCCAGCCAGTTTTATTACGGCTTCGGCCTCGGGGTTCTATGGTCACGACGCCTCCCCGCTGTCTCTGGTGGCTGAGCCGATTACCGAAGATCATCCCAGCGGTGACGATTTCTTAGCGGCTGTGTGCCGTCAGGTTGAAGGCATTGCCCGTGAGGCCGAAGATCTGGGGATCCGCACCGTGGCGATGCGCACCGGCCTCGTACTCTCAGCTCGTGGCGGTTTACTGGCCACGCAATTGCCCCTGTATTTTGCCGGCGCGGGAGGCCCGTTGGGTCCGGGAACCATGTGGATGCCCTGGATCGGGCTCGATGATCTGATCCAGCTGTATGTTTGGGCGGTGACGCACGATAGCATCACTGGCCCCCTCAATGCAGTCGCCCCGGCGCCTGTCCAGCAACGCGAATTCGCCGAGGTCCTCGGCGAGGTGATCACCCGGCCCACACGCCTACCCACCCCCGGGTGGGCGCCGGCGCTGGTGTTGGGGCGACAAGGCAACCGTGAATTAGCAATGGCCTCGGCGCGGTTGAGTGCCGAGAAGGCGTTAGCTTCTGGCTACCGGTTCCGCGCCGAGACCATCGATGAGGCGATTCGACAGATTTTTGGGCGTTAGCCCTCCGTCACCTCGACGTCGAATTCCTCGGCGTAGGCCTGAGCATCCAACAGAGGACCATTTTCGGTGACCTCCACGCTGAACAGCCAACCCTTACCGTAGGGGTCCTGATTCACCAACTCGGGGTCGTCCACGACCTCCTCATTGATGGCAGCCACGGTCCCGCTCACTGGAGAGTACAGATCAGACACCGATTTGGTGGACTCGAGCTCACCGCAGACCTCACCGGCGGTGACCTCATCACCAACCTGTGGCAGGTCCACGAACACAATGTCGCCGAGCTGTTCGGTCGCGAACTCGGTGACACCGACTTTCACCGGGCTGGACTCATCGATCCACTCGTGTTCGGCGGAATATTTCAGGGTTGACAGGATTGCGGGCATCGCAGGTGTCCTTTACTTTGTGGTGGGTTGATGGAAGCTGTTTCTGGAAGCTACTGAGACGATATACCGGGTCACCGGTTACGTTGGTAGAAGGGCAGGGGCACCACGGTGAACTCGTGCTGTTTACCGCGAATGTCCACAGTGAGCACTGTACCTGGTTCCGGGGCCGGTGCCTGGATATAGGCCAGTGCGATCGGATACCCGAGGGTAGTCGACAGCTGACCGGAGGTCACTTCTCCGATGGGCTGTCCCTGCTCATCCAGCAGGTGCGCCCCTTCGCGGGCAGCGCGTCGACCGGTTCCTTGCAAGCCAATCAGCACTCGGACCGGGGTCGCCTCGTTCTCCCGGTCGGCATCTACCGCGGCACGCCCCGGGAAGTCTTCGGTCTTTTTGGCCGAGACCACGCCCAGCGACCCGGCTTCGGCCGGAGTAGTGTGCTTGGTCAGCTCGTGACCGTAGAGTGGCATCCCGGCTTCCAGGCGCAACGAGTCGCGACACGCCAGCCCACAGGGTAGTAGTTGCTCATCAGCTGCCCGAAGTTTCTCCCACAGGCTCACCGCCTGGGTGGCATCCAAGAACAGTTCAAAGCCATCTTCCCCGGTGTAACCGGTTCGGGCCACCACCAGTTCGCCCAGGTTGTCAATCTCCCAGCGAGCGCAACGATAATATCCCAGCTCGGTTACGACGCTGGCGGCGTGTTCATCGATCAAGTCGGTGAGCACGCCGGCGACGATCTGTTCTGCGGCCGGGCCCTGCACAGCAACGATTGCGGTGTGCTCGGTGGTATCGACGAGTTCAGCTGGCTGCGCTAGCCCCTGGTTGACGCCAGCGATCTGGTCGCGGACCGGGTCCACGTTCGCGGCGTTGGGGACCACCATGAAACGGTCCTCGCCCAGCCGGTAGACGATCATGTCGTCAACAATGCCACCGGATTCGGTCAGAGCCAGAGTGTATTTGGCCCGGCCGATAGCCATCGGGGCGAAGTTTCCAGCCAGCGAGCTATTGAGCAACTCCACAGCGCTGGGACCGGAGATCAGCAGGTTACCCATATGCGACAGATCAAAGATACCGGCATGAGCGCGCACCGCTTGATGCTCCACACGCTCGGAGTCATAACGCAGTGGCATGTCCCAACCGGCGAAATCGGTGAACTTGGCACCGGTTTGCTGGTGCGTCTCGTACAGTGCACTCGTTTTTAGCTGTTCAGTCATGGCTTTACTCCCCCTGCTGTTGGTCGTCGCCGGATACCTCAAAGGCTTCAATGGGCGGGCAGGAACACACCAGGTTGCGGTCACCGGCCGCACCGTCGATGCGTCCCACCGGCGCGAAGTACTTACCACGACGCAACTCGGGAACCGGGAAGGCGGCTTGCTCGACCGGGTAGGCCCGATCCCAGCTGGAGCTGATCACAGCATCCTGAGTGTGCGGTGCCCGACGGAGCACCGAATCCTCGGCGGCCACCTTGCCGTCAATGACCTCCTGAATCTCTTCACGCATGGCATGCATCGCCGCCAGAAAACGCTCGATCTCGTCCAGTGACTCGGACTCGGTCGGCTCGATCATCAGTGTGCCCGGAACCGGGAAAGCCTGGGTCGGGGCATGGATGCCGAAGTCGATCAAACGCTTAGCCAGGTCTTCGACAGTAATCCCGGAGTCCTTGGTGAGCTCGCGGACGTCGATAATGCATTCGTGCGCGACCAGGTTGTTGTCTCCGGTGAACAGGATCGGAAAGTCCTCATGGATCCGACGTGCCAAGTAGTTGGCGTTGAGGATGGCAGTCTGCGAGGAGGCCTTAAGTCCTTCAGCACCGGTCATCGCAATATAGGCCCAGGAGATGGGCAACACGCCGGCGGAACCGAAGATGGTGGCCACCACGGGATTGCCACCGCGGGCTGTCGGATCGTGGGCACCGTCGTCTGCCAGCGGGTCACCGGGCAAGAAGTCCACCAGGTGCTCCCCCACCCCGATGGGCCCCACACCGGGGCCACCACCACCGTGCGGGATACAAAAGGTCTTGTGCAGGTTCAGGTGGGAAACATCGCCACCGAATTGGCCGGGCTTGGCCAGCCCCATCAGCGCGTTGAGGTTGGCGCCGTCGAGGTAGACCTGACCGCCGGCGTCGTGGATCTTCGCGCACACCGCGCGCACCTGGGTTTCATACACGCCATGGGTGGAGGGGTAGGTGATCATGATCGCAGCGACTTGATCCCCGGACTTCTCCAGGATGCTGTCCAGATCTTCCATGTCGATCGAGCCATCGGGGGCGGTCTTGACCACCTTGACGGTCAGTCCGGCCAACACTGCTGAGGCAGCGTTGGTGCCGTGGGCCGAGGCCGGAATCAAGCACAGACGACGCTGTTGATCACCCTGAGCGATGTGGTAGTTGCGGATCGCCATCAGACCAGCGTATTCACCCTGCGAGCCAGCGTTGGGCTGGACCGAGACGGCAGCGTATCCGGTGATCTCCGCCAGCCAGTCTTCCAGTTCTGCGATGAGCTCGCGCCAGCCGGCGGCCTGATCGGCCGGAACGTAAGGGTGAATGCTGGCAAATTCGGGCCAGGTGATAGATTCCATTTCCGTAGCGGCGTTGAGTTTCATGGTGCACGATCCCAATGGGATCATGGTCCGGTCCAGCGCCAGGTCTTTATCCGCCAAGCTGCGCAGGTAGCGCATCATCTGTGTTTCGGAGTGGATGGTGTTGAAGGTCGGGTGGGTCAGGTAGTCGCTGGTACGCACGAGGGAAGAATCCACCACATCGGCGATCTCGTAGGAAACTTCGTCCAGCCCGCGTGTAGCGCTGTCCGGAAGCTCGGCGCCAAAAGCCTGGGCAACCGCTTCCAGGTGCGCAATGGTGGTGGTCTCATCCACGGACACACCCACGCGGGTCGCATCCACGTGGCGCAAGTTGATATCGGCGTCCAGGGCCTGGCTGATGACCTGCTCGGCTTGGGCTTCGGAGCCGGTGTCGACCACGAGAGTGTCGAAATAGCTGGTGGTGGCCAGGTTCAGTCCGGCCGAGGTGAGGGCCTCGCCGAGCAAGCGGGCCTTAGCATGCACATCGGAGGCAATCTTCCGCAACCCGGCCGGGCCGTGGTAGACGGCGTACATGGAGGCAGTGACCGCCAGCAGTGCCTGCGCGGTGCAGATATTGGAGGTCGCCCGGTCACGTCGAATATGCTGTTCGCGGGTTTGTAGGGCCAAACGGTAGGCCGGGGTTCCGGCGTCATCAGTGGAAACACCCACCAGACGGCCCGGCAAGGAACGCTCCAGACCGGCACGAGCGGCCATATAAGCCGCGTGCGGACCACCGTAGAACAGGGGCACACCGAACCGCTGGGTGTTACCCACCGCAATGTCAGCGCCTTGCTCACCGGGAGGGGTAATCAGGGTCAAGGCCAGCAAGTCAGCGATGACCGTCACGAATCCGCCGGCTTCTTTGGCGGTGGCAATCACCTCGGACTGGTCACGGATCCCACCGTTATTGCCGGGTTGCTGCAGGATGATGCCACACAGGCCTTCTTCCGGCAGATTGTCGGTGACGTTGTCCGGGTTGGAGAGGTCACGAATGTCGATCTCCAGGTCCACCATGGTAGCCCGAGAGGTCACCACCGAGAGGGTCTGCGGGAAGATGTTTTCGTCGACCAGGATGATGCCTTTGGATTTCTTCCGGTTGGCCCGACGCATCATCAGCATCGCTTCGGCGGCGGCGGACGCTTCATCCAGCAGGGAGGCGTTGGCCAATTCCAACCCGGTCAGGTCCATCACCATGGTTTGGAAGTTCAACAATGCTTCCAACCGGCCTTGGGATATTTCGGCCTGGTAGGGAGTGTAGGCGGTGTACCAGGCCGGATTCTCCACCACGTTGCGACGAATGACTGCCGGGGTGAAGGTGTTGTAGAAACCTTGCCCGATCATCTGGGTTTTCACCTGGTTTTTACCGGCCATCTCCCGCAGGCGGTCCTGCGTCTGTTCTTCGCTGAGCGGGGCGGGCAGGTTCAGCGGCTCGGTGATCCGAATGTCTTCGGGAACGGCGGCGTCGACCAGATCCTCAACGGAGGCATAGCCGACCGTGTCGAGCATGGTCTGAACGTCTTGTGCGGTGGGTCCGAGATGACGGGTGATAAATGAGCTCATCGGAGTACCTCTCATTGTGCTGTCGGTGGCCCACGACCGGTAGTCGTGTCCCCGCTCTGTTTAAGACCTGAGAGTTTTAGCCGCACTCGGTCGGGACCGGGTCCGGTTTTGCACCGTGGGTGAGACCTGAGTGACTCAGGGCTACTTTCCAGAGTTGCCTAACACAAGCGATTCTGTGACCTGAGAGATTCTTGGGGGTGTTACTCCTTCGGTACCTCCTCCGGTGTTGCCACCGAATGAGATTCTCCCGCCTGCGCTCAACGGCATCACCGTCAGTTTACGTGATCTGGGAATCACTGCTCAACACATCACCATTCTGACGGGCACACTCACGACACGCCGGAAAAACACGTGTGGCCCCGCCAATTCAGGCGGGGCCACACTGAAGATGTCAGGACGCATCAGCACGGTCAGCGCCGGTGATTAATCCTCGTCTTCGTCTTCGTCGGTCTTGTCGGCGACCAGGGTTTCAGTGGTCAGCACCAGACCAGCAATGGAGGCTGCGTTCTGCAAAGCTGAACGGGTCACCTTCACCGGGTCGATGATGCCCTGCTCCAACAGGTTGCCGAATTCGCCGGTCTTGGCGTTGAAGCCCTCGTTGGCTTCCAGCTCAGCGACCTGAGAGATAATGACATAGCCATCCTCGCCGGCGTTCTCAGCAATCCAGCGCAACGGCTGCACCAGAGCGCGACGAACCACACCGACGCCGGCGGCGCGGTCGCCGGTGAGCTGGTCCAGCTCGGCGTTGTCATCCAGAGCCTTCAGTGCGTTGATCAGCGCGGTACCACCGCCGGCGACAATGCCTTCTTCCAGGGCGGCACGAGTCGAGGAGACAGCGTCTTCAATCCGAGCCTTACGCTCCTTGACCTCGACCTCAGTGGCTGCACCAACCTTAATCACACCGACACCGCCGGCGAGCTTAGCCAAGCGTTCCTGGAGCTTCTCGCGATCCCAGTCGGAATCGGTGGCATCGATTTCGGACTTGATCTGAGCCACGCGCGCTTCCACGTCAGCATCGGAGCCAGCACCTTCCACGATGGTGGTGTTGTCCTTGGTCACAGTCACTCGACGGGCGCTACCCAGGACTTCCAGGCCAACCTGGTCCAGCTTCATACCGAGATCTTCGGAGACCACCTGACCACCGGTGAGGATCGCGATATCCTGCAACATGGCCTTGCGACGATCACCGAAGCCCGGAGCCTTCACGGCCACAGCATTGAGTGTCCCGCGGATCTTGTTGACCACCAGGGTGGATAGTGCCTCACCGTCGACGTCTTCGGCGATGATCATCAACGGCTTCTTCTCGTTGAGGACCTTCTCCAACAGTGGCAGGAATTCCTGGACGTTGGAAATCTTGGACTGGGTGATCAGGATATAGGGGTTCTCCAGTACCGCTTCCTGACGGTCAGCATCGGTGACCATGTAGGGCGAGAGGTAGCCCTTATCGAACTGCATACCTTCGGTGATATCCAGATCGGTCGAGGTGGTGGAGGATTCTTCGATGGTGATCACACCGTCAGTGCCCACTGCGTCGAAAGCACGAGCCAGCAGTTCACCGACTTCGTCGTCGCCAGCGGAAATAGCCGCCACCTGAGCCAGGTTCTTGTCGGTGACGTCCTTGGCGTTGTCCAGCAGACGCTGTTCCACAACAGCCACGGCCTGCTCGATGCCCTTCTTGACCTCGTTCGGGGCAGCGCCGGCAGCCACCAAGCGCATACCCTCATTGACGAGAGCCTGAGCCAGCACAGTTGCGGTGGTGGTACCGTCACCAGCGATGTCTTGAGTTTTGGTGGCAACTTCTTTAGCCAGCTGGGCGCCCATGTTTTCGTAGGAGTCTTCCAGCTCGACTTCGCGAGCGATCGAGACACCATCGTTAGTAATGTTCGGGGCGCCGAATGCCTTGTCGAGCACGACGTTGCGACCCTTGGGCCCCAAAGTGACCTTCACAGTGTCGGCCAGACGATCGATACCGGCCTGCAGTGCACGGCGAGCATCGTCATTGAACAGTAGCTTCTTGGCCATCTGTTCTCCTTCCGGTTATTTCAGGACAGTCTTCTCACTCAATCTGTTCTGTCAGTGAATGATCAGCGACTGAGCAGACTTACTTGGTGACAACAGCCAGCACGTCACGTGCGGAGAGCACCAGGTACTCTTCGCCGTTGTACTTAACCTCAGTGCCACCGAACTTGGAGAACAGCACGACGTCGCCTTCGTTGACGTCGACGGAGACGCGCTCGCCACTATCGGTGATACGACCGGGACCAACGGCCACGACGGTGCCTTCCTGTGGCTTCTCCTGTGCGGTATCGGGAATGACCAAACCGGAAGCGGTGGTCTGCTCGGCTTCCAGCGGCTGGACGACAATGCGGTCCTCAAGGGGCTTGATGGAAACTGCCATAATCAAACTCTCCTGTAGTTCTTTGTCACGTTTTTCGTGAACTGAATCAAGGTTTTTGCGCCGGGCGAGCCAACCGTCGTCGCGGGTGCCGGATGGCGTCTGGCATTTAGCACCTTCACTGTTCGAGTGCTAACTCGACTCTATTCTGTGATTAGCACTCGGTCAAGATGAGTGCCAGCCTGTTCTGCTCAGAGAGGAGCAGGCGGTAACGTGAACATCGTGCCAACACACCAACCCACTGCTGAAAACGCCGAAACCTGGGCGCAACTGCTCTCTCCGGCCGGTCGCGCTCTGCTCGATAAGCTCACCACCGAGACGAGTTATCACCGTGAAGATCCCCTGCAGTTAGCGACGCAACTGCGCCGAGAGGGCGTGGACTCCACGCTCGCTGCCGCAGTGCTCACCCAGCTGAAGTTGCGCGAAAAAGCCCACGCAAAGTTCGGCGAGTTCGCCCAGCACATGTTCTTCACCACTGACGGGTTACAGCAGGCCACCCGCCTGGGCGTGGCGGCCCACCATGCCCGCCGTTTTCAGGCCCACGGCATCCAGCACGTGATTGATCTCGGATGTGGGATCGGCGGCGATGCCATGGCTTTTGCGGCGATCGATTTGCAGGTCACCGCGGTGGAGGTCGACGACATCACCGCGGCGGTGGCCACCTTGAATTTGACGCCATTTCCGAACGCTGAGGTGATCGCCGCCGAGGTCGAGACCTGGGTCGCCGATCATGCCGAACAGCTTTCGGGAGCCGGGCTGTGGTTGGACCCGGCCCGACGTGAAGTCTCCACCGCCGAATCCGCCCACCGGATTTTCGATCCGGAGTCCTTCTCTCCCCCCTTGTCCTTTGTCGAACGGCTCGCCGATGCCGGACACGCCGTCGGGGTCAAGCTGGGTCCCGGTCTCGCCCATGACTCCATTCCCACCACCGCCGAGGCCCAGTGGGTCTCGGATCACGGGTCGGTAGTGGAGGTAGCCCTGTGGTTCAATGATCTTGCCCGTCCCCGGGTGCGCCGAGCCGCCTTGGTGACGACCGCCCACGGTAGTGCTGAGTTCACCTCGGATCGGGAGTTCGGTGACGATCCCGAGGTGCAGGTCCGTCCTACTCCCAGTGTGGGTGGCTATCTCTACGAACCCGATGGCGCGGTGATCCGTTCGGGGCTGATCCGCGAGTTGATGGCTCGGGAGTTTGGGGCCACCGCGCAAGACTCTCCCAGCTGGTTGCTCGATCAGCACATCGCTTATTTCTGTTCCGATCACCTGGTCGATAGC
This sequence comes from Auritidibacter sp. NML100628, assembly GCF_003185985.1. Taxonomy (NCBI): domain Bacteria; kingdom Bacillati; phylum Actinomycetota; class Actinomycetes; order Micrococcales; family Micrococcaceae; genus Auritidibacter; species Auritidibacter sp. NML100628. The sequence continues at coordinate 21,026 of NZ_QHLP01000001.1, forward strand.
GACTTTGCGACCGCTTATCGGGTTGTGGAGGTCCTGCCCTATCATCTGAAGAAGCTCAAGGCCTGGATCGCCGAACACGGGATCTCTCGCCTTGATATTAAAAAGCGTGGAGTGGATGTCACCCCTGAGCAGCTTCGTCGGATGCTGATGGCAGGTACGGCGAAAACTCGCAAGAATACCAAGGCCGGTGGCCATCAGGCGACCTTTGTCCTGACCCGGATCGGTGACTCTCGAGTGGCGCTCGTCGTCGAACCGGTCGAACAGTCCTGACCGCACCCCCGCCGAAAACTGGTCCTAGTAGTACACCGCCACCGGGCCGTCGTGATCGTCGATAATACGGACCGTGGTGCCGAAAATCTCGGTGAGTACCTCGGGTTGCATAATCTCTGCGGTGGGGCCGGCATGAGAAATCTGGCCGTGTTTCATCGCGACAATATGATCGGCGTACCGGCCGGCAAAGTTGATGTCGTGGAGCACGATCACCACGGTGCGACCCAGGGCATCGCAGGCTCGGCGCAGTTGGTGCATCATGTGCACCGAGTGGGACATATCCAGGTTGTTCAGCGGCTCATCGAGTAAGAGGTAGTCGGTTTCTTGGGCCATCACCATCGCCACATAGGCGCGTTGCCGCTGACCACCCGACAGCTCATCGAGGTACCGGTCCTGGAGGGTGACCAAGTTGAGAAATTCCAACGCCTCATTGATGGCGCGCTCATCGTCGACGGTGAGTCGCCCTTTCGAGTGAGGGTAACGACCAAAACCGACGAGTTGGCGGACGGTAAGACGGGTGATGAAATGATTCTCCTGACGCAGGATGGCCAGCGTTGTGGCGATTTGAGCCGAGGGCACCTTGTGCACGTCCTGACCGGCGACGGTAATCCAGCCGGTATCGGGTTGCTGAAGCCGTCCGATCATGGTCAATAGCGTGGACTTACCGGCACCATTGGGGCCTACCAACGCGGTGACTTGCCCGGCTGGGATTGCTAAGTCGATGGGGCCGATCTCAGCGTCTTCTGAGTATTTTTTGGCGATATTGCTGATCTGAATCACAGTCGCCCCTTTCTCATGATCACGACCAGGAACACCAAGCCACCGATCATTTCAATGATCACGGTCACCGCCCCTTGAGCATAAAAGATATTGCGCAACACGAAGTACGCTCCGGTTAACACCACATAGCCGAGCAATATGGCCACCGGGAAGATGCGCTTGTGATCGTAGGTGTCGGTGAAGCTATAGGCCATCGCGGCGATCAAGAACCCCAGGAAGGTCATCGGCCCCACCAACGAGGTGGTCACCGCCATCAGGATCGAGACCAGCAGCAGGGTTTTCATCACCTCGTGTCGGTGGACCAGCCCCAGGTTTTCAGCTACCGGTTTGCCGAGGCTGAGGACGTTAAGCCGGTTGGCTCGGCGTAAGAGCAGAAACGCGACGACGATGACAAGTGGGATGACGACCGGTAAGAAGTCGGTGTTGGCGTTGGCGAGATTGCCGAAGGTGCGTGCCGAGAGCACGTCGAATTCATTGGGGTCCAGCATCCGTTGCATAAAGGCCGACAGGGAGCTCAGCCCGCCACCGATCACGACACCAACCAGCAGCATGATGTGCACGTTGGAAAATCGGCCGGAGAGTAGCCAGCCGTAGAGCAGTGAGGCGAGTCCGACCATCAGCACCATTTGGAGGATAAAGGGCACCAGGCCCCGGCCGATCGCTGCACCGGCGATACCGAAGAAAAACACTAGGGCGGTTTGGATCGCCACATAGAGGGATTCGAACCCCAGGATCGAGGGGGTCACGATCCGGTTGGCGGTGGCTGTCTGGAAGGAGACGGTGGCCATCGCGTGGCAGGTGGCGACCAGCATCATCACCACGATGGTCGACAACCGCGATTCGACAATCAGCCAGAACCCCTTGTGCCCGAACGGGACCGGAATACCGTAGGTGAGCACTCCCATCGTCGTCAGCAGGGATAACACGATCAGTGAGGCCACGAGGATGAAGTAACGCTTGCGGTGCCGTGCGGTGACAAAGGACCCGGTTTTCGCCCGATGTCGTTGCGGGGCCTGTGGAGTTTTAAACACGCGTGCGCCTCCTGACCAGCAGGTAGACGAACACGGTCGCTCCCAGGACACCCAGGATCATCGAGACAGGAATCTCGAACGGCATGATGATGGTGCGACCAATGATGTCGCAGACGGTCACCACACAGATGCCGACCAGACACACCCACGGCAGGTTTGAGCGCAGGTTATCTCCACGGAACAACGAGACGATATTAGGCACGATCAGGCCCAAAAACGGTAACGCTCCGACGATCACGGTGACCACACCAGTGGTCACGGCCACCAGAGCAATACCGGTAAAGAGCACCAGCCGGTAGTTCAAACCGACATTGGTGGCAACTTCTTCACCGAGTCCGGCCACGGTGAAGCGGTCGGCTGTCAGAAAGATCAGCACCAATACGATCGCGACAATCCACAGTAGCTCGTAGCGTCCTCGCACGATCGAGGTGAAGGATCCGGCAAACCAGATGCCCAGGTTCTGCAACATGTCGTATTGCAACGCGATGAAGGTGGAGAAGGATCCCACCACAGCACCGAGCATGATGCCAACGATGGGCACAATGAGTGATGATTTCAGCGCCACGCGCCGCAGGAAGAGGAAGAAGACGATGGTACCGATAAAGGCAAAGAGGATCGCTCCGACCATACGCATCATCAGGGTCGGTTCGGGTAGCAACAGCCAGGTGAGCATCAGCCCCAGACCGGCCCACTCAATGGTTCCGGTGGTGGAGGGCTCAACGAACCGGTTTTGAGTCATCAGTTGCATGACCAGTCCGGCCACCGACATGGCGGCACCGGCCAGGATCAGTGCCAGGGTGCGTGGCAGCCGGGTAATGAAAAACATCTGCCGTCCACCCTCTTGGCTCAGGTCGTAGACGCCGATGAACAATGATGCGATCACCAGCCCGAGGGTGACCAGAACGCCGAGGGCTAAGGGCCACATGGTGTGCCAGATTGACCGGTGAGCTGTGGGGCCACTGGTTGGTGGTGTAGATGTCTCGGAACGGGACGGGGCCCTGTTCCGGGAGATCGTCTCTGACATGTCTCCTCACTTCGGCCACGAAATGGCCTGCCCCATCGGTGCGACGGGACAGGCCACCTGCTCGGCCAGGTCGGGATTAGTTTTCAGCCCCACCAGCGTCTTCAAAGGCCTCAGTCATCTGGTTGAACAGCTCGGTATAGTGCTGAATGTCTTCGGCAGTGTAGAAATCAGGGCTCATGTAGATGACCTGATCTTCTTTCACCGCGGTGACGTCAGCCAAGGCTTCGGACTCTTCAATGAGTTCTTCAGCCGAGGAATACCCCTCTTCGTCACGGGCGCTGGTACCTGCGTCGCGGTCCAGAACAATCAGCCAGTCGGGGTTGGCTTGGGCGATGGTTTCCACGGAAATGTCGTCACCTTGGTGGTTAGCGGAACCGTCTTGGTCCAGAGCTGGAGTCAGCCCGATGATGTCATAGACCGGGCCCACGGCCCGACCGGTGGTCGGAGCTGAGTAGTTGATGTCCCCACCGGAGGTGATCAGCCCGGCTACGGTCCAGTCCTCATCGTAGGCGGCTTGTGCATTGTCGATGGCCACGTCGAAGTCATCGACAATCTGCTCGGCGTCCTGCTCACGCCCGAAGATCTCGCCCAGCAAAGTGGTCAGCTCCCGATACTGGTCAGCGACGTCGCGGAAGCCTTCTTGTTCCTGACCTTCGCGGTCAACGGGGGAGGAGACAATGTTGGTGTCCACCATGGTTGCATCGGGAGCAGCTTCCTGCATGGCTTCAGTGTGCTGATCGAAACGTTGACCGTTCAAAATCAGATCCGGTGCGGCAGCGGTGACCTGTTCGAAGTCCGGTTCACGGTGGTTTCCGATATTGAGGATGTCCTCGTTCTCGCGGTAGGGCTTCAGGGTCTCGGTATCGGGCATCAGATCCACCGGTGCTGCCGAGAGCTCAATATCCCAGTCAGCCAGGGTCCCAAAGATCCGGTTATCAGTGGCCACAATGGATTCAGGGTTTTCGGGCAACTCCACCGTGTTGCCACCCATGTCGGTGACCTCGGTAGCAGTAGCACTACCGTCCTGTTCCGAATTGCCACCGTTATCGTTGGCCGACTCGGTGCCACCACAGGCGGTTAATCCCAGGGTTGCGGCGGTCACGAAGGCCATGACGCCCAGACGAGTGCGAGTCTTATTCTGCATGCTTGAACTCCAATTGAGTATTTGGCGAGTGTTCGCAAGCCTCAGGGTGGGACCCTTTCAAAAGGCTGGGCTTATCTAACTTCATTTACGCTACTAGAGCATTGCCAATTCGTCCACCGTTACCTGCCAGATATTCGCCATTCATTCAAAGTTATCTCAGCGCCATCGAGCCATTCCGCCAGAAAAACCGCAGGCTTTCTTTTCGTCCGCACCTGTCGTGTGGCATAAAACACTCTCGCCGGGTGGCTGTGGAGGGAATGACATGGAGCTACCGAGCGTGGTTGGTGGGCAGAATATGTCGAACGATGTCAGCCCGGCATGTCGCACCAGGCCACAACTGGGATACCGGCTGATGCACTGGCTAAAATCATCGGTATTGTTACCGCTCGGGAAAGGCACAAGTACCGCTGATGCATCTACCCTTCGCACCGTCTGAACCCGCAACACTGGGAATTGAGTGGGAGTTGGGGCTGGTTGATCGCCAGACCGGAGTACTACAACCTCTGAGCGATCGGATCGTTGACCGGGTGGTGGCACCCTCTGAGCAACGACCCTATTCGGTCTCCGGTGAGTTTATGCTCAACACCATTGAGCTCATCACTGGTGTGTGCCGTACCGTTGACCAGGGATTAGACCAGCTGGCTGCCGCTGGGCGAGAAGCTCTCAAGCACGCTCAGGCCGAGAACCTGCTGTTGTATTCGCAGGGCACTCACCCCTTCGCGTCGCCACGACAGGAAACGGTGGCTCCTCAGCAGCGTTATCAGCGGATGCTAGACCGCACCCAGTGGTGGGGCCAGCAGATGGTGATCTACGGGGTCCATGTGCATGTTGGGTTACCGAGTACTGATGCGGCGATGCCGGCGATCAACCAGCTGATTAACTACTACCCACACTTATTGGCATTGTCAGCCTCCAGCCCGTATTGGGAATCTCAAGATACCGGATATGTCTCCCAACGGACCTTGATTTTCCAACAGCTACCAACCTCAGGACTTCCTTTCCAGTTTGCGCAGTGGTCCGGGTTCGAGTCGGTGGTCAGCGATCTGATCAAAATCGGGATGGTTGACGATGTCACCGAGTGTCGGTGGGACGTTCGCCCGGTGCCCCGTTTGGGCACCGTGGAAATGCGGATCTGCGACGGGGTCTCGACGCTGAAAGAGATCGGTGCGTTGGTAGCGTTGACCCAGTGCTTGGTGGCTGAAGTGATCACCCCTGAGTCGGACCGGTACGCCCCGGTGGAGATTATGGCACCCTGGTTTGTTCAGGAGAATAAATGGCGGGCTGCCCGGTACGGGCTGGATGCGATCGTGATTATCAATGCCGCCGGGGATGAACAGCTGGTCACCGAACACCTCATGGAGACCATCAACCGGTTGGAGCCTGTTGCCCATCGGCTGGGTTGTCACACGCAGCTAGGCTGGGTGGAGGATTTGATTCGATCCGGGGGCCCGGCGGCGCAACAACGCCAGATTGCTCAGCGAGGAGACCCGGGGCGCGCCCCGGATGTTGCGGATCTAGCCCACGTGGTGTTGGATGCGGCCGGTCGCACCGAGCATTCACTGCTCAACTGGGGTTAGACGCTAATCTGGTCGACTGGTTGGCTCGGGTTGGCGGAGAAGTCCAGACCGGAGGCAGCCACCCCGGCCGAGACAAGATGCGCACCCAGGGCTGCCACCATGGCGCCGTTATCGGTGCAGAGCCCAACCGGCGGGATGGTCAGCGAGATACCGGCTTGCTCGCACCGCTGGGCCAAGAGGTCGCGCAATCGCGAATTGGCGGCTACTCCCCCGCCCAGAAGCACGTGGTCGATGCCGTGCTCTTGACAAGCCAGGACCGCTTTCGAGGTGATCACGTCCACGACGGCTTCCTGAAAAGAGGCGGCGATATCGGCCACCGGCACCTGGTCTCCGCGAGCGCGGAACTGCTCCACGGCCCGAGAAACCGCGGTTTTTAGTCCGGAGAAGGACCAGTCGTAGCGGTGCGGGCCAGGTTCTTCGGCGCTACCGACGAATTTGGGGGCGGTCAAGCCACGTGGGAACCGAAACGCGGTGGGATCGCCTTCTGCAGCAAGTCGGTCGATGACTGGCCCACCGGGGTATCCGGTGCCTAGCAGCCGGGAGACCTTATCGTAGGCCTCACCGGCGGCGTCGTCGATGGTACTACCCAGCAGCTCGACATTGTGGGCCAAGGAGGTGACCTGCAGAATTTCGGTGTGACCACCGGAGACCAGTAACGCTCCCAGGACCTCCGAGTCCTCGGTGCCGAAACGACTGTGGCGTGCTGGCGCGTCGTCGGTGTGGGCTTGATGGAGAAAACCGACCCCGATGTGGGCCACCAGATGGTTGATTCCATATAGTGGCTTACGATAAGCCACCGCCAGCGCTTTAGCCCCGGCGACACCGACCATCAACGCTCCGGCAAGTCCGGGACCTGCGGTGACTGCGATGGCGTCCACGTCCTCGGGGCTCACTTGGGCTTCCTCGAGGGCCGCATGGAAGACGGGCAGGAATTCGGTGACGTGGGCGCGGGCGGCGATCTCGGGGATCACCCCGCCGAAGGCAACGTGTTCGTCCATCGAGGAGGCCACCTGGTGGGCCAGCAATTCTCGACCGCGCACAATGCCCACACCGGTTTCATCACACGAGGATTCGATGCCGAGCACCAGCGGTGCCCGGTCGGTCGGCGTGGTCACAGGATGTGTCGGGAAGGTCATGAACGCGCTTTCGGGTCGTCGTGGGTCGGGGTGTTGGGCAGTATTTTACGCATCACCAAGGCATCGACTCCGGGCGGGTAGTAGTGCGGGCGGGTTGAAATGTGCTCAAATCCCAACTGTTGGTAGAGCTGTTGAGCGCCGGGGTTATCGGCACGTACCTCTAAGAGCAGGTCGGTGGCGCCACGTTGCTGGGATTCGTCAAGCATCCACTGCATCAGGGCGGTCCCGATACCCTGGCGACGAACGGATTCTGCTACCGCGATGGTTTGGATATCGGCCAGGGGTAGCACACACATCAACCCCGCGTAACCGACGACCTGCTCTGTTGGTTCGCCGGTGGTGACCGCAACCCGATAGGCTCGGGTCCCGCCTTGCTCCGGTGGGGTGGTGGCGGCCAGTTCGTCGTGGAAGAAGGAGGCCGGCCAGGCATCCAGAGGGAACAGTTCTCGTTCCAGCGCATGCACGGCGGGGATGTCCTCGGCTGTCATCTGACGCAGTCGGTAGGCAATAGTCATCGGGATCACCCGTGGCGCATTGCGGCCGGGATGTGGGCGTCGTGACCGCGCAGGTACATCGGTGTAACCGCTTCGAGCCCACGGCCACGGCGGAGTGCCCGGATGCCGTAGTGCCCCAGGAATTCTGCCAGCGGCTGAGCCCGGTCCCATCCGGGCACGGCGTGCAGAGCGTCAGGGTACAGCCCGGCCCCGGCGCCGACAACCGGCAACCGGGTGACGTCTTCGGCGGAGGTGACAAAGGGGCCGTGCAGGCGCTGGGATTGTCCCCCGATCAGCTCGTAGTGGGCCCAGTACACCTCGTGTCGGCGGGCATCGGTGGCGACCACCAGTTCTTCGTACCCCTCACGCCACAGTGGTGCCACAGCCTGTTCGGCGAGCGCATCCAAGCTCATCACCCCGTAGCAGGGAATGCCCCAGCTATCAGCCAGGGTGGCGGCGGTGAGCACACCGACGCGCAGTCCGGTGAAGGGGCCGGGGCCCACCCCAGCGAAGACCGCCTGAAGGTCCTGGAACCCCAGGCTGGCTTCCTCGAGCACTTCCGCCACATAGCCAGCCAAAACTTCGGAGTGGCTCCGTGTGTCCTCGGTGTGCCGGGTGGCGATGGTGTCGTGCTCGGTGACGATCGCTACCGAGGCTCCGGCAGCGCAATCAAAAGCGAGATAGTACATACGGGGGTATCCCACCTTAGGGTTGGTCGGGGCCAGTCGATTCCTCGAAGACGACGGCTGGGTGATCAGGAATCAGCTCGGCAAGGTGAAAACGGCTGTGGTGGTCGCAGACAACGATCCGGCGAGATTCGTCGTGGTCGTCTGCGTCGGAAAAGTCGGTCACCATCGGTGCAGTGGGATCCGGGGTCCCACAGCGCTGAAAGTCTAGTTCGAGCCAGCCGGTAGTGGCGAACAGGGCCTCTGCGAGGCCACGGCCCCATTCGATGACGGTTACGGACTGCTCGAGATCGCTGTCGAGGTCGAGGCTGGCGAGCTCGTCGGCGCCCGAGATCCGGTAGGCATCCACGTGGACCAAGTCTGGCAGTCCGGGGTGCTGGTTGCGGTGGTGGTGGGCGATGACGAACGTCGGGGATTTCACCGGGTCGGTGATCTTCAGCCCGGTAGCCAGGGCCTGGGTGAAGGTGGTTTTGCCAGCACCGAGGTCTCCGGTGAGCACCAGCCCGTCACCGCCACGCAAGTGCGTGGCCAGATGATGGGCTACCGCGGTGGTTCCGGTTCGATTAGCCACGGTGATGACCAAGGAGTCCTGGGACTTGGTGCTCTCAGCCATCGATGCCCTCCGATACGTGGGGGTAGATGTGTTGCCGGGGTACCCGCTGGGAAATGCGGCTGACGATCTCGTAGTTGATCGTTCCGGCAGATTGTGCCCAGTGGGCCGCGGAAAGGCCCGAGCGTTCCCCGAAGAGTTCCACCTCAGCACCGACGGGTGCAGTAACGGTGTCTTCGGGGCTGATATGCAAGTCCACGACGAATTGATCCATGGCCACGCGCCCGCAACTGCGGTAGATCGTCCCGTCGATCCACACCGGGGCTTCCCGAGCGATCCGCGGGATGCCGTCGGCATAGCCCAGGGGGATCAAGGCCAGCCGGGTCGGCGCGCTGGTGTGATAGAGGTACCCGTAGGAGACCCCTTGGCCTTTCGGCACCGGTTTATTGTTGGCCACGCGGGTGCGTAAGGACATCACCGGGCGTAGTCCGAGGTCTTCGGCGCAGCGGTCGGCGAAGGGGCTGAGCCCGTAGATCGCGACTCCGGCGCGCACCAGATCCAGGTGGGTGTCGGGGCGGGACAGGATAGCCGGAGAGTTGGCGATGTTGCGCAGGTCGATGGTCAGCCCATGGGTGCGGGCCCGCTCAACGGCCCAGTGGAAGACACGGAGCTGTTCATCCACGTCTTCTTCTCGTTCGGGTTCATCGGCTACCGCCAGGTGGGAAAACACCCCGACGGTGCGGATGAGTCCTTGTTGTTGGTACCGTGCGGCGGTTTTGACCAGGTCTTCCCACTGTTCGGGAACGCAACCGTTGCGACCCAGCCCCGTGTCGATTTTCAGGTGAATTTTCGCGGGGGTGCCCATCTGTTCGGCCACCGAGGCAATATAGGGTAGCTCCCAGCCGGAGACGCCCAAATCGATATTGTGTTCCACCGCCTGGGCGAAGTCCGTGCCGGGTGCGTGCAACCAGGCCAGGGTGGGGGAGGTAATGCCAGCGGCCCGTAGCTGGAGTGCTTCTTCGACCAGGACCACGCCCAGCCAGCTGGCACCGGCCTCGAGCACCGTGCGGGCAACGGGGATCAGCCCGTGACCGTAGGCGTCAGCTTTGACGACGGCCATCAATTGGGCCGGGGCGACCCAGTCTTTGATGACGCGAATATTGTGGGCGAGGTTGGCGTGATTGATCACGGCGATCCGGTGCCCGTCTGGGGCCTCTGGGATGAACTCAGCAGAAGACATAACGATTCCATTATTCCACCACCGCTACGGCGACGGTACCGAATGTGTGGGATTTAGCCTCGTGAGGCGAGTACGGCTCGAACGGCCGGGGCTAGGTCAGAGGCGGAGACTGGTCCGGCGTGGCGTGCGCTCACGGCCGCGGCTCCGTGGAGGTGGATGGCAGCCAGCACATGGTGCAGCACCTGGTGTTCGGTGACAGGCGAGTTCGTGCGTGTCCACGCCGTGGCCAAACTGACAGCGATCAGCCCCGCCAAGGTGTCGCCGGTGCCGGCTGTGGCGAGGTCGGCGCTTTGAGCCGGGTGGAGTCCTCGCTGACCCGATGGGGTGGCCACGACGGTATCGGCGGCTTTCAGCACCACGTAGCAACCGGTTGCCTGCGCCAACGCGGTGGCCCAGGCCAGCGCGTCTTTGTCTCCACCGATCGTTGCCGGAACTGCCTCAGTGCCCACGAACCTCTGACTCAGTCGCGACATTTCCCCGAGGTGCGGGGTCAGCACGGTGGGTGCGGTCCGCGAGCTGGTGCCTCCCAGACGGAGTCGGTCGAGCCAACCCTGGTCCACCAGGTCTAATCCGGTGGCATCAATGACCACCGGTAGGTCGCGTTCCACAGCATGGTCGAGCCCCTCGTCGAGCCGTTGCCGGCTGGTTGAGGTGTCGTCGAGTCCGGGGCCGATCACCAGGCTGGTGACCTGGGGCACCGGCGCGGCGGTGACCACGGTTTCCGGGCGATCGCCGAGTACGAGCGGTCGTAGGCTCGGCACGGTTTCTGGGTCGGCGATCAGGTTTACCATGCCGATTCCGCAACTGGCCACCGCTCGGCTGCACAGCAGGGACGCGCCCGGATAGGCTTCGGATCCGGCAATGATTCCAACGACACCGCGGGAATATTTGTAGTCGGAAGCCCGTGGCGGTGGAAAACACGTTGTGACGTCGTGGGGGTCCGGGCACCACACCGTGGGTTGGGAGGACAGGTGCTCCTGCAACCCGATATCAACAGTGTGCACACGACCGGCGTGCTGGTGCCCTGCTGAGAGCAACAGTCCAGTTTTGGTGGCCCCAAAAGTGACCGTGGCGGTGGCGGTCAGCGTGTCTCCGTCCAGCTGTCCGGTATCGGCGTTGATCCCGGAGGGGATGTCACAGGCGATAACCGTGGTCTCCGGACGGGGTCGATCGATACCTCTCTGGGCCAGCACGGCGCTCATCGAAAAAGGACCGGAAGCGCCAGTGCCCAAGACCCCATCGATCACCACGTCGGTGCGCTGGCCCAAGGCGGTGACGAACCGGCCCCCTGCTCGGTGGAACGCGCTCACCGCGTCCTGCGCGTTCTGCTCCGGATTGCCGAGCACCGCAATGGCCTCGACCGAGACCCCACGCTCGGCCAGCATCGACAGCGCCCACAGGGTGTCAGCACCGTTCTTTCCTTTGCCGATCAGCCCCACAACCCGGCTCCCATAAACCGCACCGTGAGCAGTCTCTGACAGGTAGGCCAGCACGTGGTGCGCGAGTCCCCAGGCCGCACGGCGCATTAAAAGCGCCGAGGCGCCACGGGCAATTAGGGGCGCCTCGGCCTTTCGGACACTGGTTCCAAAGTAGAGCTTTTTCACGAGAGACCTTAGCCTTCAGCGACCACCATGGCTGCCGCCCAGCCACCGTCGTGAGACAGGGACAGGTGCCAGCGACGCACGCCCTTCGCTTCAGCAATATCGGCGATCGTTCCGGTCACCACCACGTAGGGTTGCCCGGATGCTTCGGCGCCGATGGTGCAGTGTTGCCAGTTCATGCCACCCGGGGCGGCCAACGCTTTGGCAACGGCTTCTTTGGCGGCAAAGCGGGCGGCCAGGGATTGCAGATTGAGCTCACGTTCGGGCGGGGTGAACAACCGTTCCTTAAGTTTCGGGGCTTTGCGAAGTTGCCCCGCAAAGCGGTTGATATCCACCATGTCTATCCCGATACCGATGATCATGTGCTCAGTCTACCGTTCCCTGTTGTTCGTCCTGGTGTTACTGTCTGCTGGCACCCCAGAGGAGCGTTATTCCACGGTGACCGCTTTGGCAAGGTTGCGTGGCTGGTCCACGTCATAGCCCTTGGCGGCTGAGAGTTCCATGGCGAAGATCTGCAACGGCACTACGGTCAACAGTGGCATCAGTAGCGGCATGGTCTCCGGCACGTAGAAGACCTGCTCGGCGAACTCCTTGACCTTCTCGTCGCCTTCGGCTGCCACGACCACGGTAGCTGCACCGCGAGCGCGAACTTCCTGAATGTTGGAGACCACTTTGGCGTGCAATGAGTGTCGGTCCCGCGGAGAGGGCACCACCACAAACACCGGTTGGCCCTGATCGATCAACGCGATGGGGCCATGCTTGAGCTCACCGGCGGCAAAACCTTCAGCATGGATATAGGCCAGCTCTTTGAGTTTCAAGGCGCCCTCGAGAGCCACCGGGTAGCCGACGTTGCGACCCAAGAACAGCACCGAGTTGTTCTGCTGCATCTGTTGCGCTAAGTCTTTGACCGCCGCAGCGTTTTCCAGCACCTTGTGAATCTTTGCCGGGATTTCGGCCAGTTCGGCCAAAATATCCTTGATCTGCTGGCTGAAAAGTTGCTTCTGTAACTGAGCCAGGTAGAGCCCCAGCAGGTATGCTGCGGTGATCTGGGCCAAGAAGGCCTTGGTGGAGGCCACCGCGATTTCCGGGCCCGCATGAGTATAGAGCACCGCGTCCGACTCGCGCGGAATGGTCGCTCCGTTGGTATTACAAATCGAGACGGTGCGCGCGCCCTGCTCGGAGGCATAGCGGACCGCCATGAGCGTATCCATGGTTTCACCGGACTGAGAGATCGACACCACCAGGGTGGAGGGATCGATGATCGGATCACGATAGCGGAATTCGTGCGAGAGCTCGACTTCCACCGGGATCCGTACCCAGCGTTCAATGGCGTATTTAGCCACCATTCCTGCGTACGCGGAGGTTCCGGCGGCCAAGATCACAATTTTGGAGATGGCCTTGAGTTCTTCTTCATCAATGCGCAGTTCGTCCAGGGTCAGCCGACCGCTCGCATCGTGACGTCCCAACAGCGTATCCGCCACTGCGGTGGGCTGTTCGTGGATTTCCTTTTCCATGAAGGTCTCGTAGCCACCCTTTTCAGCAGCCGAGACGTCCCAGTCAACGGTGAAGGGTTTGCCTTCGGCCGGCTGGCCCTCGAAGGAAATGATCTCCACTGAATCGGCGCTGATGGTTACGATCTGGTCTTGATCCAGTTCAATGGCGTTGCGGGTCTCATCGATGAAGCCGGCAACGTCAGAGCCCAGATAATTGGCGTCATCGCCCAGACCAACCACCAACGGCGAGTTGCGACGCGAAGCCACCACGTGATCCGGATGCTCGGCGTGCACAGCCAGTAGCGTGAAGGCCCCTTCGAGCCGGTTGACGGTCAGCCGCATGGCCTCGGTGAGGTCCTGGTGCGCCTCGGTGCGGTAGAGGTGGCCCATCAACACCGCGGCCACTTCGGTGTCGGTTTCAGAGATGAAACTGTAGCCATCGGCCACCAGCTCATCTTTCAGGGCCGCAAAGTTTTCCACGATCCCGTTGTGGATCAGAGCGAGTCGGCCCTGATCGGCCAGGTGGGGGTGAGCGTTTTCGTCCGAGGGCACACCGTGAGTTGCCCAGCGGGTATGTCCGATACCGACCTGCGCTTCGGGCACAGGGTGCTCGGCGATGTTGTCCAGAAGGTTCTGGAGTTTGCCTTCTTTTTTGCGCATTTCCACGTGGCTTGGTTCCTCCGTGGCAATGACCGCAATACCCGCGGAATCATAGCCACGGTATTCAAGTCGTTTCAGGCCGGTCGTCAACACGTCCACCGCGTTGCGCTGTGTCACGGAGACTGGCTGTCCTGCGTATCCAACAATTCCACACATGGATTCAACAATAGCCGGTGATGGACCACTTCCAGACCATTGAGTATCGTTGTCGCCGGAATTGAGCTACCTGTCACCCGATGCGCACCACTGATGTCACTCACAGCACGGTGTTTACCGTCGTGGTCCATAATAGAGCGGTGACTGATTCTCAATACTCCACACCCTCGGTGCCCAAAGTTTTTGGTGCCCGGCAGACCCCGGTGTCGCCGGTGACTGCCAGCAACCCCCGGGTCGGTTCGCCACCGATGGAAGAGCAAAATCACTACTCGCCGTTTATTGAACTGGACCGTCCAGCCTGGGCCCGGCTCGCCCATGAGCTAGAACAGCCCTTTGATGAGTCCGACGTGGAACGTTTGCGGGGACTGGGAGAGCAACTCTCTCTACAGGAGGTCGCCGAAGTATATCTGCCCTTGTCTCGGTTGTTATCGATTTACGTCGATTCCTCGTCGAAACTGCGCCAAGCCTCCAATGAATTCCTCGGAGAGTCCACCCGACGCACCCCCTACGTCATCGGAGTCGCCGGCTCGGTAGCAGTCGGAAAATCGACCACGGCTCGCGTACTCCAGGAGATGTTACGTCGCTGGCCCAATACCCCGCGTGTGGAACTGGTCACCACAGACGGTTTCCTGTACCCGAATGCAGAGTTAGAGCGTCGCAATCTGCTGGGTCGCAAAGGCTTCCCGGAATCCTACGACCGACGTCGCCTGCTGCGGTTCGTCTCCGATGTGAAAGCCGGTAAACCCGAAGTGCGGGCTCCGATGTACTCGCATTTGACCTACGACATTCTGCCCGACCAACAAGTGGTGGTCCGTCGTCCGGACGTGTTAATTATGGAGGGGCTGAACGTGTTGGCCCCACCCACCGTTCGAGCTGATGGCACCGCAGGGTTAAGTGTCTCTGACTTCTTCGATTTCTCGATCTATGTTGATGCCCGGACCACGTTCATCAAGCGCTGGTACACCGAGCGTTTCATGGACCTGCGCAAATCGGCTTTCACCGACCCCCGCTCCTATTTCCACCGCTATTCCACGCTGTCGGATGCTGAAGCCGAGCGTACGGCATCCGATATTTGGGATCGGATCAATGGCCCGAATTTGAAGGTCAATGTACTACCCACACGCGGGCGTGCCAGACTAGTGTTAACCAAGGACGAGCATCACCGCGTCAAGCGGGTTTTAATGCGGAAAGTTTAACGAAGCGTTCGATGGCTCCACCACGCACACAGCTCAGCGCCTATCGGGCGGTGGCCTCTGCTGTCATCGTCGTGCTGGCGCTGACTTCGTGCGCCTTAGCCGAACCGAGAACCTCGGCCACCCACCGGATGGAACACCGGGTACAGCACCCGCAAGAGCACCCGCGGGTGGAGTTTGTGATCGACTCACCGCTTATGGTCTTTCCCGCCACAGGACCCCCGTCGTCTCGCGAGCCCCTCTTACAGGCCCGGAGCGCTCCAACTCGCCAGGAATCGGTGCTGGAATCCTCGCCACGTCCGGCGCGTCAACACTCGATTCTGCACAGTTCGCCCCGGCCCTTGCGACAACAGTCCATTGTCGAGCCATCCGCTGTCCCGACCGCGCCGGGTCCGAGCGCCGGTACCGCCTCAGAGTCGAGCCCAACATCGCCGAGTCGCCCGGAGCCCACCGAGACCACGACTGTCGAAGAACTCGACCATCAGGACCCCGCCTCCATCCACGTCATGGTCAATAAGCACCACCCGCTGGAACCAATAGACTACGCGCCCGAGGACCTGGTGTCCGTTCAGGGCACCGGCACCTCACAGACTGTCACCTTACGCCAGGAGGCTGCCACCGCACTGGAAGAGCTCATGGAAGTAGCCACAGACGATGAGGTCACATTCTCCTTACTGTCGGGCTACCGGTCCTATGAACGACAAAACCAGCTCCACCGGCAGTATGTGGCCAGTCATGGTACCGATCAGGCCGAGCACTTCTCTGCCCGTCCCGGCTACTCCGAACACCAGACGGGGCTGGCCGTGGATGTGGCCGGAGAGAATCATCACTGTGTGCTGTCGGCCTGCTTTGGCGAGACCGTCGAGGGCCAATGGCTCGTTGACCACGCCGCCGAGCACGGCTGGGTGATCCGTTATCCGCAGGATTCCGCCGAGCTAACCGGGTATGCCTATGAGCCCTGGCACCTGCGATACGTCGGGAAAGAACAGGCTGAAGCAATTGTCGATGCCGGGGGCATTGCCGAAACAGCGTGGGGCTTTGAGGCTGCCACAACATATCCGGAAGAGTCACACTAGTCACACGGTTCTCTACGTCCTACGATGAATGTCATGCTCCAAGGATTCAAAGACTTCATGATGAAGGGCAATGTCATTGACCTGGCCGTGGCCGTGATTATTGGTGCGGCATTCAGCCAGGTCGTGACCGCGCTGACTGACTCGGTCCTGATGCCGTTGATTTCAGCGCTGGTGGGATCACCGAACTTCGACTCTTTCGCGGTACTGGAACTGAACGGCAACGAGATCCGCTTCGGCGTCTTACTCACCGCGGCCGTGAACTTCCTGCTGATCGCCGCCGCGGTTTACTTCGTGATCGTGCTACCGATGAATAAGATGATCGAAGCTCGCAACCGTCGACTCGGCATCGAACCCGAAGAGGACGCCGTGGCCGAAGACGTTCAGCTACTGACCGATATCCGCGATTTGCTAACCGCCCAGGCCAAGGCCCAGGGTACCGATCAGCTCGCAGATCACTCCCGCGACGAATCCTCTGGACGCCACGCCGAATAGATTTCTCCCACCATCAACAGCTCAGCGCCGGCCAAGTGCCCGGCGCTGAGCCCTTTAACCGGAACCATCCAAACACGGTGCCCAGTTCAGCGTGGCCTGTTCGCAATCCGGTGCAGTAATCAACGTCCAGCTCAACAAGACGAGGCCGGTAGCCAGCACCACAATCCCGATGAACAGCGCCCACTGCCACCGCAACAGGTGTTGGGCTGGTTGTGGCATCACGTCCCCGGCGTCAACGTTGTCCTGTTGCGACGGGTCGACGAGATGTTCTGATGCCATGATGTTCGAGATCCTTGACAGGAGATTTACAGAGCGAGCTGTGTGGCGACCTCTTGGGCCAGATACTCAGCTTCCCGCTCAGCCTGCGCATGATCAGCGGCTTCGACCATGACGCGAACCACCGGCTCGGTTCCAGAAGGACGCAAGAGCACCCGCCCGGTTTCGCCTAGTCGGAATTCCGCCTCGGCCACTGCCTGCTGTACTGCGGGATGATCTTTCACTGCGGTTTTGTCTACGTTCTTGACGTTGATGAGCACCTGGGGGAGCTTCGTCATCACGGTGGCTAATTCGGCCAGCGACGATCCGGTTCCAGCAACGCGGGCAGCGAGCTGGAGACCAGTCAAGACGCCGTCGCCGGTGGTGGCGAAGACCGAGAAGATCACGTGGCCGGACTGTTCGCCACCCAGGGAGTATCCGCCTTGGTCCATGGCTTCCAGCACGTAGCGGTCGCCCACCTTGGTTTCCACGACGTTGATGCCCTGGTCTTGCATGGCCAGTTTCAGGCCGAGGTTCGACATCACGGTGACCACGAGCGTGTCGTCTGCGAGCTGGCCGGCTTCTTTGAGCGCTGTAGCCATGATGCCCATGATCTGATCACCATCAACCACATTGCCCTGGGCATCAACGGCCAGGCAACGGTCAGCATCCCCGTCATGCGCGATCCCGAGATCGGCCCCGCGGTCCACGACAGCCTCTTGGAGACGTTCCAAGTGGGTTGAGCCGTAGCCAGCATTGATATTCAGGCCGTCGGGGGCCGCCCCGATGACCACCACATCGGCGCCGGCGTTAGCGAAGGCCTGCGGGGAACAACCGGCGGCGGCACCGTGGGCGGCATCGATCACGACCCGCAACCCGTCCATCCGGTTGGGAAGACTTTTCAGCAGGTGAAGCACGTAGCGGTCTTCTGCGTCGGCGAACACCCGCACCCGCCCGACCTCAGCTCCGGTGGGGCGTTGTGGTGGCTGTGACATTTGCTCCTGGATGGCGTCTTCCTGTGCGTCGGAGAGTTTCAGGCCACCGCGCGCCAAGAATTTGATGCCGTTGTCTGGGGCAGGGTTGTGAGAAGCCGAAATCATCACACCGAAATCGGCGTTGATATCGGCAATCAGGAAAGCTGCCGCCGGGGTGGGAAGCACCCCAGCATCGTAGACGTCGACGCCGGAAGCGGCGAGACCAGCCAAGACCGCGGCGTTGATGAATTCCCCGGAGATTCGTGGGTCTCGGGCCACCACGGCCAGAGGACGACGGCCGTCGGTGGTGTGATGACCTAAAACTACCGCCGCGGCCTGCGCGAGCTGTACAGACAGTTCGACGGTCAGTTCTTCATTGGCTTTGCCTCGAACGCCGTCGGTTCCAAACAATCGAGTCATTCCACTTAGTGTAATCGCGAAAGGTAAATGCCCGAGATTCACCACGCACGTGGGATCGTTTCCTGGTTTTTGCCGGCCTGTGATTTCGTATCACACCGTGAGAAAACAGTCGCCACCGCACCGCGACGGATTCTTGCTGGGGTGCTTTGGACACAGCGTCAGGGGACCAAAGCACGTATACTGGATCACATCACCACTATTCACACAGAAGAGGTAACGATGATGCGCAAACTCAGCGCCCTGCGGGCACTGGTGATTGCAATGCTGTGTCTCATACCGGCATTGCTCGCTGGATCGTCTGGTGCCTGGGCCGATGCCGAAGAAGTACCGCCCGGGGATTCAGGAGACAATCAGGTCGCCGGTGACGACGCTGGTGAACTGTACGTGATCGGGACGGATACGACCTTCGCTCCCTTTGAATTCCGGGATCCGTCCGGCGAATTGGTCGGTATTGACATCGATATTATGACCGCGATTGCCGAGAATCAGGGCTTCCAAGTCGAGTTCCGTTCGATGGGCTTTAACGCGGCCCTGCAGGCGTTGAGCTCCAATCAGGTCGACGGTGTGATCGCTGGTATGGGGATCACCGACGAACGCCAGGAAGTATATGACTTCTCCGACCCATACTTCACCGGCGAGCTGACCATCGCTGCCAACGAAGGCAGTGGCATCACCGGCTGGGAAAACCTGGAAGGGGAGACGGTTGCGGTCAAGACCGGGTCACTGTCCGAAGAGTGGGCCCGAGAGATGCAAGAGGACTACGATTTCGAGCTGAATTCGCTGGATCAGACCACCTCCTTAGTCGAATCAGTCAAAGCCGGCCACGATGCCGCGCTGGTTGATGACTTACCGATTATTGCCTACGGAATTCAGCAGGGCTCGGGTTTGGAACTGGTCTCTGATCCCGAGCCGGCCGGCGATTACGGTTTCGCCGTCAATAAAGGCGAGAACCAAGAATTGCTGACCATGTTTAACGAGGGCTTGCAGGAAATTCAGGCCTCGGGTGAGTACGACGAGATCCTTGACCGTTATCTGGGGGAAGATGCCGAGGGACCAGATAATTCGACATTCATCGGCCTGTTGCAGACCTCCCTGCCGGCCCTGATGATTGGTCTGGGAAACACCCTGGCGATTACCGGCATTTCCTTTGCCATGGCGATGGTGCTCGGTCTGGTCTTCGGTTTCTTGAAGGTCTCCTCCAATATCGTGTTGCGCGGTATTGCCACCACCTATGTCAATCTCTTCCGGGGCACTCCGGTTCTGGTCTGGGCGTTTTTCTTCTACTTCGGTCTCCCCCAGCTCATTCAAACAGAAGTCAATATTTGGGTGGCCGGTGCCCTGACGCTGTCTCTAAACGCCGGTGCTTATATCGCCGAAATTGTTCGCGGGGGTATTCAGTCGGTTGACTCCGGTCAGCAAGAGGCGGCTCGGTCACTTGCCCTAACGTCCGGACAGTCGATGCGCTACGTGGTCTTGCCACAGGCCTTCAAGATCATGACCCCGTCGCTGATCAACCAGCTGGTGATTATGATCAAAGACTCCTCGTTGCTGTTGGCTATCGGTTTCGGTGAGTTGCTCTATCAGGCGCAGCAGATCTACGCTGCCAACTTCCGCGTGACCGAAGTGCTGGCCATTGCCGGTCTGATCTACTTCATCGCCATCTATCTGCTGACCAAGCTCGCCAACTTTGTCGATAAGAAGGTGAATCACTGATGAGCCACACATCATCGAATCCCCACACCTCGACCATCCCCCTGGTGGTCGATGATTCGTCCAACATCATCCGGCTCGAGAACCTCCACAAGTCTTTTGACAAGAATCATGTCCTCAAAGGTATTGATGCCACGATCAAAGTTGGCGAGGTGGTCTGCATTATCGGCCCGTCGGGGTCCGGTAAATCCACGTTATTGCGCTGTCTGAACCGGTTGGAAACTCCCAGCGACGGCGCTGTTTGGGTGGGAGGCTACAACCTGGCTGATCCCAAGGTGGACATCAACGAGGTTCGTAAACATGTCGGGATGGTGTTCCAGCACTTCAATCTCTTCCCCAATATGAACGTCCTGGACAACATCACCTTGGCCCCGCGCAAGGTGAAGAATAAAGCCGCCCAAGATGCCAGTGACCAGGCGATGGCCTTGTTGAAGCGGGTCAACCTGGAGGATAAGGCTGAAGCCAAAACATCGTCCCTGTCGGGTGGCCAAAAACAACGTGTGGCGATCGCACGCGCGTTGGCGATGAACCCCGAGGTCATGCTCTTTGACGAAGCAACCTCAGCATTGGATCCTGAGACGGTCGGTGAGGTTTTGCAGGTCATCCGGGATCTGGCCGGCGAAGGCATGACCATGGTGTTGGTCACGCATGAGATGGGTTTCGCTCGCGAAGTTGCCGACACCGTACTATTCATGGACGATGGCCAACTTGTCGAGCGCGGGTCGCCTGCCGAGGTCTTTGAAAACCCGCAGTCTGCACGGCTACAAGACTTCCTTTCCAAGGTGCTCTAAGCCCGGACCAGCGGCGTTTTTTAGAGAACCCTACAAGCCAACGGGGACCTCGCCATCATGGCGAGGTCCCCGTGTGATGTGCTGGCTGAATGCGCCAGTGCAAAAAGGAGTTTAGCGCTTGGAGTACTGCGGGGCCTTACGGGCCTTCTTCAGACCGGCCTTCTTCCGCTCAACAGCGCGCGCATCGCGAGTTAAGAAGCCGGCCTTCTTCAGGGCAGGACGGTTGTTATCGCGATCGATGTCGTTCAGCGCACGAGCGACGCCCAAGCGGACTGCACCGGCCTGGCCGGAAGGGCCACCGCCACGCACAATAGCGATCACGTCGTAGGCGCCGTCAACGTTGAGAAGCTTCAGCGGGTCGTTGACTTCCTGCTGGTGGAGTTTATTCGGGAAGTAGGTGTCGAGCTCGCGGCCGTTGACTTTCCACTCACCGGTGCCCGGAACCAGACGCACGCGGGCGATGGCCCGCTTCCGGCGACCCACGGCGGAACCGGACTGAGTCAGGGCAGGACGCTCAGCAACAGTGGCACCTGCATCGACAGATTCGGTTGATTCGGAGGTGTAGCTAGTCAGCTCCACTTCCTCGGTGGACTCATTCTCATTCAGAGTCATGGTTCTCCTTAGAAAGAATTAATGGGGCTGACCCTACTGGGCCACCTGGTTCAAGGTGTACTCAACGGGCTGCTGGGCAGCGTGCGGGTGCTCGGAGCCGCGGTAGACCTTCAGCTTCGACATGAACTTGTCGTTGAGCTTGTTCTTCGGCAACATGCCACGAACAGCCTTCTCGACGGCCTGGACCGGGTCTTTCTCCAACAGCTCAGCGTAGGAGGTGGAGGTCAAACCACCCGGGAAGCCGGAGTGACGGTAAGCGCTCTTCTGCTCCAGCTTGTGCCCGGTCAGGGTCACCTTGTCTGCATTGATAATGATGACAAAATCGCCCATATCCATGTGGGGGGCGAAACTTGGCTTGTGCTTGCCGCGCAGTAGCGGAGCCACCTGGCTAGCAAGACGCCCCAGCACCACATCGGTGGCGTCAATAACGTGCCATTGACGATCGATGTCGTCTGGCGTTGGTGTAAACGTACGCACTATTCTTGCCTTCGTTAATTCGGTATCGGTCTGCAACATTCGACGAGTTCTTGGGCGTGAGACCAAGTTGACTCGACTGTATCTTGTGGGTGCTTCCGGTACACCAGGTGAGGGCTGGCGTGAAGCCGGGTCGATATTTCCCAGCGCGATGAGACTTTGCAACGATGCAACGACGTCAGTCTGATCAGCGTACAGTCTGGGATGACTCGCACAACAGCAACCTAGTTTAGCGCGAGTCTACCCCTAACACCAAATATGGGGCATGTGGGCTGTGACGAATCTAGCGTTCTGTGTCGCGTTTGGCTCGAGTCTGTTCGGCTCGCGACGCCAGGTCTTCATCGTTAGGGTAGTCAATACCACTGAGGATAAGTCCTTCAGCGGGAGCCAACCGCACCTGCGAGTCGCGAACCTTGGCCGCTAAACGGTGCGCCAGCCACCCCGGGTCCTTCGATCCCTCCCCCACCTGAATCAGTGCTCCCATCAGCGCCCGCACCATGTTGTGGCAGAAGGCGTCTGCGACCAGCTCCGCGGTAATGATGCCACTGTCGTCGCGGGTTATACGAATGTCGTGGACCGTGCGGATCGTGGTGGCGTCAGGTTTAGGTTTGCAGAAGCTGAGGAAATCATGTAGTCCCAAAACCGTGTTGGCTTCGGCCTGCATGAGGCTCACGTTGAGTTCACGACGTAACCAACAGGTGAAATGCCGTTCGAGAGGTCGGAAGTTCTCTACACGGTCGGCTATCCGGTACCGATAACGGCGCTGGGTGGGCGAGAATCGAGCATCGAAACCTTCTGGAGCCCGCTCGGCAGTATAAATGTGGATCGCTCCGCCCAGGTGTTTGAGAGTCCCGTTCAGGCGTCGCACCAAGCTTTCGCCAGGATCCAGTGCAGACTTACCGCGGGCAAGCCCCCACCATTCGTCCTGAGTCAGGTCGAACTGAAACACTTGGGCTTCTGCGTGCACGCCGGCGTCAGTTCGACCGGCAACCACTGTCCTTATCTCGCGACGAATAAGTGTGTGTAGCCCCTGTTCGATCTCACCTTGCACCGTGGTGAGTCCTGGTTGACGGGCCCAACCGTGAAAGGCGCCTCCGTCATAACCACAACGGACTTTAACCCGCACCGAACGGCTAGTACGAGCTGATTTATTCGCGGGCCTTGGTTGCACAAAAACGTTCTGGGCCCCGGGGGGTGCCTTCTCGTCGTCCATCACATCTAGTGTAGGCACTGAGACGAAAAGGCGGTGTGAACCCTGCTCATTCGTGTAGGGCTCACACCGCCTTGGTGTCAGGCACGTGCCTGGTGAGGTGTTGACAGCAGATTATTTCTGCTCTTCGTCAGTCTCTTTGGCCTCGTCTGCTGTTGGAGCGTCAGCTTCATCAGTGGATTCAGTCTCCGTCTCGGCAGGAGTTTCAGCTTCGGCCATTTCGGCTTCTTGCGACTCGTCGACAATATCGTCGGCAATCGGCTGCTGTTGTTCAGCCTGTTCGTCCTGCTCGTCGGCAGCTGCCACCTCAGCAGCGTGCTTGGCTGCGTTTTCGGCATCCTGAACCACAGCCTGTTTGGGCGAAACCGGCTCCATGACCAGTTCGATTACGGCCATCGGGGCGTTATCGCCGGAGCGAGTACCGATCTTGGTGATGCGAGTGTAGCCGCCTTCGCGGTTCTCCATAGCTGGGCCAATTACGGTGAACAGTTCGTGCACGACGGACTTGTTGGTGCGAGAACGACCAGCAATCATGGACTGCACCTTACGGCGGGCGGGCAAGTCACCGCGCTTAGCGAAGGTGATCAGACGCTCGGCGTAAGGTTGCACTCGCTTAGCCTTGGCCAAGGTGGTCTTGATGGACTTGTGCTCGAAAAGGCTCGCCGACAGGTTGGCCAGCATAGCCCGCTGATGAGCAGGGCCGCTGCCCAGGCGCGGACCTTTAGTTGGGGTTGGCATGGTTTTCTCCTTGGGATATTCCCGCACGCGTGGCGGAAGCCACCGACACAGGAATCACTTATTCGGGTTCGGATGTCTTCTCAGTAACCAGTACGGAACGGATTTAGTACTGGTCGTAGGACTGGAAGTCACCGTTGTACTCTTCGCCGCCGTTGTACTCCTGGGAGTCGGTAGCCAGAGGATCGAAGCTTGCCGGTCCAGAGTCCTTCAAGGACAGGCCCAGCTCAGCAAGCTTCTCTTTCACTTCGTCAATGGACTTCGCACCGAAGTTCCGGATATCCATCAGGTCGGTCTCAGAACGAGCCACCAGCTCACCGACGGTATGGATCCCTTCACGCTTCAGGCAGTTGTAAGACCGCACGGTCATCTCCAACTCCTCGATGGGAAGGGCCATATCGGCAGCGACGGTATCATCGGCCGGCGAAGGGCCAACCTCAATACCTTCGGCGGCAACGTTGAGCTCACGGGCCAAACCGAACAGCTCCACCAGCGTGGAACCGGCCGAAGCCAGCGCGTCGCGCGGAGCAATGGATTCCTTGGTCTCCACATCCAGTACCAACTTGTCAAAGTCGGTGCGCTGCTCAACACGCGTGGCTTCGACTTTGAAGGTGACCTTCAGGACCGGAGAGTAGATGGAGTCGACTGGAATTCGTCCGATTTCAGCGTCCGGGGTCTTGTTCTGAGTAGCGGTAACGTAGCCACGACCGCGCTCAATGGTCAGCTCCATATCGAACTTCCCCTTCTCATTCAGGGTCGCGATATGCAGTTCGGGGTTGTGGATCTCAACGCCTGCCGGCGCAGTGATATCAGCGGCAGTTACCTCGCCGGGACCCTGCTTGCGCAGGTAAGCCACGACCGGCTCATCGTTTTCCGAGGAAACCGAGAGCTGCTTGATGTTGAGGATAATTTCGGTGACGTCTTCGTTCACACCGTTGACGGTAGAAAACTCGTGAAGCACGCCATCGATGCGGATGCTGGTCACGGACGCACCGGGTATGGATGACAGCAGGGTCCGCCGTAGCGAGTTACCCAGTGTATAACCAAAACCAGGCTCCAAGGGTTCAATAACGAACCGCGAGCGTTGAGTTGATACGGGTTCTTCAGTCAACGTGGGGCGCTGTGCAATGAGCACTGACATTTCCTTTCAGCGAGGCGTCCGCCATATGACGCCCGCAGGTATGGGGAAACGAGGGAGATAATGATGTTTTGCTGTAAACCAGTAGGCCTCTTCCGGCGCATGGCCCGCGGAATTAGCTTACTGATCCACAGTTGGTGTGCTCAACGGTTTAGACGCGACGACGCTTTGCCGGGCGGGCACCGTTGTGGGCGACAGGAGTGACGTCTTGGATCGATCCGACTTCCAGTCCTGCTGCCTGCAGCGAACGAATCGCAGTCTCCCGTCCAGAGCCGGGGCCCTTGACGAAGACGTCGACCTTCCGCATGCCGTGCTCTTGAGCGCGCTTCGCAGCTTGCTCAGCAGCGGTCTGAGCTGCGAAAGGAGTGGACTTACGGGAGCCCTTAAAGCCCATCTCTCCAGCTGACGACCAGGAAACCACAGCACCGGTGGTGTCAGTAATGGAAACGATGGTGTTGTTGAAAGTGCTCTTGATGTGGGCTTGGCCCTGGGCGATATTCTTCTTCGAGCGACGACTCTTACGTACGGTCGCTCCGCGTCCCTTCGGGGGCATGTTTCTCTCTCCTACGAAAAGCTATTGAGGTGATTAGACAGTAAAGCTCTGGGATTGATGGCCCAGGAGACTACTTCTTCTTACCAGCGACGGTCTTCTTCGGGCCCTTACGGGTACGTGCATTAGTCTTCGTGCGCTGACCGTGGACTGGCAGGCCACGACGGTGGCGCAAGCCCTGGTAGCTACCAATCTCCACTTTGCGACGAATATCAGCGGCGACCTCACGGCGGAGGTCACCCTCAACCCGATAGTTTCCTTCGATGTAATCGCGCAACTCCACCAATTCAGCGTCGGTGAGATCCTTGACGCGGGTATCGGGAGAAATCCCGGTCGCCTCAAGGGTCTGCTGCGAGCGGGTACGACCCACCCCGTAGATGTAGGTGAGAGCGATGACCACACGCTTCTCGCGCGGGATATCAACGCCTGCTAGACGTGCCATATGGCCGTTCTCCTTGTTCTGTCGAGCAAAGGTCTGCAACGGTACGTCCTGAACCGTGATGATGGTCTCTATCATCTGCTAACCCTAAGAATCGACGATCTCAGAACAAGATCGATCAATACTGTTGTCAGCCAGTTCAGTCTCCGGCCTTTGCTGTGTCCGGAGGTTGAGACACATGAATAGTTCATGTGCTCTGCACCGCTGTCGGCTCCTGGATGAGCCTTCGTTCTCAGCGCCTATTGGAAGGGCACCCCGCGGGGTGTTAGCCCTGACGCTGTTTATGGCGTGGGTTACTGCAGATCACCATAACGTTGCCATGGCGGCGAATAACCTTGCAGTTATCGCAGATCCGCTTCACGCTTGGCTGAACCTTCATGGTTCCTCCTTGAGCGTTGTGCTAGTTCTTCTATTTTTATTTGTAGCGGTACACAATACGACCCCGGTCCAGGTCGTACGGGCTAAGCTCGACTACCACTCGGTCTTCGGGAAGAATCCGAATGTAGTGTTGCCGCATCTTGCCTGAAATCGTCGCAAGCACAACGTGCTCGTTCTGAAGGCGGACGCGGAACATTGCATTGGGCAACGCTTCGGTCACGGTGCCCTCGACTTCGATGACGCCTTCCTTCTTAGCCATGTCCTCCACAATCGCTTGGCCCACGCAGTCTTCCTGAAACAGGTATGCAAAGGCTACGTGGGGACGAATACTTGATGCGCTGTTCGTGATCTGTGATCTGGCGACACGCCAATCCACTGAAGACAAAAACAGCCAACAAATTATGTTATCTCAGACAGGCACATTTTTCCAGCCCGATCCGCCGTGGGACGGCTTACGATGCCGTGGAAGGCAAGGGAACTGGTGTCACACCCAACGGTTGGAGTTCGCTGGCTCCCCCGTCTTCGGCGGTCAGTACCCAAATTCCGTCCTGATGACGGGCAACCGAGTGCTCCCACTGGCTGGCGCGCGATCCGTCGTTGGTGACCACGGTCCAGTCGTCGTCCAACACGGTCGTGTCGATACCGCCACGAACGAGCATGGGTTCGATCGCGAGGCAAAGCCCGGGTTTGATGCGTTGCCCTCGCATTCCGGAGTCGTAATTGAACACGTCGGGGGCTTGGTGCATGGCCGTGCCGATGCCGTGCCCGACGTATTCTTCCAAAATCCCCAGGTGCGAGCCTGGCTGGGCCCGCACGTAGGTTTCGATGGCCTCGCCGATCTCTCCGACATATTTGGCCGAGGCAAAAGCAGCAATGCCACGCCACATCGCTTTGCGGGTAATCTCAGAAAGTCGCTGGTCTTCCGGGTCAACCCCGGTGTTGTTCTCATCGGCTACGATCACGGTCCGAGCCGAATCGGAATGCCACCCATTCAGAATGCAACCGCCATCAATTTTCAGCACGTCACCAGATTGCAAGGGTGTTGCGTTCGGAATCCCATGGACCACCTGGTCATTGACAGAGGCGCATATGGAGTTCGGGTATCCGTAATATCCCAGAAAATTTGAGGTCGCTCCTGCTTCGGTGATGGTCTCAGAGAAAATCTCGTCGAGTTCCAGTGTGGTGGTGCCGGGTTTCGCGGTCGCAGCGACCGCGTCCAGGGCTCGAGACAGGATAAGTCCTGACTGGTGCATCACTGCCATCTCATTGGCGGTCTTCAGTTCAATTTTGCGACGGCTCATGGTCGCCTCCTGACGGTGCTCGCAAAGGTATTCTCACGGTGTGCGCTCAAAAATCAACAACGCCGGCCGAGAATGCTCGGCCGACGCTGTGATGATGTGGTGGCGACTGCGTGATTACTGGTCTTTCCTCGGACGAATCACGGGAAGTGTCCCGGTGCGTGCACGAATGTTGTACACGGCTTGCAACAACCGCTCGGTGACGTCATCGATCATGCCGGTGCCGTCCACGCGGGCAACAATACCGTCCTTGAGGTAGGCATCAACCAGGTCCGCAGTTTCTCGGTGGTAGAGCTCCAGGCGGTGTTTGATGACCTCTTCGGTGTCATCGCTACGGCCTTCGGTCTCGGCGCGGGCCAGCAGGCGTTGCACAAGTTCGTCGTCGGGCACTTCCAGAACCAGAACGGCAGTAAGGGTTTTACCCTGGTTGTCCAGGATGTTGTTCAGGGCCTCAACCTGTCCGGCGGTGCGAGGATATCCGTCCAAGAGGAAACCTTCGGTAGCATCCGACTGGGCCAGACGATCCTCCACCATGCGGTTTGTGACGTCATCGGGTACGAAGTCGCCGTTATCCATATACTGCTTGGCCTCACGCCCCAGTTCGGTGAGTTCCTTGACGTTATAACGGAAGATATCGCCGGTGGAAATCGCTGGAATTCCGAGCTTATCGGCGATCAGGGCCGCCTGCGTGCCTTTACCCGACCCTGGAGGGCCCATCATCAAGATTTGAGACATGTGTGATACCTCAGTCCTATCTACTCTGCTCTACACAAGGATCAGACCACTAACGCAGGAGTCCTTCGTAGTTGTGTTGTTCCATCTGGGCATTGATTTGCTTGATGGTCGTCAGAGCAACGCCCACCATAATCAAGATCGACGTACCGCCGAACGGGAAGTTCTGATTCGCACCGATCAGAACAAAGGCTACCAGCGGAATCATGGCGATAACACCAAGGTACAAGGAACCCACGAACGTGATACGAGAAATCACGTATTCCAGATACTGCACGGTGGGCCGGCCCGCCCGGACGCCTGGAATGAATCCGCCGTAGCGTTTCATATTGTCCGAAATGTCCTGCGGATTGAACGTGATGGTCACGTAAAAATATGTGAACCCAATCGTGAGCAAGAAGAAAATCAGCATGTAGACCGGGTGCGACTGCGTGCCGAAATACTCCTGCAACCAGACCACCCATTCTTTGGGTTCTTCTTGACTACCGGGAGCTGGCTGGTTGAACTGGATCAAGATCTGCGGAAGCATCAGGATTGAAGAAGCGAAGATCACCGGAATGACACCGGCCATATTGACCTTGATCGGAATGTAGGTCGAGGTACCGCCGACGGTGCGACGACCAATCTGACGCTTGGCGTATTGGACCGGTACGCGACGTTGCGAATCCTCGACGAACACGATGGCCATAATGGTCAACAATCCCACGACCATCACGATCGCAAAAGTCTGCCAACCCTGGGTGGTCCAGATCTGGCCGAGTCCGGCCGGGAAGCCAGCTGCGATCGAGATGAAGATCATCAGCGACATACCGTTACCCACACCGCGTTCGGTGATCTGCTCCCCCATCCACATCAGCACCACGGCACCAGTGGTGAGGATCAGCACCAACAACAGGATGGAAGGGATGCTGCTATCGGTGAGCAGCGGGAGGTTGCAGTTCAGCAGTGCACCCGAGGAAGCCAAGGTAGACAGCGTGGTCGCATTCAGTAGCGCCAGTGCAATGGTCAGGTAGCGGGTGTACTGTGTGAGCTTGGCTTGTCCTTCGGCGCCTTCCTTATGGAGGCGCTCGAACCGTGGGATCACGACGCGCAACAGTTGGGTGATAATCGCGGCGGTAATGTAGGGCATGATGCCCAGCGCGAAGATGGAGACCTGGAGCATCGCGCCACCGGAGAACATGTTCACGAACGAGTACAGGCCACCTTCGGTTTCACCGCTGGCCAGACACATTTGCACGTTGTCGTAGTTCACTCCCGGTGCAGGGATAAAAGAACCGATCCGGTAGATCACAATGACACCGAGCGTGAATAGGATCTTGGTCCGCAGATCCGGGGTCTTAAAGACCCGTGCAATCGCGCTGAACAAGCGTCCTCCTGAAGGGGTAATGGTCGAGGTGGCCGAAGCCGTTCGTAGTCTGCGTGGGTGGGCCATAACCCGCGCATCTGCGGGTGTGGTGATGACACACCGTAGAGATTCTAGCGTTAAATGCCTCGGTCCTCGATTCGTTGCAAGACCTCCTGCACAGAATCGAGGACCGATTGGCCTGAATCGGAGTGTTTCGCCTTAGCGAGCCGTGGTTGACCCTCCAGCGGCGTTGATCTTTTCAACAGCCGACTTGGAGAATGCATCGGCGGTGATGTTCAGAGCCACGGAGATCTCTCCGGTACCCAGGATTTTCACCGGCTGGTTCTTGCGCACCAAGCCACGCTCCACCAGAGAATCGACGGTGACCTCGCCACCGTCGGGGAAGTGCTGAGCGAGCTTGTCCAGGTTGACGACCTGGTACTCGGTGCGGAATGGGTTTTTGAATCCGCGCAGTTTCGGAAGGCGCATGTGCAACGGAAGCTGACCACCTTCGAAACCTGCAGGGACCTGGTAACGAGCCTTGGTGCCCTTAGTACCGCGGGTAGCGGTCTTGCCACCCTTACCGCCTTCACCGCGTCCGTAACGCAGCTTGGTCTTCTTCGAACCGGCAGCTGGACGCAGGTCATGCAGCTTGACGATGTCTGGGCCGTTCTGGCCTTCGTTGGTGTCAGCCATTATTGACCTCCTCCACTGTGACGAGGTGGCGCACGGTATTAATCATGCCCACCGTGGACTCATCGGCTGTACGGGTCACAGTGTGACCAATTCGCTTCAGACCGAGCGAACGCACAGTCTCACGATGCTTGGGTTTACGGCCCACGGTTGAACGGATCTGGGTAATCGCCAGAGTCGCATCCGAGGCCGTGATGTTCTTTGGAGTTGAACCGTTGTTCGTTGCCATGATCAGGCACCTGCCCTTTCTTCGGCCTTCTTGGCGCGATCTTCCTGCATGGTGCGAAGCATGGCGTGCGGAGCGACCTCATCGACAGGTTTACCGCGACGGGCAGCAACTTCCTCGGGTCCTTCCAACTGCTTGAGCGCATCGATCGTGCCTCGCACAATGTTGATGGCGTTCACTGAACCCATCGACTTGGAAAGCACATCGTGGATTCCTGCGCACTCCAGCACAGCACGCACCGGACCACCAGCGATCACACCGGTACCGGGGGAAGCAGGACGCAACAGCACAACGCCGGCAGCGTCTTCACCCTGCACGATGTGAGGAATGGTTGTCCCGATACGCGGAACGCGGAAGAAGCTCTTCTTGGCCTCTTCAACACCCTTGGCGATAGCGGCCGGAACTTCCTTGGCCTTACCGTAACCAACGCCAACCAGACCGTCGCCGTCACCGACGACAACCAGAGCGGTGAAGGAGAACCGACGTCCGCCCTTGACCACCTTGGATACGCGGTTGATGGTCACCACGCGCTCGAGGAACTCGTCGCGGTTGTCGTTGCCACGGGAGTTGTTACGGCGGGAGCCGCGTTCGTTCTTGGCAGCGCGGTCACGACGGCCTCGACCGCCGCGCTCACCACGACCACCAGTGCGTTCGGTGTTCTGGCTAACCGAACCTGATGAGGTCTCAGACACGGCGTCTTCGTTAGCTTCAGTCACCTGATTGTCCTTTTCGTTGGTGTTTTCGCTCACAGTTTCAGCCCCCCTTCGCGTGCTCCTTCAGCTACTGCCGCGACGCGACCGTGGTAACGGTTACCGCCACGGTCGAAGACGACCGCTTCAATGCCGGCTGCTTTGGCGCGCTCAGCGACGAGCTCGCCAACCTTACGCGACTTCTCGACCTTCTCAGCGTCCAAGCTCCGAAGATCGGCTTCCATAGTGGAAGCTGAAACCAGGGTGAGTCCCTTCGTGTCGTCGACCACCTGCACGAAGACGTGTCGGGCTGAACGGTTGACGACCAAGCGAGGACGTGCCGAGGTTCCGGAGATATGCTTGCGAACACGCTGGTGGCGGCGAGCCCGAGCAGCGTATTTGCCCTTGCCTTTGACAGTGACGTTCGACATCACTTACCTGCCTTTCCGGCCTTACGACGGACCTGCTCGCCCAAATACCGGATGCCCTTGCCCTTATAAGGCTCGGTTCTACGAAGTTTCCGGATATTGGCTGCGGTTTCGCCGACCAGCTGCTTGTCGATCCCGGAGACGGTCACCTTGTTGCCGTCAACTTTGAAGTCGATGCCCTTCGGTGCGTCTACGGAAATGGTGTGGGAGAAGCCCAGGGAAAATTCCAGACCCTGTCCCTTGGCCAGCACGCGGTAACCGGTACCAATGATCTCCAACGTCTTGGAGTAGCCTTCGGTGACACCCACGATCATGTTATTGATCATGGTCCGGCTCAAACCGTGCAACGAACGCGATTCGCGCTCATCGTCGGGACGGCTGACAGTAATAGTGTTTTCTTCCAAATCAACGGTGATAGGCGATGCAACGGTGAAGCTCAGCTCACCCTTAGGTCCTTTCACATCGACCTGCGAGCCATTGACCTTCACATCAACGCCGGAAGGCACGGTGATCGGAAGACGTCCAATACGTGACATTTTCTCTACCTTTCGTCCGTGTTCCGTTACCACACGTAGGCGAGGACTTCCCCACCTACACCTTTGGAAGCCGCCTGACGGTCTGTGAGCAGACCGGAGGAGGTTGACAGGATCGCAATCCCCAAACCGCCCAACACACGAGGCAGGTTGGTGGACTTGGCATAAACGCGCAGACCGGGCTTAGAAATACGGCGCAGGCCAGCAATAGCGTGCTCGCGCTGCGGGCCGAACTTCAGCTGGATGGTCAGGGTTTTGCCAACACGGGCCTCTTCTTCGGCCCAGTCATCGATGTAGCCTTCGTTTTTCAAGATCTCGGCCAGGCGGGTCTTCAGTTTCGAAGACGGCATGGATACCGAGTCATGTGAGGCCGAATTTGCGTTGCGCAGACGGGTCAACATGTCTGCGACAGGATCGGTCATAGTCATGTGGGCTTCACGCCCTTTCTCGCTGTGGTTTCCCGGACCGGTACACCGGATGGGACCTGTAGCGTAGATAGATTACTGGTCTTTCTTGAATGGGAAGCCCAGAGCGCGCAACAGCGCACGGCCTTCGTCATCGGTGGTTGCGGTGGTCACGACGGTGATGTCCATACCGCGTACGCGGTCGATATTGTCCTGATCGATCTCGTGGAACACGGTCTGCTCGGCCAGGCCGAACGTGTAGTTACCGTTACCATCGAACTGCTTGGAGGACAGACCACGGAAGTCACGAATACGTGGCAGAGCAAACGAGACCAAACGGTCCAGGAATTCCCACATGCGGTCGCCGCGCATGGTCACATGGGCGCCGATGGGCATACCTTCACGCAACTTAAACTGCGCGATGGACTTCTTGGCCTTGGAAACCTGTGGCTTCTGACCAGTGATGGCGGCCAGATCCTTGATGGCACCGTCGATGACCTTCGAGTCACGAGCTGCTTCACCAACACCCATGTTCACCACAACTTTGGTCAGGCCCGGGACCTGCATCACGTTGCTGTAGTTAAACTGGTCCTGCAGCGACTTCTTGATCTCGTTCTGGTATGTGGCCTTCAGACGCGGGGTGACCTTGGGGGCTGCGGCCGTATCGGTGTTAACCTCAGTCATCACAGCTCCTTTCCAGAGGCCTTGGCGTAGCGGACCTTGACGGTCTTGGTTTCGCCGTTCTTTTCGACTTCTTCAAAGCGGTAGCCAACGCGGGTCGGCTTGCCAGACTCGGGGTCTACGATGGCAACATTCGAAATGTGCATCGGGGCTTCGACCACCTGGATACCACCTTCGGTAGCGCCCTGGGGTCCCTGACCGGCACGGACGTGCTTAGTCACGCGGTTGACACCTTCAACGAGCACGCGCTCATCTTTGGGGAACACGCGCAGGACTTTGCCCTGCTTGCCCTTGTCCTTGCCTGCAATAACCTGCACGAGGTCGTCTTTCTTGATCTTGGCCATGGGACTAGATCACCTCCGGTGCCAGTGACACGATACGCATGAACTTCTTGTCACGAAGTTCGCGACCGACCGGGCCGAAAATACGAGTGCCACGGGGTTCCTGGTCACCCTTGAGAATTACAGCTGCGTTCTCATCGAAGCTGATGTAGGAACCGTCGGCGCGGCGTACCGATTTCTTGGCACGGACTACCACGGCTTTGACGACATCTCCAGCCTTGACGTTGCCACCGGGGATAGCGTCTTTTACGGTTGCGACGATCACGTCGCCGATGGATGCATAGCGGCGTCCAGATCCTCCGAGAATACGGATAGCCAGGATTTCCTTGGCGCCCGTATTGTCGGCGACCTTAAGCCGCGACTCCTGCTGAATCACTTGATTACTCCTGTCGTCGTGCTGGTTCTCCCCCGAAGACCGGGTGAGCCTAGCCGAACGGTGAACTGATAGCTTTCGCCTTCTGCTTTCCCTCACCCTGAGAGGCTCGTGGCGTCGAACAACGAGCAATCTCGACGTTGTTCAGACCGCTCGAGAACACTCATTCACGTCATCCACGTGCAGGGCAAGGCCGAGGCATTTTCGGCGAAAGTTCTGTGGTTCTTGGCACGTGAGATGGATGGTCTCACCATCAAGAGCACACAGACTCTTCATTTTACACGCCATACTGACGCTATTTCAATCTAATGGCATGGTGGTGCGGGTGTTAGTTTGCTCTCTGTCGATTGGCGTCGTCCTGAGAAAAGCACGTGACAAAGTCTCAGTTAACGACACAGGCCCACCACAAAAGTGGTGGGCCTGCGTTACTCAGTGCGCCTGGGATTACTGAGCGCGCTCAACAATCTCAGCCAGCCGCCAGCGCTTGCTCTTAGACAACGGACGGGTTTCCATCAAGTCGACGCGGTCACCCACACCTGCGGTGTTCTCCTCATCGTGAGCCTTCACACGCTTGGTGGTGCGAACGATCTTGCCATACAGTGCGTGCTTTTTGTGGGACTCGATCTCCACGACGATGGTCTTATCCATCTTGTCGGAAACCACGATTCCACGAAGAGTCTTCCGGTAGTTACGCTCCGGAGCGGCTTCGGTGGCGGCGGTGTTCGTTGATTCGGTCACTTGTCCTCCTCCTCAGCCTTCTTCTTGGACTTCTTGGTTTTCTTCTTGGATTCTTTGACGTCATCAGCCGGAACGTCGACATTCTCGCGGATTCCGAGTTCACGCTCACGCAGGATGGTGTAGATCCGTGCGATATCGCGCTTGACGACCTTGATACGACCGGTGTTTTCGATCTGACCGGTGGCGGCTTGGAAACGCAGGTTGAACAGTTCAGCCTTTGCTTTTTGCAGCTCTTCGGTCAGGCGGGCGTTATCGAAGCCATCGAGAGCTTCAATGTTGAGTTCCTTGGAACCAACTGCCATGATCACTCACCACCTTCACGACGAACGATACGTGCCTTCATCGGCAACTTGTGGATGGCCAAAGTCAACGCTTCACGAGCGACCTCTTCGGAAACACCGGAAAGTTCGAACATGACCCGTCCGGGCTTGACGTTTGCAACCCAGTACTCAGGCGAACCCTTACCGGAACCCATACGGACTTCGGCAGGCTTCTTGGTCAACGGACGGTCCGGGAAAATATTGATCCAGACCTTACCACCACGCTTAATGTGGCGGGTCATGGCAATACGAGCTGCCTCGATCTGGCGGTTGGTGACGTAGGAGTGGGTCAGAGCTTGGACACCAAACTCACCGAAGGTCACTTCGGTTCCACCCTTAGCCATACCACGACGACCGGGACGGTGCTGCTTGCGGTACTTCACACGACGTGGGATCAACATTAGGCGTTGCCTCCTTCAGTTGCGCCGGTCTGTGCCTTGGCGTCCTGTCCCCCGCCGCGACGACGACGCTGGTTGTTGCGGCCACGGCCGCCACCGCGTCCACCACGACCGGACGGCTTGGCAGCCTCGACTGCAGCCAGTTCCTTATCGGTCAAGTCACCCTTGTAGATCCAGACCTTCACACCAATGCGACCGAAGGTGGTCTTCGCTTCGAATTTGCCGAAGTCGATGTTGGCGCGCAGGGTGTGCAGAGGCACGCGACCTTCACGGTAGAACTCCGAACGAGACATTTCAGCCCCGCCCAGACGGCCCGAGCACTGGATACGGATACCCTTGGCGCCCGCACGCATTGCGGACTGGATGCTACGACGCATCGCGCGACGGAAAGCCACACGGGCGGCCAGCTGCTCAGCGACACCCTGTGCCACGAGCTGGGCGTCCATTTCGGGGTTCTTGACTTCCAGAATGTTGAGCTGGATCTGCTTGCCGGTCAGCTTTTCCAGCGACCGACGAATACGATCGGCTTCTGCACCCCGGCGACCGATGACGATACCCGGGCGCGCGGTGTGGACGTCCACACGAACGCGATCGCGAGTGCGTTCGATCTCCACCTTGGCGATGCCAGCACGCTCCATACCATCGGACAGAAGTTCACGAATGCGAACGTCTTCTTTCACGAAGTCGGCGTAGCGCTGGCCTTCCTGGTTGGAGTCAGCGAACCAACGGGAGACGTGATCGGTGGTGATACCGAGGCGGAATCCATTGGGATTAATTTTCTGACCCATTTAATTGGTCCCACCCTTCTCTTCTTCGGTCGCAACGACCACGGTGACGTGGCTGGTGCGTTTTCTGATCTGGAAAGCGCGTCCCTGGGCACGAGGCTGGTAGCGCTTCATGGTCGGTCCTTCATCTACGAAAGCTTCGGAGATGAACAGTTCGTCTTCTTTGAAGGACAGACCTTCACGGTCTGCTTTCTGACGGGCATTGTCCACCGCGGAGGCAACAACCTTATACACCGGCTCCGAAGCACCCTGCTGAGCGAACTTCAGAATAGCCAGCGCTTCAGTCGCTTGCTTACCACGAACAAGGTCGACAACGCGCCGGGCCTTCATTGGCGTCACGCGCAAGTAGCGCGCACTTGCCTTGGCTTCCATTGCTTATCCTCTTTCGAATCTCGCAGGGCCCGCCTTACCGGCGGCCCTTCTGGTCGTCCTTGGAGTGGCCGCGGAAGGTTCGAGTTGGTGCGAACTCTCCGAGCTTGTGTCCCACCATGGCTTCGGTGATGAACACCGGAACGTGCTTCCGACCGTCGTGGACAGCGATGGTGTGACCAATCATGTCCGGAACGATCATGGAACGACGGGACCAGGTGCGGATAACGTTCTTATTGGTCTTTTCGTTCTCAGCAAGAACCTTCAGGTAGAGATGCTGATCAACGTAAGGACCCTTTTTCAGGCTGCGTGGCATTGAGAGATCAGCTCCTTATCGTGATTTCTTGCCGGTACGACGACGACGAACAATGAGTTTGTCGCTTTCCTTATTCGGGCGGCGAGTGCGGCCTTCCTTCTGACCGGACGGGCTCACAGGGTGACGACCACCGGAGGTACGACCTTCACCACCACCGTGCGGGTGGTCGACCGGGTTCATCACAACACCGCGAACAGTCGGGCGGACGCCCTTCCAGCGCATGCGACCGGCCTTACCCCAGGAGATGTTGATCTGCTCGGCGTTGCCGACTTCACCGATAGTGGCACGGCAACGAACGTCAACGTTGCGAATTTCACCGGAGGGCAGACGCAACTGGGCGTACTTGCCCTCGCGAGCCACCAGCTGGGTGGAGGCACCAGCGGAACGAGCCAGCTTAGCGCCACCGCCCGGGCGTAGCTCCACTGCGTGCACCACAGTACCCAGCGGGATATTGCGTAGCGGCAGATTGTTACCCGGTTTGATGTCAGCGTTCGCACCCGATTCGACGATGTCACCCTGCTTCAGCTTGGCCGGAGCAATGATGTAGCGCTTCGCGCCGTCGACGTAGTGCAACAGTGCAATGTTGGCAGTGCGGTTCGGGTCATATTCAATGTGTGCGACCTTGGCCGGAATGCCATCCTTGTCGTAGCGACGGAAATCGACCAGGCGGTACTGGCGCTTGTGACCGCCGCCCTTGTGACGGGTCGTGATCTTGCCGGAGCTGTTACGCCCACCAGTCTTCGTCAGCGGACGAAGCAGTGATTTCTCGGGCGTGCTCCGCGTGATTTCTGAAAAGTCGGAAACCGACGAGCCGCGCTGGCCCGACGTAACCGGCTTGTATTTACGGATAGCCATATCTTTATTCCTCGATTAAGTGGTCTCCGGCTTAGAGAGCCGGACCTCCGAAGATGTCAATGGTCCCTTCCTTCAGAGTGACGATCGCGCGCTTGGTATCTTTGCGCGAACCCCATCCGAAGCGGGTGCGCTGACGCTTCCCGGGACGGTTCATGGTGTTGACCGAATCAACTTTGACATCAAAAATCTTTTCGATGGCAAACTTAATTTCGGTCTTATTCGAGCGCGGGTCGACGATGAAGGTGTAACGACCCTCATCCATATCGGCGTAGCTCTTTTCCGAGACGACGGGAGAAATGATCACGTCGCGCGGGTCTTTGTTGATGGTGCCGCTCATTTGGCCTCCTCCTTCTTGTTGCTGCCGGCGGCAGCCACGAAGGCCTCGTAGGCCGGCTTGGTAAAGACCACATCATCACTCATCAGCACGTCGTAGGTGTTGAGCTGATCAGTGTAGAGGGTGTGGACTCGTTGCAGGTTGCGGGTGCTCAGAGCAGTCACATCGTCACTGCGAT
This sequence comes from Auritidibacter sp. NML100628, assembly GCF_003185985.1. Taxonomy (NCBI): domain Bacteria; kingdom Bacillati; phylum Actinomycetota; class Actinomycetes; order Micrococcales; family Micrococcaceae; genus Auritidibacter; species Auritidibacter sp. NML100628. The sequence goes on from NZ_QHLP01000001.1 coordinate 59,351, forward strand.
CAATGACTACCAGGAAATTCTTCCGACCGGTATTCAGCTCCTCCAAGGCGGCCTTTGCGGCCTTAGTGGACGGAGTCTGTTCGGTCACGAGAGCTTCCAGCACGTGAATCCGGTCGTGACGAGCACGGTCGGACAGTGCTGACCGCAGAGCGGCAGCTTTCATTTTCTTGGGGGTCCGCTGGGAGTAGTCCCGCGGCACCGGGCCGTGGACAATACCACCGCCGGTCATCTGAGGCTCGCGGTTGGAGCCCTGACGAGCGCGACCGGTACCCTTCTGGCGGAATGGTTTACGGCCACCACCGGATACTTCGCCGCGAGTCTTTGCTTTATGAGTTCCCTGCCGTGCAGCCGCTTGCTGTGCGACGACGACCTGGTGCATCAGAGGCACATTCGTCTCGGCACCAAAGATATCGGCCGGCAGATCAACCGTAACTTTCTTGACAGCCATCTGCTCATGCTCCCTTCGCTGCATCGCGAACCAGCACAACCCGACCCTTGGGGCCAGGAATGGCGCCCTTGATCAACAGCAGGTTGTTCTCTGCATCGATAGCGTGCAGAGTAAGGTTCTGAGTGGTAGTGCGCTTATTGCCCATACGGCCGGGCAGGCGCTGGCCTTTGAAGACGCGGCCCGGGGTGGAAGCACCACCGACCGAACCGGGTTTACGGTGGTTCTTGTGCTGACCGTGGGATGCGGCCACACCGGCGAAGCCGTGACGCTTCATGGCACCGGCGAAGCCTTTACCCTTAGAGTTAGCGGTCACGTCAACCTTTTGACCAGCTTCAAACTGTTCAACGGTGACGTCCTGGCCCAGCGTGTACTCAGCGACATCAGTGGTACGGATCTCGACCACATGGCGACGCGGGGTGACGCCTGCCTTCTCGAAGTGGCCGGTCAGTGGCTTGGTTACCTTACGGGGATCAATCTGACCGTAGGCCAGTTGAACAGCGGTGTAGCCATCTGATTCTTCAGTGCGAAGCTGCGAAACCACGTTGGGCTCTGCCTGAACCACGGTCACCGGAACAAGGTTGTTCTCCTCGTCCCAGACCTGGGTCATGCCGAGCTTCGTGCCCAGCAAACCTTTTGTTTGACGGTTAGCGGTCATAGTTCTCTCAGCACCTCCCTAACCTAAAGCTTGATTTCAATATTGACGTCCGCGGGCAGGTCCAAACGCATCAGCGAGTCGACGGCCTTCGGAGTCGGGTCTACGATGTCGATCAGCCGCTTATGAGTGCGCATTTCAAAATGCTCGCGACTGTCCTTGTACTTGTGCGGAGAACGGATCACGCAGTAAACGTTCTTCTCAGTTGGCAGCGGCACCGGGCCCACTACCTGAGCGCCTGCGCGTATGACCGTATCTACGATCTTCCGTGCTGAAGTGTCAATCACCTCGTGATCGTAAGACTTCAGACGGATGCGGATTTTCTGTCCCGCCATGGCGTCTTGCCTCTTTCGTCCTTGTTGTCCGTACCTGTCCCTGTGTGCGATTCAACGGCCATGGACCAGACAATTGCGCCTCATCGACCGTCTTCGCTTATTCCACCTCCAGCAACAAATCCGAAAACTTCGGGTTCCTCGCTCCTGAAGGGCTCCCATCCACGCGCTCGGGCGTGTCGAAATCTATGTCGGAACACTACGCTCGAGGAGAGGGAGGGAATTCTGCTCACGGGGCGAATACCGATTCAGACACGATGATTCGCTCGTCCATGCTGAGCAACTTATCTAGTATGACATGTTTTGGCGCGCAACGCGAATCCTCGGGTCTCGTTATTGGCAAGATCACGTTATTGCCACGAGACCTCGACACACAACAGGGCCCCGCCTCCGAGATATCTCGGTGACGGGGCCCTGTCGACGAGCCTCAGGCTGAGCTCAGCCGAACTCAGTCAGAGGTCTTACTTGACGATCTTGGTCACACGACCGGAACCAACGGTGCGACCACCCTCACGGATAGCGAAGCCGAGGCCCTCTTCCATAGCGATCGGCTGGATGAGCTCGACTGACATCTCAGTGGTATCGCCAGGCATAACCATCTCAGTACCTTCCGGCAGGGTGATGACGCCAGTAACGTCAGTGGTGCGGAAGTAGAACTGCGGACGGTAGTTGGAGTAGAACGGGTTGTGACGGCCACCCTCGTCCTTGGAGAGAATGTAGACGTTACCCTCGAACTGGGTGTGCGGGGTAATCGACCCCGGCTCAGCAACAACCTGACCACGCTCAACGTCTTCACGCTTCAGACCACGCAACAACAGACCACAGTTCTCGCCTGCCCATGCTTCGTCGAGCTGCTTGTGGAACATCTCGATACCAGTGACGGTGGTCTTCTGGATTTCGCGGATACCGACGATTTCAACCTCAGAGTTGATAGCCAGAGTACCGCGCTCGGCGCGACCGGTCACCACGGTACCGCGACCGGTAATGGTGAAGACGTCCTCGATCGGCATCAGGAACGGCTTGTCCTTATCGCGAACGGGGTCCGGAATGTAGGTGTCAACAGCGTCCATCAGTTCTTCAACGGACTTGACCCACTTCTCGTCGCCCTGCAGAGCCATGTAGCCGGAGGTGCGGATCACAGGAGCCTCGTCGCCATCGAAGTCCTGCGAGCTCAGCAGTTCACGAACTTCCATTTCAACGAGCTCAAGCAGCTCTTCATCATCAACCATGTCGCACTTGTTCAATGCAACCAGCAAAGCGGGAACGCCAACCTGGCGAGCCAGCAACACGTGCTCGCGGGTCTGAGCCATCGGGCCATCGGTGGCAGCAACCACGAGGATCGCACCGTCCATCTGGGCAGCACCGGTAATCATGTTCTTGATGTAGTCGGCGTGGCCCGGGGCGTCAACGTGTGCGTAGTGACGTGCTTCGGTCTCGTACTCGATGTGGGAGACGTTAATGGTAATACCACGCTGGCGCTCTTCAGGAGCACCGTCAATCTCGTCGTAGTTACGTGCCTCGTTGAGGTCAGGGTACTTACCGTGCAGTACCTTCGAGATAGCTGCGGTGAGAGTGGTCTTACCGTGGTCAACGTGGCCGATAGTACCAATGTTGACGTGCGGCTTCGTCCGCTCGAACTTTGCCTTCGACACAGATTCCTCCTAGAACTGTTCGACTGGAGAAGGACATGGCAGCCGCTTGATGTGCGGTCTGACTTTTCTACAGTCTACGCGTCAGATTTTTCTTTTCTAAATTCCCCGGATATCAGGACCGGCGCCCGTCGCTTGAGGCCTACTCGGCCGAGCAGGCGGACCGGACCAAAAGTCCTGTCTAGCCCCGTCCCTCCGGAGTGTGGTCGAGGCTGTGTGACCGGTGGGGTGAAGCGTCTGTTCTCCACCCCTCCGATCCCAAGTTGTTTCAGAGTGATTTTACCGGATATTTCCGGTACCGATGACTCTTACTGGCCTGAGTGCTTCTGGATGATCTCTTCCGAGACAGTCTGTGGCACTTCACCGTAGGAGTCGAAGGTCATGGTGTACACAGCGCGACCTTGAGTCTTGGACCGCAGGTCGCCGATGTAGCCGAACATCTCGGACAGCGGTACCTGTGCGTTGATGACCTTCACACCCTGAGCGTCTTCCATCGAACCGATGGTGCCACGGCGGGAGTTCAAGTCACCGATCACATCACCCATGTATTCTTCCGGAGTGCGGACTTCAACGGCCATCAGTGGCTCCAGCAACACCGGCTTAGCTCGACGGACACCTTCTTTGAAGACCTGCGAGCCAGCCAGTTTGAAGGCCATTTCCGAGGAGTCCACATCGTGATAGGCGCCATCCTCGAGGGTAGCCTTGATGCCGACCATCGGGTAGCCGGCCAGCACACCGAACTGCATAGCTTCCTGAATACCCTGGTCCACCGAGGGGATGTATTCGCGGGGAACCCGACCACCGGTGACGGCGTTGTCGAACTCGTAGATCTCACCTTCGGAGGTTTCCATCGGTTCGAAGGTGACGATGACCTTCGCGAACTGACCGGAGCCACCGGTCTGCTTTTTGTGGGTGTATTCCACGTTTTCGACCTTCTTGCGGATCGTTTCGCGGTAGGCTACCTGCGGCTTGCCCACGGTTGCTTCCACTTTGAACTCACGCTTCATGCGATCGACAAACACGTCGAGGTGCAACTCGCCCATACCGCCGATTTCGGTCTGGCCGGTTTCCTCGTTGTGGTTGACCGTGAAGGTCGGGTCCTCAGCGACCAGACGCTGAATAGCGGTGGAGAGCTTCTCCTGGTCACCCTTGGATGCGGGCTCGATAGCCACGGAGATCACTGGCTCGGGGAACTCCATTGATTCCAGAATGATCGGATCGGACTTGGCAGACAGAGTGTCACCGGTGGTGGTGTCTTTCAGACCCACCACAGCGTAGATGTGGCCTGCCTGAGCTTGCTCAACGGGGTTCTCTTTATTGGCGTGCATCTGGAAGAGCTTGCCAATGCGCTCCTGCTTGCCCTTGGTAGCGTTCAGGATGGTGTCACCCTGGGAGATGGTACCGGAGTAGACGCGGATGTAGGTCAGAGTACCGAAGAACGGGTGAGCCGCGATCTTGAAGGCCAGAGCAGAGAACGGCGCGTCGGTGCTGGGTTCACGGGTCAGTTCGACAGACTCGTCACCGACCTCGTAGCCGTGGACAGCGCCGACGTCGAATGGTGCCGGCAGGTAGTCAACCACGGCGTCCAGCAACGGCTGAACTCCTCGGTTTTTGAAGGCCGAGCCACAGAACACGGGGTAGGCCTCGTCGTTGACAGCCATGGCGCGGACGCCGGCCTTGATGTCCTCTTCGCTCAGCTCTCCGTTCTCGAGGTACTTCTCCATCAGCTCCTCGGAGGACTCAGCAACAGACTCCACCAGTTCGTTGCGGTATTCCTCGGCGCGCTCCTGGAGCTCAGCCGGAATCTCCTGGGTTTCATAGGACGCACCCAAGGTCACGTCACCCTTGGCGTCACCTTCCCAGACGTAGGCCTTCATGGTGACCAGGTCAACAACACCCACGAAATCACTCTCAGCACCGATCGGCAGCTGCATGACCAGTGGCTTGGCCTGCAGGCGGTTCACGATGGTGTCGACGGTGTGATAGAAGTCTGCACCGAGCTTGTCCATCTTGTTGACGAAGCAAATGCGTGGGACGCCGTACTTATCGGCCTGGCGCCAAACGGTCTCAGACTGAGGCTCCACACCTTCCTTTGCGTCGAACACAGCAACGGCACCGTCGAGCACGCGCAAGGAGCGTTCCACCTCAACGGTGAAGTCCACGTGTCCCGGGGTGTCGATGATGTTGATCTGGTGACCTTCCCAGAAGGAGGTTACAGCCGCGGAGGTAATGGTGATACCGCGCTCTTTTTCCTGTTCCATCCAGTCGGTGGTGGACGCACCATCGTGGGTTTCGCCCAATTTGTGGTTCACACCCGTGTAGAACAAGATACGCTCGGTGGTCGTGGTCTTGCCGGCATCGATGTGGGCCATGATGCCGATGTTTCGAACCTTCTTGAGGTCAGTCAGCACGTCTTGTGCCACAGTGTCTCCCTTGGGGTTGTGACCGGAAGTTCAGGAACTGACCGTTCTGCGGTGTCTGCCCAAACCTGGCCGTTGGTTATCTCGTGATCTGTAGTTATGGTCGGATCTCGGGATGCTGGCTTACCAGCGGTAGTGTGCGAAGGCCTTGTTGGCTTCGGCCATCTTGTGCACGTCCTCGCGACGCTTCACTGCAGCACCCAGGCCGTTGGAAGCGTCCAAGATTTCATTGGTCAGGCGCTCGGTCATGGTCTTCTCACGGCGCACCTTGGAGAAGCCCACCAACCAACGCAGGGCCAGCGCGGTCGCACGACCGGGCTTGACCTCAACCGGCACCTGGTAGGTTGCACCACCGACGCGGCGGGAACGAACTTCCAGAGCCGGACGGATGTTGTCCAGAGCTTTCTTCAACGTTGCAACGGGATCGTCGCCGCCTTTATCGCGGGTACCGTCCAGTGCACCGTAGACAATGCGCTCTGCGGTGGACTTCTTACCATCGATCAGCACCTTGTTGATCAGCTGGGTGACCAGCGGGGAGCCGTACACCGGATCAACGACCAGCGGGCGCTTAGGAGCAGGTCCTTTACGTGGCATTACTTCTTCTCCTTCTTTGCACCGTAACGGCTACGTGCTTGGTTGCGATCCTTGACACCCTGGGTGTCCAGTGCGCCACGCACGATCTTGTAACGAACACCGGGCAGGTCCTTCACACCACCACCGCGCACCAGCACGATGGAGTGTTCCTGCAGGTTGTGGCCCTCACCGGGGATGTAGGCGGTGACTTCGATACCGCCGGCGAGACGCACACGTGCAACTTTACGTAGTGCAGAGTTCGGCTTCTTCGGGGTCGTGGTGTACACACGAGTGCACACGCCACGACGCATCGGGCGGCCCTCCAGGGCAGGAGCGCCCACCCGCTTGGACTTGGGGGTGCGGCCCTTACGGACCAGCTGCTGAATTGTAGGCAAACTATTCTCCGTTATGTATGATCTCGGTCGACCGCCCCGTCACGCACCCAGCTCATGAACGGGAGGTGAACTCGAGGACGGTCTGGACCGAAGTCCGTGGTTTATTTCTCGCTACCCGAAACTCAAAAAGTGTTTGGGCGTGCAAAAAGGTGGCATTTGTTGCGCAAGAACCCCGCAACCCGGACTGTGTCCTATTGCCACACTGGAAACAATCGATCTTATAGTACCAGGTCTAGCACCAGAATGGGAACTGAGACTGTTCGTGGTCCGTAGGGCTAGTTCATACTGCCGGGCCGGTGTTGTACTTCTTCGGCAGCTTTATACAGTCGGTACTTCTGATACAGGTCGCGCTTGAAGTTTTTATCCTGCCGATACTGAAGCGGAGTGTAGACCTGTCCAGACTTTTTGAGCTCAGAGATGTAGTGGCGTTGCTGGTCGTTGGCGTAGCGTTGGGCAACCGAAAGCGGGATCGTCGTTGACAACGCGAGGTGCTCAACATGTGCCGGTGCTGGTTCATCAAAGTCGCCGAGCAGATCTCCCAAGTAGAAATCCACGGGGTTACGTCCGGCCGCGGTGAGGTAGTAGTGATGACGTCCTAGCCGAGGGTTCATTTCTAAGAACATCGGTTCCCCCGTGGTGGGATGGACCTTGATATCAAACATCGCGAAGCCGTGCCAGTCAAGGCTGTCGAGAATTTTCGCACCGTGGTGATGAATGGTGTTATCCGGTACAGCAATCACCGCGCGGGCATTGCCTTCTAGTCCCACAGCATGATCTTCCACGATGACTTCACAGAGCCCCGACAAGGTGATGTTTCCGTCTGCGTTGCGGTACATCGTCAGGATGCGTAGCTGGGAGTCAGGCCCTGGAATGAACTCCTGGACAATGAGCCCTCCTCGATACCCAGCGTCAGTTGCCTTGTCAAGAACCTCTTTGAGGTTCGCGTCGTTATCGATGTAGTGGACCTTACGGCGCCCTTCGAAACGTGTGGAGGCCCATTGGCCACCATCATCGGCTTTGAGCACTACCGGATACGACAGTCGTGCGCCGTGAAAGGAATTGAGGAAATCATCAGAACTTGTGGTCTGCTCAGCTGCCGCATGGGAGTCATAGATCAAGGTACGCGGGTAGGGCACAGAGTATGTCCGACAGAGCTCATAAAAATGTTCTTTGAGCGCCGCACGGTCGAGTTGTTCGACAGTGACGGCGGGGAACACGTAGCCAGCTTCGCGCAACCTGTCTGCTTTTTGGGCCACAATGCGAACCAGATGATCGTATCCGCTGTGGAGCACCAAGGGCCGATCCGGGGTGTGAGCATTGACCGAAGTAGCAACCTGTTCTACGTGTGCTGTTACCGTCTCTGGGTCGAACATGGGACCGGCCGGGTAGAGCTCGGTGAGTTTGCTTCCTCCAACAATCAGGTTCTGCCCGGTTGGCACCACCGCAGACATCCAGCCGAAGCGTTCGTGATATTCCCGGGCGAGACTATAGGCCCCCAAATCACCTCCGGTGATCACCGGGACAACGGGTTGCTCCGCGCTAATTTTCGAGCTCATAAACGCCAGACTATAGCAACAGCACGAGCAAGGGCACTCCCCCAGCCGATCGGACTTGATTCCTTGAGTGGAGCGATCCGAGGAGCCACTTGTTCAGATCGATACGGTAGGTTAGCGATGTGACTTCACGACAGGACCTCCGGATTACTGACATCTCAACCTCCACGCACGAACAGTTCCTAGCCTCCCAACCAAGCGCGTCTTTTCTGCAAAACCCGCGCTGGCCCCAGGTGAAGACAGGGTGGAGAGGACAGTCACTGGGTTGGTACCGCGGTGACGAACTTGTGGCCGTCTCCCTCGTGCTATATCGGGGTATTCCAGCGCCGTTACTCCGCAAAAAGTCGTTGGCTTATCTCGCCGATGGTCCGGTATTCTCTGCTGATACCGTTGCCCTCGGGGACATTCTGGAGCCGCTGGTCCCCTACCTGCGTTCTCAAGGCGCGTTCCTCATTCGGATGGGATTGCCGTTCTCGGAACGGTCGTGGAGTGCACATACCGTTCGTTCGACACTATCCAAAGGCGACGAAACTCTTGTCACAGAGCTGGATGCCGAGTCCGAGAACGATCAGGTCGTGGAGATGACCCGATTGCTCGACGACCAGGGCTGGTCCCGCCCGAAGATTACCGCGGATTTCCAGGCCGGCCAAGCGCAGTTCCAGGCTCGGATACCCTTGCCCGAGCTGTCTGAAGCAGACCGAGCCGATCGAGAATCTGAAGGTTTTCAGGAAGCGGTCGAGCAGGTCCTGTCACGAATGGACAGCACTTCGCGTCGACAGACCCGTAAATCCACGCGCTCGGAGCTGAAAATCACCGCTACGGGAGCGGAAGCTCTCGATCGCTGGCAGCAACTTTTTGAAGAAACCGCCGCACGGGATGGATTCTCGGGCAGGCCGCAGGAGTACTTCGAGCGCATGGCCACGGCGCTGGGCGAGTCTGAAGTCTCAGACTTCAAGGTGCTACTGGCAGAATACGAGGATCAGCTACTGGCTTCGGCTATTTACGTCCAGCAACAAGACACCGGTTGGTACGTCTACGGAGCCTCGTCACGGGCCGAATCCAAACGCTACGCACCTCGCGCTTTGCAGTTGGAACAGATTAAACTGTCGTTAGAGGCGGGCTGTCGCTGGTACGATCTCGGCGGGATCTCACCAACTTTGGATAAAGAACACCCCTTGGCTGGTCTGAGCCGGTTCAAAACCACTATGGGCGCTGATGTGCACCAGACTTTGGGTGAATGGGATTTGCCACTCAACAAGTTGCTGGCCAACGGGTTCAACTTCTATATGAACCGTCGTGGTTAGCTCACTGCGTTAGTCCCCGACCGGGGCCCAAGCGCACCCAAGGTTATCTCGATCTCCTTTGATGATGACGCTTACCCATCCCGGCCATAACTTGTCATGCGGTGTGTTTGGCTCGTAGGAACCCAGCACCATCACCTCCCCGGTTTCTTCTGGGAACTCGTTCAGTGTGGGGTCGCGCTCGGAGAGGGGCGCGCTCATGTCGTCCGGGACGAGGTAGGTATGGTGAGTCGAGACCGGATATCCTTCCTCGCCACGGGGAGCGTGACAGACTCCACCAAATGCGGGATAAGGGTCAGTCCGGACAGGCCACCACTCGTGGAGTCCTTCCACATATTCGGCACGAACAACACGGGTTTGCTCCCCCGATCCCGGATCAGAGCGCGGCGCGTCATCGCCTGGTTCCCGCAAAAATTCGTGAACTTCTAAACCCCCATTGACAGGTGTTACGGAATCGACTGCATCCCCGCAACTTGCTGTCCGGGCAAAGGGCATCGGAGACTGCTCAGGTCCGTCTTCCGTGGCAATCCACATGTACCACCGAGCGTCGTAACCGTTGCCTTGATAACGCTCAATTTCCACGCCCGCATCCACGATACCGTTCCCGTTGAGGTCTTCACGGATCACTTCACCGAGTTCATAAGAATAGGGTAGGTGAGATAGTTCCTGCTCGGCCTCGGTCAGCTTAGCCTCGTTAAGGGTCAACTCCGTCGTGTCTGCTCCAGGCACATAGCCGGAAAAGTGAAAACTCATCGAGGTGAAATCGGTATCTTCCAAACCCTCAATTTTTGCTTCGGTCTGCTCCTCAGATTCCTCGTTCTAAGGCGTGGACGAGGCGGAGGAAGACTCAGGGGAACCCGCGCCCCCGCAGGCAGTCAGCATCAAAGCAAGGACGATACTGCCGATAAAGTACGTCGTGATGTTGCGATTTCTCGGTGAGCGCATGAGATACATAACACTCAGCCTACCTGCCGACCCGCCCCTCGTGTACTGTTCCCACGACCAGCCAGTGATCTCGAATCCCATCATCGGGCCACGTCACTTCACCCGCAGTAACCTTGGAGTAACTATTGGTCTGAGCTAGCTGAAGCCGTGTCCGTGGCGGGACGGACGCGGAGAAAATTCAGTTGACTGGTTTCAGCATCAGCTCCACGATAAACCCCACAGTTAGTGCGGGGACCGACCTGTTAACGAACCATGAGCAACACGTTCAGTGTTTCGGGACACCGCGAGAAATTCCCGTCTAGCCAAACCGAATACCGATCGGCAAGTCTTCGTAGGCGACCCAGCCACACCCGAGAACCTGTGAACCATCGAAGATGCCCCCGATTGCCCACCATTCACCGTCGATTTTGCGATCACTGCCATCCCCCTCACCGAACGGAAACAATATCGTGAGCTCAGGGTGCGTCTCAGCATTAGTCTCAGCTATCGATGCGCTTTCTTTGTACGGATTTACATGCGCAATATCGACCGGAGCCGTCATTCCTTCGTCTCCCGTCAGAGAACAAATTCCGCCGTACCCGATAACAGGTGCCACTTGTACAGGCCACCACGCGCCTGCTAGATCAAAATAGTCTGCGGCGATAGTGCGAGTTCGTTCGTGCAAGCCATGCTCTGCGCAGGAGACATCGTCTTCCTTAGCGCGTAAGTGCTCATGCACTTCAAGTCCGTCATTCGTAGCAGTCACGGATTCGACCTGATCACCGCAATTTCCGGACCGGGCGAACGGGAGGGGCGACTGTTCCGGACCGTCTTCCGTGGCAATCCACATGTACCACCGACCGTCGTAACTATTGCCCTCATAACGTTCAATTTCCACGGCTGCGTCGACGATGCCGTCCCCATTGAGATCCTGATGAATCACCTCTCCGAGCTCGTAGGTAACTGGAAACTGTGGATCTCCCGCCTCCACCGTGCCATCGACGAATGTCTTCTCTTCTGAGTCATCGGTATCCGAATAACCCACAAATTGGAAACTCATCGAACTAAAGTCGGTATCTTCCAGACTCTCAATTTCCGGCTCGGTTGGCTCGGGCGGTTCCTCACTCGATTCCTCAGTCGAGGGTGTATCCGACGCAGACGAGGAGTCCTCGGCCTCAGTCGGGGATTCCGGGGCGTCTTGCGTATCCGTGCCTGGAATCGAGGAGGTATCAGCTGCCTCGGGATCCCCCGATCCAGCGCAACCAGTCAGCAGGAGTAATAGAGTAGCGAAGCCAGCAAGGTACCTGGTCAGTGATGTGGTGAGTGAGGGTGTGTGATGAGATCCAGTTAACGCCATAACTGAAGTCTACAGGAAGGTTCAACGATCATTCAGGGCCTCGCTTCTTCCATCAACTCGTCTCGTCAACGCGCTTTTAAACGCCGATGGCGCCGACTCCCCGGGGAGTCGGCGCCATCGGTATGAAGGACTTCGCATCGGTCAGCGGAAATCGCCACCCAGACCGTAGTCATCCAAGCTAATCGCGTGGTAGTCGCCACCGATCTGCTCCATACCCGGGTAATCGAAGTCCGGGTAAGCAATCGGAGAGGTGAACAACTTGTTCTTGGCTTCCTCGGTGGGTTCCACGACCACGTTGGAGTACCGATCCAAGCCGGTACCGGCCGGGATCAGCTTACCGATGATCACGTTCTCCTTCAGACCCAGCAACGGATCGGTCTTACCCTCCATAGCGGCCTGTGTTAGAACGCGGGTGGTCTCCTGGAAGGATGCAGCCGACAGCCACGAGTCAGTAGCCAGCGACGCCTTGGTGATACCCATCAGCTCGTCACGGCCTGAGGCCGGACGTTGGCCCTGAGCCACGGCAGCGCGGTTGGCGTTGACGAACTCGGTGCGGTCCGTGAGTTCGCCGGGCAACAAGTCGGTGTCGCCGGACTCGATCACGGTAATGCGACGTAGCATCTGGCGAACAATGACTTCCACGTGCTTGTCGTGGATGCCCACGCCCTGGGACTGGTACACGTTCTGAACTTCCTTAACCAGGAACTTCTGAGCGGCCCGCGGTCCGAGCACACGCAGCACCTGCTTGGGGTCAACCGCACCGGAGACCAGCTGGGTACCAACAGCGACGTGCTCGCCGTCTTCCACCAGCAGGCGGGAGCGACGCAACACCGGGTAGGCGATTTCGTCGGAGCCGTCGTCCGGGGTGAGGATCAGCTGGATCTGACGGTCGTCGTCTTCGATCCGAACGCGACCGGCCACCTCGGAAATCGGGGCCACACCCTTCGGGGTACGGGCCTCGAAGAGCTCCTGAATACGGGGCAGACCCTGGGTAATATCGTCAGCCGATGCCACACCACCGGTGTGGAAGGTCCGCATGGTCAGCTGGGTACCGGGCTCACCAATGGACTGCGCAGCGATAATACCGACAGCTTCACCAATATCGACCAGCTGGCCGGTTGCCATCGAGCGACCGTAGCACTTCGCACAGGTGCCCACCTGGGATTCACAGGTCAGCACGGAGCGGACCTTGATCTCGGTGATGCCGTTGCTGATCAGCTTCCCGATCAGCACGTCGCCGACGTCCGAGCCGGCCTCAGCCAGCACGGTGCCGTCGTCTGTGGTGACGTCGGTGGCCAGGGTGCGTGCGAAGCACGAGGTCTCCACGTTCTCATCCAAGACCAACTCGCCGTCCGCGTTGGCGGTAGCAATGGTTTCGGTCAGACCACGGCGGGTACCACAGTCGTGCTCGCGAATGATGACGTCCTGGGAGACGTCGACCAGACGACGAGTGAGGTAACCGGAGTTTGCGGTCTTCAACGCGGTATCGGCCAGACCCTTACGAGCACCGTGGGTTGCGGAGAAGTATTCCAGCACCGACAGACCCTCACGGTAGGAGGACTTAATCGGACGCGGGATAATCTCACCCTTCGGGTTGGTCACCAGACCACGGATACCAGCGATCTGACGAACCTGTAGCCAGTTACCACGCGCTCCCGAGGTCACCATGCGGTTAATGGTGTTCAGTGGACCCATACCAGCGCGCATGGCCTCGGCGACCTCGTCGGTTGCCCGCGACCAGATGTCGTTGAGTTCACTGCGGCGCTCGTCGTCAGAAATCAGACCGGTGTCGTACTGGCCCTGGACCTTGCTGGCCTGGTCTTCGTACTTGGCCATCACCGCAACCTTGTCGAAGTCCGAGGTGATGTCGGAAATTGCCACAGTCACACCAGACCAGGTACCCCAGTGGAAACCAGCGTTCTTCAGGTTGTCCAGGGTGGTAGCGGTGTCGATCAGCGAGTAGCGCTCAGCCAAATCATTAACCAGTGCGCCCAGGGTACCCTTGGTTTGACGCTCATCAACCCAGGGGTAGTCATCCGGCAGCAGGTCGTTGAACACGACCTTACCCAGCGTAGTTTCGATGGTTGCCGGCTGACCGGGTTCCCAGCCTTCCGGAGCTGATACCGCCTCGGATGGCACGAAGTTCTGCACGGTGATGGTCACCGGTGCATTGAGGTGCAGTTCGTTGTTGTCGAAGGCCATGGTGGCTTCACCCACGTGGGTGAAGTGACGGCCGGCGCCGACCTCGTCCTCACGCACGGTGGTCAGGTGGTTCAGGCCGATAATCATATCCTGCGACGGAACAGCAACCGCGCGGCCGTCCGAGGGCTTGAGGATGTTGTGGCTGGAGAGCATCAGCACCCGAGCCTCGGCCTGAGCCTCAGGGCTCAGCGGCAGGTGCACGGCCATCTGGTCACCATCGAAGTCTGCGTTGAACGCAGCACAGACCAGCGGGTGCAACTGAATGGCCTTACCTTCCACCAGCTGCGGCTCGAAGGCCTGAATACCCAGACGGTGCAGAGTCGGTGCACGGTTGAGCAGTACCGGGTGTTCGGTAATGACTTCTTCCAGCACGTCCCATACCTGGGGGCGGGTGCGCTCTACCATGCGCTTGGCGGATTTGATGTTCTGCGCGTGGTTGAGGTCCACCAGCCGCTTCATGACGAAGGGCTTGAACAGCTCCAGAGCCATCTGCTTGGGCAGACCACACTGGTGCAGGCGCAACTGCGGGCCCACCACAATCACCGAACGGCCGGAGTAGTCAACACGCTTGCCCAACAGGTTCTGACGGAAACGGCCCTGCTTACCCTTGAGCATGTCCGATAGCGACTTCAGCGCACGGTTACCTGGTCCGGTCACCGGACGACCACGACGCCCGTTGTCGAATAGCGAGTCCACGGACTCCTGTAGCATCCTCTTTTCATTGTTCACGATGATCTCGGGAGCACCCAGATCCAGCAGACGCTTCAGACGGTTATTGCGGTTGATCACACGACGGTAGAGGTCGTTGAGGTCCGAGGTGGCAAAACGACCACCATCGAGCTGGACCATCGGGCGCAACTCAGGCGGAATCACGGCCACCGCGTCCAGCACCATACCCTGCGGGGAGTTATTGGTGGTCAAGAAGGCGTTGATGACCTTTAGACGCTTCAGGGCACGAGTCTTGCGCTGGCCCTTACCGTTCTGAATGGTTTCGCGCAATTTTTCGGCTTCTGCCTGTAGGTCGAAGTTCTCCAAACGACGCTGAATCGATTCAGCACCCATGGAACCTTCGAAGTACTCGCCGTACTTGTCACGCATGGAGCGGAACATCGACTCGTTACCGATCAAGTCCGAGACCTTGAGGTTCTTGAAGGTCTCCCAGAGCTCTTCAAGCTTCTTGATCTCGTCGTCGGCGCGCTTACGGATCTGAGCCATGGTCTTCTCAGCAGTGTTGCGTGCCTTGGTGGTAGCTGAGGACTTGGCACCCTCGGATTCCAGCTGGGCCAGCTCATCCTCGAGATCCTTGGCCACTGCGGCGATGTCGGCATCGCGCTGGTCAGCCAGGTGCTTGACCTCTTGGTCGTGTTCCACCTGCAGATTAGGCAGATCCTGGTGACGAAGTTCTTCGTCAACATCGGTGATCATGTAGGCAGCGAAGTAGATGACCTTCTCCAGGTCCTTCGGTGCCAAATCCAGTAGGTAGCCCAGGCGGGAGGGCACACCCTTGAAATACCAGATGTGGGTCACCGGTGCGGCCAGCTCGATGTGGCCCATGCGCTCACGGCGGACCTTGGAGCGGGTGACTTCCACACCACAGCGCTCGCAGATGATGCCCTTATAGCGCACGCGCTTGTACTTACCGCAGTAGCACTCCCAGTCGCGGGTCGGTCCGAAGATGCGCTCACAGAACAGACCATCTTTTTCGGGCTTGAGAGTGCGGTAGTTGATGGTTTCGGGTTTCTTGACCTCACCATAGGACCAATTGCGAATCTGATCCGCAGTGGCTAGCCCAATGCGCATGAGGCCGAACGAGTTTTCAGTGGACATGGTCCGTAGAACTCCTGATGTCTAAAAGGGGATGAAAGCTTTCTGGCGGGCGTGCTGAATCAGACGGTTTAGACTTCCCCGATGGTATCCACAGAGTCGGGCTCTGCGTGGGAGAGATCGATACCGAGTTCTTCAGCGGCCCGGAATGACTCCTCATCCGAGTCCCGCATTTCAATGGCCTGGCCTTCAGAGGACAAGACCTCAACGTTCAGGCACAGTGACTGCATTTCCTTGACCAGCACACGGAACGATTCCGGAACGCCGGGCTCTGGAATGTTTTCACCCTTGACGATGGCCTCGTAGACCTTCACACGACCGTGCACGTCATCGGACTTGTGGGTGAGCAACTCCTGCAGCGTGTAGGCAGCACCGTAGGCCTCCAGCGCCCACACTTCCATTTCACCGAAGCGCTGACCACCGAACTGCGCCTTACCGCCCAGCGGCTGCTGGGTAATCATCGAGTACGGGCCCGTGGACCGGGCGTGAATCTTGTCGTCCACCAGGTGGTGCAACTTCAGCATGTACATATAGCCGACCGAGATGGGGTCCGGGAAGGGTTCACCGGAACGACCATCGAACAGCTGCGCCTTGCCGTTTTCACCCATCAGGCGTTCACCGTCGCGTGAAGGATTCACCGACTGTAGCAGTCCCTGAATCTCTTCGGCTTCAGCACCGTCGAAGACCGGGGTAGCCACGTTCAGTGGTCCGGTCTCACGTGGCAGGTTGGGCAGGTTGCGCAACCACTCGGGCTCGCCTTCGATCTTCCAGCCGTTGGCCGCAATCCAGCCCAGGTGTAGTTCCATCACCTGGCCGAGGTTCATACGACCCGGAACACCTAGCGGGTTCAGAATGATATCGACCGGAGTACCGTCGGCCAAGAACGGCATATCTTCCACGGGAAGGATCTTGGAGATCACACCCTTGTTACCGTGACGACCAGCCATCTTGTCACCATCGGTGATCTTACGCTTCTGAGCCACGTAGACACGGACCAGCTGGTTGACACCAACCGGCAGATCATCGTCGTCTTCGCGGTCCAGGATGCGGATACCGATCACGGTTCCGGATTCACCGTGCGGAACCTTCTTAGAGGTGTCACGAACTTCCTTGGACTTCTCGCCGAAGATGGCGCGCAACAGGCGCTCTTCGGGGGTCAGCTCGGTTTCACCCTTCGGAGTGACGCGACCGACCAGGATGTCCCCGGCCTCGACCTCGGCACCGATGTGGATGATGCCACGCTCGTCAAGCTGTGACAGCACTTCCTCGGAGACGTTGGGGATGTCGCGGGTGATCTCTTCAGCGCCCAGCTTGGTGTCACGGGCATCGATTTCGTACTCCTCAATGTGGATCGAGGTCAGCACGTCATCGGAAACCATGCGCTGGGAGAGGATGATCGCATCCTCGTAGTTGAGGCCTTCCCACGGCATGAATGCCACGAGCAGGTTCTTCCCCAGGGCCAGCTCACCGTTATCGGTGGCGGGCCCATCAGCGATGACCGACATAGTCTCCACCCGATCACCTTCGGCCACGCGCACCTGCTGGTTGTAGGCGTTGCCCTGGTTGGAGCGAGCGAACTTCTGGATCTTGTAATGGGTGGTAGTGCCATCGTCGTTCATCACGGTCACCATGTCGGCGGAAGCCTCGGTGACAACACCGGGTTTGGTGGCGGTCACGGAGTCGCCAGCGTCCAGCGCGACGTACTTCTCCATACCCGTACCCACCAACGGCGCTTCAGACTTCAACAGTGGCACCGCCTGACGCTGCATGTTCGCACCCATCAGCGCGCGGTTAGCATCGTCGTGCTCCAAGAACGGGATCAGGGCGGTGGCTGCCGAGACCATCTGACGTGGGGAGACGTCCATGTAGTCAATATCGGACGGTTCAGCCAGTACCGGTTCACCGTCACCACCGCGCTGACGACACAAGACCTGTTCTTCAGCGAAAGAGCTATCCTCGTTCAGCACCGCGTTAGCCTGGGCAATCTGGGCGTCCAGCTCGTCATCAGCGGTGAGGTACTCAACACGGTCAGTGACCTTACCGTCAATGACCTTGCGGTACGGAGTCTCAATGAAACCGAAGGCGTTGATCCGACCGAAGGTTGCCAACGAACCAATCAGCCCAATGTTGGGACCTTCTGGGGTCTCAATCGGGCACATACGACCGTAGTGCGAGGGGTGGACGTCGCGGACTTCCATCCCCGCGCGATCACGAGACAGACCACCTGGGCCCAGGGCGGAGAGACGACGCTTGTGGGTCAGACCGGCCAGTGGGTTGTTCTGGTCCATGAACTGCGAAAGCTGGGAGGTTCCGAAGAACTCCTTGATGGAAGCAACCACCGGACGGATGTTAATCAAAGTCTGAGGGGTAATAGCCTCAACGTCCTGGGTGGTCATCCGCTCGCGCACCACGCGCTCCATACGAGCCAGACCGGTGCGGATCTGGTCTTCAATCAACTCGCCGACGGCGCGAATGCGACGGTTACCGAAGTGGTCGATATCGTCCATCTCGACGCGAATATCGACCTCTTCACCGTTGTGTTGACCCTTGATGGTCTTCTCGCCAGCGTGCAGAGCACAGATGAAGTGAATCATCTGCGCCACATCCTGCTCCGTCAACACGCTCGATGCGGGGTCGGACAACGGAGCGTCGACGCCGAGCTTGCGGTTGAGCTTATACCGACCCACTTTAGCCAGATCGTAGCGTTTCTCAGTGAAGTACAGGTTAGCCAGCAGAGTTTGGGCTGGATCCACAGCTGCCGGTTCACCTGGACGCAACTTGCGGTAAATGTCCAGCAGGGCTGCCTTCTGGTCTTCGGTTTGGTCCTTTTCCAGGGTCAACCGCATGGAGTCATATTGACCGAATTCTTCGAGAATCCGGGACTCCGACCAGCCCAGGGCCTTGAGCAACACAGTCACCGGTTGCTTGCGCTTACGATCCAGGCGCACCGAGACCTGGTCGCGACGGTCAATCTCCAGCTCAAACCAGGCACCACGGGACGGGATAATCCGGGCCGAGTAGACGTCCTTATCGGTGGTCTTGTCAGGGTGGCGTTCGAAATAGGCACCCGGGGAACGCACCAGCTGGGAAACCACAACACGTTCAGTGCCGTTGATGATGAAGGTGCCTTCTTCAGTCATCAACGGGAAGTCACCCATGAACACCGTCTGTTGCTTAATTTCACCGGTGTTGTAGTTCATAAACTCCGCCTTGACGTACAGCGGAGCAGCGTAAGAGGAGTCTTTCTCCTTCGCTTCATTTTCGGTGACCTTAGGGTCAGAGAATTCCGGATCAGTGAACGACAGCGACATCGTTCCCTGGAAATCCTCAATGGGTGAGATTTCCTCGAAAATATCGGAGAGCCCGGATGTGGTAGCTACCGAATCATCACCGATTTCCTGGGCATGCGCAACACGCTGTTTCCACCGTTCGTTACCGACCAAGCGGTCGAAAGATTCGGTCTGGAGTGCTAACAGGTCGGGCACGTCCAGAGGTTCGGCAATCTTCGCGAAAGAAACTCGGCCTGCAGAGGCGGCGTGGCGAGGATTGGTAGCGGCTGAATTATTTGAGGTGCTCGAAGCGACCAAAAGAGTGATCCTTTCACAGACCTTCTGTGTACAGTTCTGACTTCCCTACACACCGTGTCACATCCGGTGCGACACGCGAGGTTGGCCGACCCACCGCTATATGAAGGTCAAGACCGTATACCGTATATTTATCGTGGCGTGCCAGAAGGGGCTCATGGCACGACACATGGAAGATAGGGATACGCAAAAGAACAGCTTATCACATTTCTATCCTGACCCCAAGCCCCTGCTGAGACACTTGTGGCCCCACGCCATCCATGGTGCGGGGCCACAAGCAGTTCAGTCGATGCTAAGCAGCTGATGCCACTGGCATTACTTCAGGGTGACGGTAGCGCCAGCACCTTCCAGCTGCTCCTTAGCCTTCTCGGCAGCTTCCTTGTCCACGCCTTCCAGCACCGGCTTCGGAGCACCATCGACCAGTTCCTTGGCGTCCTTCAGACCCAGCGAGGTCAGTGCGCGAACTTCCTTAATCACGCCGATCTTCTTGTCGCCAGCAGCTTCCAGGATAACGTCGAACTCGGACTGCTCGTCAGCAGCGTCACCGTCACCGTCGTCACCAGCAGCCGGAGCAGCAGCAGCGGCAACCGGAGCAGCAGCGGTCACGTCGAATTCTTCCTCGAATGCCTTGATGAAGTCAGACAGTTCGACCAGGGTCAGCTCTTTGAAAGTGTCCAGCAGTTCTTCAGTGGATAGCTTAGCCATGAGTGTGGCTCCTTTACGTAGTGGGTTCTCAGGTTCAAGAACTCAGATGTGAAGTTTTTGGTGTGATCAGTTGACCACGTAGTCCATCGCCTCGACGATGGGGTTAGGCGGCGTCTTCCTGCTTGGCACGCAGTGCCTCGGTCGTACGCACGGCCTTCGACAGCGGGGACTGGAACAGCGCGGCGGCCTTGGACATACCACCCTTCATTGCTCCTGCCAGCTTCGACAGCAACACCTCGCGAGATTCCAGATCCGCAAGCTTCTTAACACCCTCAACATCGAGTGCGGCACCTTCCATGTAGCCGCCCTTGATGACCAGGGCCTCATTGTCCTTGGCAAAGTCACGCATAGCCTTTGCTGCTTCAACCGGCTCACCTTCGATGAAAGCGATAGCAGTCGGACCGTTGAGTAGTCCCTCGAAGGCATCTACTCCGGCTTCTTTGGCAGCAATGTCAGCAAGCGTATTCTTCACCACGGCGTAGTGGGTGTTCTCACCGAGAGAGCGGCGCAAGGTCCTGAGCTGCTCCACGGTCAGACCACGGTACTCTGTGAGCACAGCAGCATCCGAGTTGCGGAAACGCTCCACCAACTCAGCCACTGCGGCCTCTTTTTCAGCAGTCGCCATGGCACTCCTTCCGATTGCTTCAGCCGGTACCTAACGGCTTCGACACAAAAAAACGCCCCGTGCAGGCGTGCACAGGGCGCAGCAATATTGAAGATTGTGATCAGCAGTCTTCAACTGGCTTGACGTTCACACCTGCGCTGGTCGCTTTTGTGTCAAAAGCTTTATAGTCATTCCGTCGCGGCGCTCATGTTGTCAGATGGGCACCAGAATTAACGACCGGCGGTCTTTGGTGGTTAATAAGCTACCCTACCGATTCCCGCAACACCAAATCCACGCTTGGAATGAGAGCGAGATCATCAGCGGACGTGTTTGCTAGCGGGCTGAGAGTGTTGCTGGGGTTGGCCCGGTCGCTGAGACCTCCGGCGAGTTTTGATCTCATAGGCGACGAGCAACAGCACGAGCCACAGTGGTCCGACAAAGACCGCGGTACGGTACTGTTGCGACCATCCCATGATCACGACCAGGAGGGCGAAAAACACCAACACAATCCAAAACACCACCGAGGCTGCGGGAAGTTTGAAGTGAAGCTTTTCGCGTTCCTCTTGGCTGAGCTGGGCACGGAATTTGCGGTGGGTGATCATGACCATAGTCCAGTTGATCAGCGCAGCCGCCAACGCCACGGACATCAGGTATCGAAAGGCGAAATCGGGCCAGAGCATCACCACCACCACGGCGATGACGGTCACCGCCGAGGAGACGAGCACACCCCAGTACGGCACGCCACGTCCGGAGACCTTGGTGAGAAACGAGGGAGCGTTTCCTTGCAGTGCCAGCGAGTACAGCATCCGAGCGTTGGAAAAAAGTCCGGAGTTATAAACGGAAATGACCGCGGTGAGCATGACCAAGTTCAGGATGTGGGCAGCTCCGGTAATGCCGACGGCATCAAAAATTTGCACGAAAGGACTGGAATGCCCGTCGATCTGGTGCCAGGGCACCACGGACATGATGACAGCCAGAGCCAAGATATAGAACAGCAGGATGCGCAGGATGACTTGGTTGATGGCTCGGGGGATGGATTGCTGCGGACGGTCAGCTTCCCCGGCAGCCACCGCCACCAGTTCGGTGCCGCCGAAGGAAAACATCACGACGGCCATGGCCGCGATGATGCCGGTCAGTCCCATGGGCATAAATCCGCCGTGGTCCCACAAGTGGCTAAAGCTGGGGTCTGGCAGTTCGGGATTGGAATTGACGCCCAGGATAACCACCACGGTGCCGAGCACGATCATGGCGATGACTGCCACAACTTTCACCACGGCGAACCAGAATTCGAATTCGCCGAAGGTTTTGACACCGACCAGGTTGATGAAGGTGATCAGCACTAAAAAGAAGGCTGCTGAGATCCAGGGTGGTACCTCGGGGAGCCAGTAGTTGACGAAGGATCCGACCACCGCCAGCTCGACCATGGCTACCGCAATGTAGTTGAACCAGTAGTTCCACCCGGAGACGAAGCCAGCCCGCCGACTCCAATATTTGTGGGCATAGTGGGTAAATGCTCCGGCCACGGGCTCGTGGACGGACATCTCCCCCAAAGCACGCACCACCCAGAAGATGATGAGGCCACCGATGAGATAGGCGATGAGAATGGCGGGCCCGGCCAGACTGATGGAATCGGCAGAACCATAGAACAGCCCCGTACCAATAGCGCCGCCCAGAGCAATCATCTGAATGTGCCGATTCTTCAAGTCTCGTTTCAGACGCTGGTCGTGTTGAGCGACATCGTATGCCACAGCGGTGCTTCTTTTCTGTCGTGAGGTGGATACAGGGCGACAAAGCGTAGACGTACCTCGCAAAGGTCTAGGTCATCCGCTCTGCAGATCAGAGTACCCTCGATCCGTGGTGTTGTGAACGCAAAATGTCAGGCGTGTTAACAACGATGTGGCTCCCTGGGGGTCTGTTGTGGGAGCGGGAGACTCTGAAAACTACTGTGGCCTTCACCGAGACAAGCGGTGAAGGCCACAGCTAACGGGCTACCGGAGGGCTTTAGGCCTGTTCAGTAACAACCCGAGTGACGTTAGGATCCACGGAGATGCCGGGGCTCTGCGTCGATGCCACGGTAACGCTGGAAATGTAGCGTCCCTTAGCGGAAGAGGGCTTGAGCCGGATAATCTCCTCCAGTGCCGCGGCGTAGTTCTGAGCCAGCTTCTCAGCATCGAAGCTGGTCTTACCGATGATGAAGTGCAGGTTGGAATGACGGTCGACGCGGAAGTCGATCTTACCGCCCTTAATATCTTCAACCGCCTTGGCAACGTTCGGGGTCACGGTTCCGGTCTTGGGGTTCGGCATCAGGTTACGGGGACCCAGGATCTTACCCAGGCGACCGACCTTACCCATCATGTCCGGGGAGGCCACGGCGGCGTCAAAATCAGTCCAACCGCCCTGGATTTTTTCGACCAGATCATCGGAACCGACGTAGTCGGCACCGGCTGCTTCGGCAGCGGCGGCGTTGTCACCGGTGGCGAAGACGACGACGGTCGCCGTCTTACCGGTACCGTTGGGAAGGTTCACGGTGCCGCGAACCATCTGGTCAGCCTTGCGGGGATCCACTGACAGCCGCATCGCCACATCCACGGTGGCGTTTTTCTCAGCGGGGGTAATGTCCTTGAGAAGCTTGATTGCTTCAAAGGGGCTGTACTGACGGTCTTCAATTTTGGCCGCGGCTGCCTGGTATGCTTTGCTGCGCTTTGCCATCTGCTAAATCTCCTTATGCAGTCGTGGTGTAACGGGCCGCGCTCGACCCATGCCACTGAAATGTTTTAGGTGTTGTTGACGGGCAACAACGACGATCCGTATGGACCTGGTTAGTCTTCGACAGTGATACCCATCGACCGTGCAGTGCCGGCGATGATCTTGGTAGCGGCTTCAATGTCGTTAGCGTTCAGGTCAGCCATCTTGCTCTGAGCAATCTCAGCCAGCTGATCCTTGGTGACCTTACCGACCTTATCGGTGTGCGGAGTCGAAGATCCCTTGTTCACACCGGCTGCCTTTTTGATCAGCTGCGCTGCCGGAGGGGTCTTGGTAATGAAATCGAAGGAACGGTCTTCGTAAACGGTGATTTCCACCGGGATGATGTTTCCACGCTGGGACTCTGTGGCGGCGTTATAGGCCTTACAGAACTCCATGATGTTCACACCATGCTGACCAAGCGCCGGACCAACCGGAGGTGCCGGATTTGCAGCACCAGCTTCAATCTGCAACTTGATCAGACCAGCGACCTTTTTCTTGGGGGCCATATTCGGGTCCTTTTCTATCGTCGTTCTTCGGTCACAGGAGCGTGATCGAAGGGGTGATCACCGTGGCGCGGTGATCGAGGTCGTGGCGCCCGGCCAAAGCAACCGGGACCACGAAGTCTTTTCTACACTTTGGTCACTTCACTGAAGGACAGGGTCACCGGCGTCTCGCGTTCGAAGATGGATACCAGCACCACCAGTTGCTGGGAGTCAACTTTGACTTCCGATATGGTAGCCGGCAACGACTCGAACGGCCCTTCCTTGACGGTAACGGATTCGCCGACTTCGAAGTCGACGGTGACTTCCGGAGCCACTTCTTGGACGGCTTCCTTGGGTGCAGGTTTGCCTTCGTCCTGGGCCTTCTTCGCGGCTTCCTGCAGAATCGAAGGGGCCAACATATCGTAGACCTCGTCTAGGCTCAGTGGCTCAGGCTCGTAGGCGTCGGCGCCGACAAATCCGGTCACGCCAGGGGTGTGGCGCACCACGCCCCAATTTTCTTCAGTAAAGTCCATACGCACCAGTGCGTAGCCGGGAATCCGAACACGGTTGACAACCTTGCGGTTGGAGTTCTTAATCTCCACGGCTTCTTCCATGGGAACTTCGATCTCGTAGATCTCGTCAGCGTCCATGGTCTGAATGCGCGTTTCCAGGTTGGTCTTGACACGACGTTCGTAGCCGGCGTAAGTGTGCACCACGTACCACTCACCGGGCTGGCGACGAAGCTTCGCGCGTAGTTCTTCGCCGATCTTCTCCAGATCGGTTTCGCCACCGTCGTTGTCGGTCTCGGCCTTATCAGCCTGGTCAGCTTCCTCTGCGCTTGTTACGGCGTCATTGTCGCCAGATTCTTCAGGAGTGGATTCTGCAGACGCTTGGGCCTCAGCGACGTCGTTGGCCTCAGGGTTTGCCACGGCATCCTGGTCTGCAACGGTGTCATCGGAGGCCACAACCGACTCATCGATGGACTGTTGCTCGCGTTCTTGCTCGGACACGTGATTCCTGCTTTCCTCGGTAACTTGCTGGTCTGATGGCCGTGACAGTTGCCGGCCTGAGGCTCTTAGACAGTTTCTTGACCGCCGAAGAGGAACGACGCTCCCTGCCCAAAGAGCCAGTCCAACACAAATACCACGGCGATCACGATGATCACGAAGACCAGAACAACGCCGGTCATTTTCAGCAGTTCTTCGCGGGTCGGGGTGACGACCTTACGGATCTCATCAACGACCTGACGCAGAAACAACATGATGCGGCTGAAGAAACCACGCCGTTCGGAGCGGCTCTGGCCACCGTCCTGAGTTTCGTGCGTTGATTGTTCGGCCACGGATCCTCGCTCGGTCATCAATAAGGGTGATCTGCTGTACGCTGGCGGATATTCCGGCAACTTACTGCGCAGGGCAGACAGGACTCGAACCTGCAACCTACGGTTTTGGAGACCGTTGCGCTACCAATTGCGCCACTGCCCTCGGTGTTCGGGGGGGGATTTCACGCACCACAACAAATGGTGAGTGGACACCGAATGACTAGTCTACGATGTTGTCCGCTCATCACCAAATTGAACACGGAAGTTGCACGAAGTCGCCTATCGCCCCGGTATCTGTCAGACGGTTTCAAGTATTGTAAAGAGTGGCTGGTGTCCCCGCCCTCGGTCGGTGATGGCTCAGAAGAAAACGGGTACGAGTATCCTCGCCTGCCTCGCCGACGGTAGCCGGTGTCACTCAGCGTGTGAAGGCAGAACAATAT
Source organism: Auritidibacter sp. NML100628 (assembly GCF_003185985.1). Lineage (NCBI taxonomy): Bacteria > Bacillati > Actinomycetota > Actinomycetes > Micrococcales > Micrococcaceae > Auritidibacter > Auritidibacter sp. NML100628. Next base: position 84,859 of record NZ_QHLP01000001.1, read on the forward strand.
GTCGAAGGGACCTACATCATGGTTGAACCCGCCCGCCGCGTTTCCGCTCGGTTAAATGCCATCACCGAGTCCGCCACTCTGGCGGTGACCGCGAAAGCCAAAGAGCTCAAGGCCGCTGGTCGCGAGGTGATTGGATTTGGCGCTGGAGAACCAGATTTTCCCACTCCTGACTACATCGTTCGCGCCGCGGAGGAAGCTACCACCGATCCGGTCAACCATCGCTACTCCCCTGCCGGTGGGTTGCCCGAGCTCAAAGAAGCCATTATTAACAAGACACAACGCGATTCGAAGCTGAGCTACCAGTCGCAGGAGGTGTTGGTCACCAATGGGGCTAAGCAAGCGGTGTACAACACCTTCGCTGCTCTGCTGGACCCAGCCGATGAGGTGCTGGTGCCTGCACCTTATTGGACGACCTATCCCGAATCAATCAAGTTGGCCGGTGGAGTCCCTGTCGATGTGTTTGCCGGCCCGGAGGCCGATTACTTGGTCACCGTCGACCAGCTCGAGGCTGCTCGCACCGAACAAACCAAAGTGGTGCTCTTCGTCTCACCGTCGAACCCCACCGGAGCCGTGTACTCGCGCGAACAGACCCGTGCCATTGGCGAGTGGGCCCTGGAACACGGTTTGTGGGTGGTTACCGACGAGATCTACGAGCACCTGCTCTACGATGGGGCCGAAGCACAGTCCATAGTTTCGGTCGTCCCCGAGCTCAAGGACCAGACCATCATCCTCAATGGTGTGGCCAAAACCTACGCGATGACCGGGTGGCGTGTTGGTTGGATGCTGGGCCCGGTCGACGTCATCAAGGCAGCCACCAACCTGCAATCTCATGCCACCTCGAACGTCGCTAATGTTTCTCAGCGGGCTGCCATTGCCGCATTGAATGGTTCGTTGGAGGCCGTCGAAGAGATGCGCCAGGCCTTCGATCGTCGTCGACAAAAGATCGTACAGATGCTCAACGAGGTGCCCGGATTCTCCTGCCCGACACCGCGTGGCGCGTTCTACGTCTACGTCGATGTCCGCGACGCACTGGGCCGGAAGATCAACGGCCGTGTCGCCGAAACGTCACAGGATTTGGCCACCATCATCCTTGAGGAGGCCGAGGTCGCGGTGGTTCCCGGTGAAGCGTTCGGTCCCTCCGGGTTTTTGCGACTGTCTTATGCACTGTCGGACGAGGACCTCGAAGAAGGCATCTCTCGCCTTCTGCGTTTGTTCTCCTAAGACCGCCCACGACCGATAGTCGCACCGGAGAAAAACCACTAGCCTGGAAAGTATCTGGGATAACCCATCAGGGTTGTACCCGGGATTTCTGAGCGGTTTTCTTTACTGTTTTGACGAAAGGATACCCCTGGTGCGCATCGGAATCTTAACCTCTGGCGGAGATTGTCCCGGGCTCAACGCCGTGATCCGGTCAGCGGTGTTGCACGGCATCAAGTCTTTCGACGACGAGCTAGTGGGCATTCGCAACGGCTGGGCCGGACTTATTGACAAAGACTATTTCGAGCTCCCCCGCCAGGTGGTTCGGGGCTTGGCACGCACCGGAGGCACCATTCTTGGTACCTCCCGCACCCACCCGTATAACGCCGAAGGCGGTGGGCCGAAGAATATCAAGCGCAATATGGAAGAAATGGCCCTCGACGCGCTGATCGTCATCGGCGGAGAAGGCACCCTCGCCGGGGCGCAACGACTCTACCAGGACGGGATCAACCTGGTAGGAGTGCCGAAAACCATCGATAACGACCTGCGTGGCACCGACTACACATTCGGGTTCGACACGGCACTGTCGATTGCTACCGATGCGATGGACCGGTTACGCACCACCGGTGAGTCGCACCACCGGTGCATGGTCGCTGAGGTGATGGGACGTCACGTTGGCTGGATCGCATTGCACTCAGGCCTCTCCGCCGGCGCCCACGCAATCTTAATCCCAGAATTCCCAACCCCGATGGAGCAAGTCAGCGAATGGGTCACACAGGTGCACGAACGCGGTCGGTCGCCACTTGTTGTCGTGGCTGAGGGGTTCATCCCTGAAGGCCACACCGATCCAGTGGCAGAAGCCGGGGTGGAAGCATCCGGCCGCCCGCGACTGGGTGGAATTGGAGAGTGGGTCACCCACCAGATCGAGGATCTAACCGGCATCGAGACCCGCAACACCGTTTTGGGACACATTCAACGTGGCGGGGCACCCACCGGATATGATCGGGTGCTCTCAACCCGATTCGGCATGGCCGCCATCGATCTGATCCATCGCGGACACTACGGTCGCATGGTGTCTTTGGCCGGTACTGAGATCGTCGACGTTGACTTGGACCAAGCTCTGGCCGGTCTGAAAGAAGTCCCCCAGCAACGCTACGACGAGGCGAAGGTTCTTTTTGGTCGATAATCCACGCATGAACCCGACCGATCCCTCGGATCAGCACAAACGTGTGATCCTGTTAGCCTGGGCCACCTCCATGGGGGCGGACCCCCAGGAGGTGCTAACCGCCGCGGACCAGCCCGGCTCCGGACCCCACCGTTTTCCCGTGCTCTCCGACCACGCCGATTCGAAGATCGCCAGCGTGATTCGGATTTACAACATCACGTTCATCTACGGTCCGTCCTGGTTTCTACAGGCCGCCAATGAGATTGATGACGAAATTCTCGCCCTGGAATCCACACTCATTCGTCTCGGCGCCTCGCACGGGGCACGCTCGCTGGGAGAAACCACGCTGTACTATGCCGAGGACCTCCCCGAGATCAAGGGGTCGGATGCGGTAGCGATCAGTGAGGACCGCGAATTTATCACTGAGTTAGAAGCCAGGTGTCCTTCCGACGATGTGGGGGCAGCCGCACTGTCGCAAACCGCGCAAACCTTTGCGGTGGTCTCCGACCAAGACCCCGGAAATCTGCAGGTGGTCGCCGGTTCCGGTTACGAGGAATGGGCGTCGCTGATCGCGGATCTCACGGTGTTGGTTGACCCGGATTTCCGGGGCCACGGCTTAGGCACCTACGCCGTCGCCGTCGCCGCCGAAGAGGCCTTCATGGCGGGCCTGATCCCCCAGTGGCGGGCTGCCATGGGCCACCGCGCGGCCCAACGGATGGCTGATGCCATGGGCTTCCAACTCAGTGGTTCCCAGACCACCCTTAAAATTGAGGCAACCGAATCCCACGCCGGATAGCCAGTGGGAGGCTGGAGCAACAGAACACGCTAAAGCCCTGGACGGGCGCTACGAGCGTGAGGTGCCGGGGCGTTGACGTCGCAGATCCATCAAACCGGTGGGTCGCCCCACGGTATTGCCGGCATCTGTGGCCACCAGGACTTGTTGCGTCGCTGCCATATAGGTGTAGTCGGGTGCATCCTCGGCACCGTTCGGGGCGTGGTCGTCGGCGTGATCTGCGGGGAGTTGTTCCCGGATGAGCAACTCTGCCTTAGGGTCCACCGCCCGTTTGATGACGGCCAAGGCAATGGGCCCCATTTCGTGGTGATGGCCCACGGAAGTGACCCGCCCCAGCGCGCGAGCTTTGTCGAGCCTGGCGCGGTCGGCACCGGTTTCGCCACCCTCGGGGCGCGAAATGACATCCGCGCCGGGTTCCGGTAGCCCGTGAACCGAGCCGTCGAGAAGAAGTTGCACCAGTCTGCGGGGCGGATGGCCGAGATTATGAACGCGGGCCACGGTTTCCTGCCCCTTATAGCAACCTTTATTCAGGTGCACCGCGGTGCGGAGCAAGTCTAGCTCATGGGGAATGGAACGCTCGTCGGTATCAACCAATTGACGAGGACGGCCCGCGGCGACGCGTAGCGCTTCAGCGCTCATCATGCCCGCCCAACGGTAGCCGTCAGGCAACAACTGCTCATCACGGTTCGAGCCGGCCAGCGCGGAACGGTCCACTAGGTATTCGTACCAGGACCAGCCCACTCCCGGGTGGTCATCAGGGTCCACGTCTGGGGTATAGGCGTATCCGCCCGGACCGACGTGTGGCCAGGGATCCTGCCAGCACGGCGTCTTGTCCCATCCGGAGACTGGGGCGGTCGTTGCCACGACAGCCAGGTCGTCACTACGGTCGGCAATCTCTACCCGGGAGGCAAACTTCATCGCCTCCAGCCATCCGGCCAGGGAGGCGCCCAGCCCAGGTTCTACGGTCATCCAGGTCGTCTCGCCGTCGTCAACCAGGTGTACCTGGAAGTCAACGCGCCCGTGCAGGTCCAGGAATAAGGTCTCAGTGGAGGTTCCCGGTGGCAGGGTCGCCAGATCCTGGGAGCTCAGCACGTGCAATAATTGCAACCGGTCAGCTCCGCTGATGGTCACCACGCCACGGTGACAGAGATCCACCACGGCCCGACCCCGGTCCAGAGCACGTTGTTCGGCAATGGGATGGCCGTAGTGAGCAGCAACGGGCTCATCCACCCCGCCAGCGGCCACGGCGCCGGGCACTGCCGTGGGTGGTAGCAACAGCGGTGACGGATCGGGAACAGTGCGTGTCGTATCGGGTTCAGTCAGCATCGGTGAGATGAGCTTAGGATAGATCGTGTTTTCCCGGGGTATGGACGGTGCCGGGAGCAAGCCGGCCATCGGTGAGGCTCTTCATGCGGTCCAGGCTGGCCGAAGCGTGCGGTTGCGCCGGGGACGATGCGGTCTCTTTCACATCCCAGCGCCAGAACAGCTGGCCGTTGACGAGTCCCAGGATGCGTTCGGCGCTGTGGTACTGGCCCGTCAGCTCCCCGCGCATCACGGTCTCGGCGCGCAGGCTAATTTGCGGGCCACGCACCACGCCGTAATACAGCTCGCTGAGTGATCCCGGGTGCGTGATGGTAGCCGTGATAGGGAATTCGTCCTCCGAGAACCGCAGGGATTCCACATCATCGGCCGACCGGTAGGCCGGCACCACATCGGCGGGTTTCATCCCGGGACCCACATCGGCGTCGTGGCGTTCGCGCGCCAGAGACCAGAAGCCGGTTTCGATCGTCAACGGGCGAATCAAGGTGGCGTCGGCTTCACACAGCCAGGACTCGGCACGATATTCCAGGAAGGGCAACCCGTACTCGGTGAAATCAACCCTCTGGTAAAAGATCTCGTCAGACTCTGTGCCTTGGCCGAGTCGGCCCTGCCCCTCCCAGGAACCGATCAGCCAGCTCAGTGGCGCCAGCTCGGGAACGAGGTCTACCGGCAGTTCCATCACCATAGAAACGAGGTACTCCTACATCATCCTGGGCGCCTGGCCACGGGGCGAGCACCCAGGATCAGATTGCGACGGCTACTTTTGTCCTTTGAACAGCCCAGCTATTACCAGCACGGCGACGGCGGCCATGCTTAGTGCAATCAGGCCCAGCAACACAAGGAAGAAAATTTCAAGTGCGAGAAGATTCATAACCCCTATCCTACTGCACTGACCCGGCTGCGACCGATCCTTACAGGTCGAGGCCCGGGTGTCCGACCACCGGCTTTAGTGACGGCGTTGGATGTGGCGCCCTTCATGATCGGCGTGGAGCCACTGGTCGGCAAATTCTCCGGCGGTGAACGCCTCCAGATCCTCGTTGACAACTTCCAGCAGTTCTTGGTCTCCGCCAGTGTCGACGATGTCCAGGCTCAGTAAGGGCTTTTCGGTCTCACGATCACGGATCACCACCGCGTCGCCGATAACTTCGGAACCTGCTCCAGGACCCGAAAATGCCGCGGTAAGGACTCCCCCGATGAAACGAAACACTCGTTCCACCCGGTCACGACCGGCTGGTTCCAGAGCGACGGTGAAAAATTCGTGTGCCGGGCGTCGGGCTTGCTCGACCGAGAGCTCGCGAGAAAATTCAGTCATGTCACTACCCTAAGGCTTTTAGATCAATGAGGGGACTACCCAGACGGTGAAATACAGCAGGATGCCCAGCCCCAGGACGGGAACCATACCCACCGCGATCGCCGACACCGGTGCATCGCGGATTTCGATGGGGGTTGTGCCCAGGGATTGTAGTCCGGCGGTGGTGCGCCGACCCAGCACATACACCATGTGGTGAACCAGTACGACCATCAAGGCTCCGATCCCGGAGGCAATGACGGTAGGAACAGAAAGTACCAGCGGGTGAGGCAGTTGCAACGCGGTGGTGGCGGCGATACCTGCCACGATCCCTAGGGCACTAGCAAGGAAACGGTGGATGGGAAACAGCGAGACTACGCCGGCCACCATCACGCCGATGAGCGCGGTGAAAGCCAACCAGTTCAGACCCCCGACTTGTTGGGTGGCCTCGATCTCGGCTCCGTAACCGGCGTAGCGCAGGATCCGGTCAACGTCCATGCGGGCAATCAGCGACCACAACCCGGTCGCGGCCATGATGGAGATCGACACGATTCCCAGTCCCAGGCGCGGCGGACGGTTTCCATTTTGCGGTCCCGCGATTAATTCGGTGACGAACAGCGCGATCAGGCCCAGCGATAAGGTGATCGCCACCGGGGCCATCCAAAGGTCCGGGCGTGCCATGTCGAAGGAATAATTTCCGCTGAACCGGGTGTCCTCAGGCAACAGGGCCAATAACCAGGTGGAGATCATCCCCACGGCGGCAATCACTGCGATGAGCAGCACTGTCAAACGTCCCTTGACGAGTCGAGCAAGACCCACGCTGAAGACAGTAACCAGGACGGTGACAACCCCGGGCACAGCCCAGCGGGCCACGTCGTTGGTCATCAGCACAGCTAGGGAGAGACCCGCACCCGCCAGTAAGGTTCCTAAAGCCGCATATATTAAACGCACGTTTTCATTCTGTCATGGCCTCGGGCTCTCGCCTGGATTTCGTGTCTCAGCAAACTTTGGCCTGCAGGCGGACACCGGTACTGTGGAGGCTATGAACTCCCTGCAGGTGCGTGACCACGATCTTAATTCCCAAGAGCTCAGTTATCTTCAGGCCTTGGCAGCCCTGGGGTTTCGTGCAGATAATAATGAGCCATTTTCTGATCAAACCTGGGTCGAGATCCATAGCGGTCGAGCTGTGGTGTTCACCGCGGACTCTACTTCTCATCCTGGATGGGCGGTCGCGGCGGCACTAGTTGGCCAGGGAAACCCTGAGGACCCATATCTCGTGGAGATGGTGGTTCATCCCCAAGAACGCGAGCGCGGTCTCGGCTCTGCTGTGGCGGATAAAATCGCCTCGTATCTTCAGCAAAACGCGCCCGCCGACGCGCTGGTGACCGCCTGGAGTCACGGCAATCACGAAGCCGCCAATATTTTGGCCCAGCGGTATGGTCTTGCCCCGGTCCGTGAGCTGTGGCGGATGGGGCTCATCGGCTCTGAACAGTCCCACTGGCCAGATCACCCGCCGCTCGGTTATCGGTTTCGGACCTTCGTACCCGACCAGGATGAGCGTGCCTGGCTCGAGGTGAACGCTGCGGCCTTCGTGGATCATCCCGAGCAGGGCAAAATGACCCTTCAGGATCTGCAGTCACGGATGAAACAGGACTGGTTCAGCGCTGATGGGTTTTTTGTGGCTGAGCAGGAAGATACCGGAGACATGGCGGGATTTCACTGGACGAAGGTGGTTCCCGGTGCTGAGTCCGGAGAGGTTTATGCCGTCGGTGTTTCCCCCGAGGCTCAAGGTAGCGGACTGGGACGAGCACTCACCGCACGCGGGATGAACCATCTTGTCGAAAATGGTCTCACTCATCTGGTGCTCTATGTCGATGCGGACAATACACCCGCGACAAAATTGTATGACTCGTTAGGATTTTCTGTGGAGAATGTCGATGTCATGTTTTCGTCGACGACGTCCCGACATCATGTCCAGGAGAATGATTCGTGAGTTCGGTAGCCGAATATATTCAGGATCTCACCGCTCAACGCACGTCATCTGCGGTGGAGGATCCCGGTCCAGCATCTGACATCGTCGCCTGTGGAACCCTCCCTTGGCGTTGCGAGCGTGGCGCGCTCGAAGTCTTATTAATTCACCGTCCCCGGTACGACGACTGGTCGTGGCCCAAAGGCAAACTCGATGAGGAGGAGACCTTACCCGAGTGCGCAATTCGCGAAACACGAGAGGAGATTAATCTCGACGTCGAGTTGGGCATCCCTCTGCCGATCATCCGGTACCAGGTGGAGGGAAAGTCAAAAGAAGTCTGGTACTGGGCGGCTGAAGTCACCACGCAGCAGCCCCGTGCTGATCAGAGTGAAGTCGATCGGGTGGAATGGCTTTCCGTAGAGCAGGCTCGTCAACGGTTGACCAATGACAATGACCACCAGCCTCTCGACGCCCTGGTTGAAGCATTCGAGACTAAGACGTTGAGAACGCGTCCCTGCCTGTTCTTACGTCACGCCAAAGCCAAACCACGCTCCAGCTGGTCGCGGGCAGAATCGGAACGCCCACTGGCGGCCACCGGGCGACGTCAGGCCTGGACCGTAAAACGCCTGCTGGAGGCCTGGTCGCCACAGCGAGTGATCTCCTCGCCCTGGGTCCGTTGCATGCAGACTGTGGCGCCTTTCACCAAGCAGGCTAAGCGAAACGTCAAACAACGCGATATTCTCACCGAAAAGCAAGCCGGAAAGAAGGCCTCGAAAGCCACCAAAGAGTTCCTGGCGCAACTTGGTAAGAACCGCCCGCGGGTCATCTGCACTCATCGACCCGTTTTCCCGCGTATTTTTGAGGCTATCAAGGCACACCTCAAAAAGTACGTCGAGTCTAAAGACCTACGAGACCGGTTACTCAACGCCCTGCCAACGGACAATCCCTACGTTAGCCCTGGTGCGGTGATTGTGGTGCATCAGGCCGTGGATCGCCAGCTACGTATTGTGTCGGTCGAGATCTACGATTCCTACGACCTTTAAAGCAGATAGTGTCGTCCGCCAGGGACATGCCGGTAGGATTCAGGACAAGAACTATTCGGAGTGAGGAAACTGAGATGACTGAGGTACAGCCCGGATCCGAGAACCAACCGGCCAAGAACATCCATCCTGGAGCAACCATCAGATTGTCTGAGTCCAATGATCGGTTTGAGCTGTGGGACAACGGCGATTTCATCGGCTTTCTCGGGTTCAGTGTAAACCCCTCTACCGATGAGAATGGCCGTGAAGTCCTGCATCTGCAACACACCATCATCTCCGAAAAATATGGGCGCCAGGGATACGCACGCGCCCTGGTCACCATGGTGCTAGATCAATTGCGTAAAGACCACGTGCAGGTCATCTCCAGTTGCTCCTATATCGACCGTTACTTGCAACGCTACCCGGAATATCAAGACATGGTCGTTGACTGACACCGACGACAAACCGATTTCAGCACACATCCCAATACACCCCATAACCTTCAGGAAGAGGCTACCGACGTGTCTGCGTCAGCTGAGGATATTGTCACGCCCTACGAGGACCTTTTGGCCGATGTTCTGAAGCATGGAACCGCCAAAACCGATCGCACCGGAACCGGCACCTATTCGGTGTTCGGACGTCAGATGCGGTTCGATTTGAGCTCCTCGTTCCCGTTGATCACCACTAAACGGGTCCACTTCAAGTCCGTGGTGCTCGAGCTGCTGTGGTTCCTGCGTGGTGAATCCAATGTGCGCTGGTTGCAAGAACGTGGCGTGACCATCTGGAATGAATGGGCCGATGAAAACGGCAATTTGGGGCCGGTCTACGGTGTCCAGTGGCGATCATGGCCCACTCCCAGTGGCGAGACCATTGATCAAATCAGCCAGCTGATGCAGAATCTGAAAACGTCCCCGGACTCCCGTCGGCACGTGGTGACCGCATGGAACCCGGGACAGCTCAGCGAGATGGCGCTTCCGGCCTGTCACGCACTCTTCCAGTTTTATGTCGCTCCGACGGCTGACGGTTCGACCCCAGTGCTGTCCTGCCAGCTGTACCAGCGCTCGGCCGATATGTTCTTGGGAGTCCCCTTCAACATTGCGGAATACTCATTGCTGACGCTGATGATCGCCGACCAGTTGGGATACCAACCCGGTGAATTCATCTGGACTGGCGGTGACACCCATATTTACACCAATCACGTGGACCAGGTGAAAGAACAGCTCACCCGGGCGCCCTACCCGTACCCGCGGGTGCGGATCCGGCGAACACCGCAGGACTTGTTCAGCTACGAGTTCGAGGACTTTGAACTCCTCGATTACCAGCACCACCCGACCATTAAGGCCCCTGTTGCAGTCTGATCACATCTCAACCGAAACCCCATCGACACCTCAGCGTCCACGGATCGGGATGATCTGGGCCCAAACCTCCACCGGGATCATCGGCGATCAAGGGGGCATGCCCTGGGATGTCCCGGAAGATCTCAAACACTTCCAACGTGTCACCACCGGCCACCCGGTGGTGATGGGACGTCGCACCTGGGAGTCGTTCCCCGAAAAGTTCCGCCCGTTGCCGAACCGGGATAATATCGTGGTTTCCTCGTCTCTCGACCCCGACGAGGCGTCAGGTGCGAGTGTGTTCACCGACCTCGACGAAGCGCTGGATGCAGCCATCGAGCGCGCCGAGAACGGAGAAGTCTGGATCATCGGCGGAGCAACCCTCTATGCGGCGTTGCTACACCGTGCAGACCTCATCCAACGGTCCCTACTTCGCGTCAACGTTGACGGAGACACTAAAGCGCCTGAACTCGATGAAGCCTGGCACCTGACCCAGGCCGATCCCGAGAACCCCGAGCAGTGGCACCGTTCCCGGTCCGGAGTGGACTACCGGTTTGAACTCTGGGAAAGGACCACTGCTGATGGCTGAACAGGACACCTCCTCATCTACACACTCCACGGACCCGGGGACGACAACAGATAGGGCCCAAGTGCTGACCTTTTTGGCCTTGATCGCTGCCCCCATTCTCGCCGTCGTCAGCGCCGGGATGGGACTGGTGCTGATCTTGACCGAACGAACCATCGCCGGAGTGATTTTCATTCTGATTCCCACCCAGGCATTTCTTGCCCTGGGTATTTGGGCCTATACGGCCCGAAAACGTAATTTTTCCCACAGTTCCTCGCCATCCCAGTCGGTAGAATAGATGAGCATGACCGTAGATGATGCACAACAAATCCAACACGCTGACCCCGCGCAGAACCAGACGGTAGGAATCGTCGGATGGCGTGGCATGGTGGGGTCAGTCCTGATGCAACGGATGCAAGAAGAAGGGGACTTCTCCAAACTGAATCCCGTCTTCTTCTCCACATCTTCTCCCGGTGCGCCGGCCCCGAGCTTTTCTTCCGCTGAAGACAACGGTGTCCTGCAAGACGCCTACGATATCCAGACGCTAGCAAAGCTCCCGGTCATCATCACCACGCAGGGTGGTGACTACACCAAGAAGGTCCACCCGCAGCTGCGTGAAACCGGCTGGGACGGCATCTGGATTGATGCCGCCTCCACCTTGCGGATGAGCGCTGACTCGTTGATCGTGCTGGACCCCATCAACCGGCCCGCCATCGAGGCCGGTTTGCGCGACGGTATCAGAGACTTTATTGGCGGTAATTGTACGGTGTCCTGCATGCTAATGGGCCTCGGTGGCCTCTTTACCGCAGGGCTCATTGAGTGGGGCACCGCGATGACCTACCAAGCAGCCTCCGGCGGCGGCGCTAAGCACATGCGCGAGTTGCTCTCCGGTTTCGGCACCCTGCACCAGTCAGTGGCCGATGAATTAGCTGATCCGTCTTCGGCCATTTTGGAGATTGACCGCAAGGTCTTGGCCTCCCAGCGCGACGAGTCCATGGATACCACCGAGTTCGAGGTACCCCTGGCCGGTTCGTTGATCCCATGGATTGACTCCGAGCTGGACGGCGGTGTCTCCCGCGAAGAGTGGAAGGGTGGCGCTGAGACCAATAAGATCTTGGGACGGACCGCCGAGTCCGAGCGCATCCCTTTTGATTCGATTTGTGTGCGGATCGGTGCGTTGCGTAGCCACTCGCAGGCCTTGACCCTAAAGCTGACCCGTGATGTTCCCCTGGATGAGATCACCGATCTGATCGAGCAAAGCAACCCGTGGTCCAAGGTCGTGCCCAACACCAAGGAAGCGACCATGCAAGAACTGACCCCCGTCGCAGCTTCCGGGGATATGACTATCCCGGTAGGCCGGTTGCGGAAGATGCAGATGGGGCCGGAGTACCTGTCGGCCTTCACGGTCGGCGACCAGTTGCTCTGGGGCGCCGCCGAACCGGTGCGCCGGATGCTGATGATTGCCACCGGTAACCTCTAAACGCCGCCAACCACAGTGGGGCTAAACCTTTTGTTGCGAGTTAGGCCCCGCTGTGGTGTCAGTAGAGCGTGGGCCAGTCCTCTAAGACCCTGTCTGGGAGCACTCTTAGAAGGTCACACCCACCAACACAGGTTCCGGACGTAGCTCAATACCCCAGTGGTCCAGCACTCCATCACGCACCGTGCGGGCAACCTCCAGCAGGTCCTCGGTGCTGGCCTCTCCCCGGTTGGTCAGCGCCAGAGTGTGCTTGGTCGACAGTGAAGCCCGCCCGTGGTCGAGGCGAAAGCCTTTGTGGAATCCTGCGTGGTCGATCAACCAGGCTGCCGAGAGTTTTACCATCCCATCACCGGCACCAAATCTCGGGGCGGCCTCGGGCAGATGAGTAGTCCGTTCGACAGGCACAATAGGGTTGGTGAAGAACGAGCCGGTGGACCAGGTATCGTGGTCGGCCGGGTCCAAGACCATCCCTTTGCCCGTGCGCAGCCGGATCACTTCCTCACGGATCCGGTGGAGTCCGGCTTGACTGTCTAGCTCGACATCAAGCGCTTTGGCCAGTTGCCCGTATCGGACCGCAGCGTTTTCTCCGGTGTGTTTCAGGTGAAAATCCACGCTGAGCACAATCCACCGTGGTGAAGCGTCGTGCTCGACTCGTGTCCCGGCCAGGGCGTCGTGCAGGCTCCGCTTGATGACCGAGTCCCGGTATCCGAAGTCCAGCTCATCGGCGGCCAGTTCCACCACGCGGTGGGTTTCTCGGTCCAAAGCCCGGATGCGTTGCAACGATTCGGAAATATCGGCCCCATAGGCACCGACGTTCTGGACCGGAGTGGCCCCAACCAACCCGGGAATCCCGGAGAGCGCTTCGACTCCGCTGAGGCCTTGTTCGACGGTATAGGCCACAAAGTCATCCCAGATTTCTCCGGCAGCCACGCGCACAACCGTATAGTCATCGTGTTGCTGCAACGTGTCGATGCCCCGGGTGCAAATCTGCACGACGGTTCCGGGGAATCCCCGATCGGCCACCAGCAGATTGGAGCCACCGCCGAGCACCAGAAGTGGCTGATGGGCCGCATCGGCGGCGGTAACGGCCTGAATAAGCTGGTCTTCAGTCTCTGCACGGATGAGGCTATGCGCCGGGCCGCCGACCCGAGAGGTGGTCAGCTCAGCAAGCGTGATCAGCGACGGGCTCATGCCACAGGATCCAGTTGCACGAGCACCTGTGCTTTGGTGAGCACCTTGCTGTCACCGTCGTCAGGGTTGGTGACGACCAGATCAATACGGACCACCCCGGTGTCTGCGGTGACGGCACCGACCTTGGCGGTAATGGCCAGGCGAGCTCCGGCCGGGCCGGTGGTAAACGGCTGGGTGGGGTCTGCTTCCGGGGTGGTCTCAGCAACGGGCACCATGGACGTAAAGCGGGATTGGTAGTCCAGAATACGACCGGGATCGGTGCACCAGTGGCTGACCAGATCCACCGCGGTGCCCATCGAGAGCATCCCGTGAGCGATCACGCCGGGCAGTCCAGAGGCCCGGGCGGTCTCCTCGGACCAGTGGATCGGGTTGGCATCACCGGAAATTCCAGCGTAGCGCACCAAATCGGCCCGGCGCAGTTCCACGGTGGTTTCAGAGATGATGTCTCCTGGGGACAGCTCGGAGATGACCGGCAGTGCTGGTTGTGCTTGTGGTGACGTGGTCATCGCTTAGGCCTCCTCATCTACCGCACGCACCAGCAGGCTGGAGCGCACGGTGGCTACCTGCGTGTCGGTGGCATCGGTCACCACGGTTTCGGTGGTCACCATCCGGTGTCCACCCAGTGCTTTATCCGAGGCAACCGTGGCGCGGGCGAACAACTCGTCACCGGCCACAATAGGACGGGATAGGCTGAAGCGTTCATCGGCGTGAACCACCCGGGAGAAATCGATCTCTGCCTCGGGATCCGCCAACACTGCAGCTTCGGCACGTTGAGCCAACGTCACCAAAAAAGTCGGTGGCGCCACCAGGTCCGCATAGCCAGCCTGCTGCGCCGCCTGCACCTCACGGTGGACGGGGTGGGTGTTTTTGGTGGCCAAAGCAAAGTCGCGAATCTTTTCCCTGGCGACGAGATACGGTCCTACAGCCGGGTATTCACGGCCGGTGATCGGTGAACTCACGAATCGTTCGTCCTCTCAACTTGTCAAAACAGTCCGCACGCAATGATCCCAGTCTACCCAGCACCGCGAGAAGTACTCAGTTACGGGGTACTCCCCCGCGCTGATCACGGTCGCGCTGAGCTTGGCGAAAACGAGTCCACTGCGCAAAGAGGTGAATGACAAGTCCCAACCCGATGACGCCCAGCGCAATCCAGGAGATCACCATCACCTGAGCAATAGCGCCAATAATGGCCAGGAGAATCCCCAGTCCCAGGACCGCCATCCCACTCAGAAGCGCGCGTCGGTACACCGTGGATCCGGTCTCCCACGGGTTATACCCGCCACGTGGATTGTCTGCCATAGCATCCATTATTCCGGTTCGGATGACCCTAGCCGCATATGTTGCCCACGCGACCGGCACCGACAGCGGTCCCCCCACCTGGATCAGATCTAGGGCTCGATCACCTCATTGACGTCATCGCCAATGCCAGGCTCGCCACCGGAGCCTTGCTGGTTGCCAGGGTTGTCGGGCGAGAGTTGCTGTCCGTGCTCGTCTGGGGCTTGGCTGGGCTGTTGTTCTCCCGGAAGACCAGATTGCTGGTCCTGTTGCCCCGGCTGGTTCGGCCGGCCTGGCTGGTTCTGGTTGTTTTGGTCACCTTCCCCGGTTTTGCCCGTTGTCTTCTTCCACGATTTCTTCGGCAGGCGACGGGCTGGGCTCGGCATCGCCTTCGCCACCATCGGGGCGCAAAAAGATCCACAGCAACACACCGGCCACGATCACCAGAACCACCACGATCAATCCCCACCAGATCCACGACTTTCCGCCCCGCTGCGGTTGATCAGGCTCCATGACGTCCCCGGATCGGCTCACGTGGAGTGGCTCGGAATACGCCTCAGCACCGGACTGATAAGAAGAATCCGAACGGTGTCGGCCATAGACCTCCTCATCCGATCCCGGAGGATCGAAACGTACCGTGGGGTCCGTTGGACCGTGCTCGTCGGAGGAGAGATGATCCTGCGGGCTACCCCACGAGGAGTTATTGTTGTTGTTCCACGGATGACGGTCATTCATGTTCTGGCCCTGGCTGCTCGTTGGATGGGGAGCGTACCCGGCAAACCTTTCGCCGGTTCCGTGTCACTGGTGAAATTCAGCAATCAGTAGGAATGTTCCCGACCCTCACGAGCAGTTTCCAGCACATGTGGTGCGGTTGGTGGTTTAGCAGTCAGGCATCCGCACAGTGACAGCCAGACCGCCCCGGGAGGTTTCCTTGTACTTATCCATCATGTCGGCACCGGTGGCACGCATCGTTTCAACGGCCATGTCGAGGCTGACCCGGTGCTCGCCGGCATCATCAAAATTCGACATCCGTGCGGCGTTAATGGCCTTCACGGATGCGATCGCATTGCGTTCGATGCACGGAATCTGTACTAAACCACCCACCGGGTCGCAGGTCAGCCCCAGATTATGCTCTAGCGCTACTTCCGCGGCGTGCTCAACCTGTTGCGGTGTGCCACCGAGGACGGCGGACAGTCCGGCAGCAGCCATCGCACAGGCCGACCCGACCTCTCCCTGGCACCCGACTTCAGCCCCAGAGATGGAAGCCTGCGATTTGATGATGATCCCAATCGCTGAGGCGGTAAGCAGAAACTTCACGATGGCGTCGTCGTCAGCTTTTTCCGGGTAAAACTGCACAAAATAATGCATCACGGCGGGAATAATCCCGGCCGCTCCGTTGGTCGGGGCCGTCACCACACGTCCCCCAGAGGCGTTTTCCTCATTGACCGCCAGCGCATAGAGGTTCACCCACTCCATCGCGCTGAGGGGATCAACGTTTTCCGGCGATGCTTTCTGTTCCTCCAGAAGTTGTTGCAGGTGTGCGTAGAGCTTCGGGGCCCGCCGCATCACCAGCAACGTGCCCGGCAACATCTGTTCGGTACGGTGTAGCCCAGTATGCACGCACTCTTGCATCACGTGCCAGATCTCCAACAACCGTTCGCGCACTTCATCGGGGTTGCGCCACTCGATCTCATTCTCCCAGGCGATCTCGTCAATCGACTTGTCCTGGGACCGGCAGTGAGCCAACAGTTCTTTACCGGTGGTGTATTCATGGCGAGCGTGGCGTTCGGTCGTCAACGGAGCGTTCAGTTCGTCCTCGGTGACGACGAACCCCCCACCAATCGAATACAGCACCTGAGCGGCTAACTCCTCGCCCTGGTCATCGTAGATCGCGCACCGCATCGCGTTGGGGTGTGCTGGCAAGGATTTGTTCTGGTGCAACACCACGTCACGGTAAAAGTCGAAACCAACCCGTTGTGTACCGGCCAACAGAAGAGTCTGTTCTTCTTTGGCCTGGTTGATAATATGATCGACCTTTTCAACATCGATGGTGGCCGGATCATATCCGGCCAGTCCGAGCACCACCGCCTGGTCGGAGTGGTGACCCACACCGGTGGCACCCAGAGAACCAAACAGTTCCACGACTGCTCGGTGCGTTCTTCTCAACACCTCGGCGTCAAGATCATTAATGAACGTCGCAGCGGCCCGCATCGGTCCTACCGTATGGGAGGATGAAGGCCCCAGGCCGATGGAAAACATGTCGAGTGCACTCAGCGCCATGATTACTCCTGTATTTCGCCGATCAGGGACAGCCTGCATCGCATCGAGGTTTCACCACCCCGCGTGATGGCGAGTTACAGCTTTCGCCACGACACCGGATGGTGTCATTCCAGTCTTGCATAAACCCCTCGCACCGGTGCGATCAGAAAGTCACAATAGCCTGACCTGGGGGTGAGCCTGCTACCGGCGCCCGCGGGCCGGTGTGGCTGTGCCCGTAGCAGACCATAGTTGCCTATATCGTGGCCATATCTATCCATGCGAGCTCCTGGAACCTACCTCAGCCGTCACGCACCAGCGGTGGCCCGCTCACCACAACGCTTAACTTTGGTGGTCAAGTCATCATTCCCGCCCTGGCTGACCAAACATCCTGTGTCGGCTAACCCTGCGCACTACATAAAGTCTCAACATCATGCACAGCCGGAGTGTGATCTGGCATAATCTCATGCTCGTGAATGCAGTGATTATCGCCGTTGTCGTTATGCTCGTGCTGGCCGTTTGCCGTCTGCACGTCGTGATTGCACTCTTCATTGGTGCGCTCGTCGGAGGCCTCGTCGCCGGCATGGGACTGGAATCAACGATGGTTGCCTTCCAAGACGGGCTCGGAGGGGGCGCGCGCGTCGCACTCAGCTACGCCCTGTTAGGTGCTTTCGCCATGGCCGTGGCCAACTCCGGGTTACCGAAATTGCTCTCCGACGCGATCGTCAAACGCCTAGATCACTCCAGCGAGGACAAGTCCCAACGCATCGAAGTAGCAACGCGCTATACCCTGATTGCTGGCGTGTTGCTGATGTCGGTCTTCTCCCAGAACCTGATTCCGGTCCACATCGCGTTTATTCCTCTGCTGATTCCCCCACTGTTGGGGGTGCTGAACCGACTGCACCTCGACCGGCGCGTCATCGCTTGTGTGCTGACCTTCGGCCTGGTCACAACCTATATGTATGTCCCGCTAGGGTTCGGGCAGATTTTCCTCCACGACATCTTGCTCTCCAATATCGAATTGGCAGGATTGGATACCTCCAATATCAACATCATGTCGGTCATGGCTATCCCGGCTACGGGCATGCTCGTAGGGATGTTAGTGGCGGTGTTTATTACCTACCGCAAGCCGCGTACTTATCGACAACTTAACATCACCGACACGGCCACCGAACCGACCGATAGCACCCCGACCGAGCCTCAGCCCAGCACCTATAAGATCATCTGTTCTCTTGCGGCGATCCTCGCCTGCTTCGGGGTCCAGGTGATCCTGAATATTCTTGATTCCGAGGCCAACGGCTTGCTCGTTGGTGCCCTGTTGGGACTGGCCATCATTCTGGCCTCCGGAGCGGTAAAGTGGAACGAAGCCGATAACGTATTCAATCAAGGCATGCGCATGATGGCCATGATCGGCTTCACCATGATCACCGCACAGGGTTTTGCCGCGGTGATGGCGGAGTCCGGAGCCATCGAGCCACTGGTGGCCGGTACTCAGGAACTAGTGGGTGATCAGAAGGCCCTGGCCGCATTGGCCATGCTGGTGGTTGGCCTGGTCGTGACCATGGGCATCGGTTCCTCGTTCTCCACGCTACCGATCATTTCCAGCATTTACGTTCCGCTGTGTTTGGCTTTGGGATTCTCACCGGCTGCGACCGTGGCTATCGTCGGTACTTCCGGCGCTCTGGGGGACGCCGGCTCCCCCGCCTCGGACTCCACCTTAGGTCCCACCGCGGGCCTGGGCGCTGATGGCCAACACGATCACATCAAAGACTCGGTGATTCCAACGTTTCTGCACTTCAATATTCCGTTGCTGGTAGCTGGCTGGATCGCAGCCATGGTCCTCTAAGCCACCATGAACTATGCCCAGAACTCCATGGCACCGGGGCGCTCACAGATCCCAGCCGACTAAAGCGTCGCCACCGCGGCCAAGAACGAGATGAACATAAACAGCAGGAAGCCAACACCCAAACCGATAATAACCCAACCGATGATGGCGCCGGCTAGCGCAAGGCCACGGCCCCGTTCTCCAGTTTTCTTAATCTGGCTGAGCGAAATATGCGAGCAGATCACACCGACAATGGGAATGAGTAGCGAGAACACAAACCCAACAATAGCCATAGTGTTAAACGGCGCATAGTATATCGGTTGCCCGATGGGTGGATAGACGCTCTGGCCGTTGGCAACAGTGCTGGGCTCTTGTTGCGGATATCCCCAAGGTGGCGGGGTGCTGTACGCCCGGTAGCTGTCTCCTGGAGCATCCGTGGGCTGAGAAGAACCGGTGGCCCATCCGCCGTAGGGGTCGTTGTGCGACTCGTGATTGTCGGTCATGTGTCGTCCTTGTCTTGCCGAATGCCCGGCCCGGGCACCGTGTCTATCGTTTCTAAGTTTCTGATGCTCATAACGTAAAACCGGACCGAAAAAGAATCCTAGTGCGTTGGCCTGAGAATAGTCCGTATCATAAGCGTAGTGCGAGACCAAACTACTGGGCATACCCTTCTGAATGGCACTTGCCGGTATCAGCCACCATTTGTTCGGCGAGCGCTTCCGATGCGACAAAGAGCTCGGTGTCGTGATCACCGAGAGGGTCGCGCAAGTGCCCGACATAGTCCCGGTACACTTTCTCGGCCTCTGAATCATCGCGAGTATCTGCGAGACGCTCCATCCCATCTGCATACTCATCTGTAGCCGACGGATCCGTGTAATCCACTTCCCATGCGAGCTGCTGATAGTCAGCAAGCGCGTCGCAGAAGGCTTGGTTAACGTCGCCTCCGACCGCACCGCTAGTGTCACTTCTCGCACCGTCAGTGGCATCGGCGGTCGAGTTAAACGAATCCCCGCCGAAAGGATCTTCACCCAGCGGATCCTGGCTCAAGGGGTCCTCACTCATGGAGTTTTGTCCAAAGGGATCTGCAACTTCCGGTGGCTCTGGGGCCGTGTCCTGTGGCTCCGGGCTGGCTTCTTGCTCTGGCTCAGCACTTTCTGTTTCTTCAGCTGTAGCCTCTTCACTCGGCTCATCATCAGACTGCCATGGCAGGCTCCCGAACGCAAAAGCCACCACCAGAGCAACAATAGCAAGAACAGTGACAACCCAGCCGATAATAATACCGGCCAGGGCAAGGCCTCCTCCTCGTTCCCCAGACTTCTTAATCTGGCCCCGGGCAACGTGACTCAAAATCGCACCCACAGGAGCAAACAAAAAAGCCAGAATAAAACCAACGATGCTCAACGTATTCATGGGTGGCTGTTGCTGGGGTGGCATACCACCACCGAAGTTGCCGTCATCTCTGCCACCGTAATAACCCCCGCCGGGGCCTGCACCCCAGCCGGTAGGGGGCACCTGACCTCCGAACTGCTCACCCGCGTTCCAGCCGGCGTTCGGGTCGCCATAGGGCGACTGGCCGGACGGTGGTTGTTGCTGATCCCCGAATTGTTCGTAAGGGTTACTGTCCGCAGAGTACCGGGGTGGAACCTGCGGGGGATTCGACGCAGGATACTGTGGCATCGGCCGCGTGACCTCGGAGGGCTCTTGCCCTTCAGAATCGGGTCCGTAGGGAGGGTAATTATTCGACATCTCCGTTTTTCCTTCGCTCTCTCCCGCTGAAATCCACCTCAAGAGGTCCTGACGATATCAAACCATGAGCCAGCGCTTCTTCGTCAAGGGGTCAAGCGCCTGCCCCTGATACGGTGTTCTCTTGTTGCGGGGTGTGCAGTGTTCAACTTCTCACGCCAGCTATGAAATGAGTCATTCGACACTTTTGTTCCCACATCAGCAAAATTTTTCTGATGATCGCGCACAAAACCTGCTAACACGGTTCTCAGGGTAGGACTATCCTGGCGAATAGAGACTCTCCAGCCAAGGCCCCGATAGAGCGCCAGGCCCGGCGGATCGCTATGCCAGCCTCCCCATCCCCAGTTAGTCCTATAGTAGATGCCGTGCCTTCGGCTCTGCCTCTGTGCAGATCGCGTGTACAGATCTCTCCAGCGTTTCTCGCACATGGACTTGGTTCACATATGTTCCCAAATGAGTGCACGTCAAGGTGACCTCATGCGAACATCGGCACTATGCCACACGAGACAATGTCTTGCCCTAGTTGCTCGGCAGCCTCTTCGCTGAGTTCCACGAATTCGACATCGGTGTTACCTACGGGATCGCGCAAAGCTCTGGCGTACTCTCTGTAGAGTTCTGTCGCGCTGGGATCGCTATGAACATCTGCCAAACGATCATATGAACCGGCGATCTCTTGCATCTCGCCTTGGTCAGAAGAATCTAACCCCGCCATGTTGTCCAAGACCTCGTTGACCGCATCACAATGTGGCGCATTCAGATCTCTGCTAACCACGGCGCCATCAGTCTCATCCGGGTTGACGTCATATGGTTTTCCCCCGAGGGGGTTCGGCCGTGACGCTTCGTGGGTCTGCGTTGGCTCAGCGGACGTGTCCGTTGAATCCTCACTAGTGTCCTCGTCGGGGACGGCACTTGCAGTAACTTCGGTTTCCAATTCGGATATTGTCTGGGTGAACATTGAGAACAAAAAGCCACCAACAGCAAAGAACACGACCAGACCTAAAACAGCGACGGCGGTTTGGGTCCATCCAATGATGATTCCAGCCAGCGCCAAGCCCTCACCACGCTCACCGGAACGTTTAATTTGGCCCCGGGCAATATGACTGAGGATCGCACCCACCGGTGCGAGCAGAAAAGCGAGAATGAAACCGACGATACTCATCGTATTCATCGGCGGTTGCGGATATGGAGGCACGCCACCACCGTAGTAACCACCTGGCGCCGTCCCGCCCCATCCACCGTCAGGTGGAATCTGGCCATAGGAGTTAGGGTCACCAGAAAACTGCGTAGGATCCTGTACTGGATATGGCGGTATCGGCCTCGGTGGGTCCGTATCACCGTTTCTCGCGGAACCGTCGCCGTAGGCAGGGTTATTATGCGACATATCGTGCCCCTTCAATCGTCACAGCCGGAATACGCCTCGGCTGTTACCAATACATCAAATCACAAGTAAGCGTTGAGAAGACAAGATCATAAAGAAAAGATGCTTCTCGGTTCTCTGAACTCAAGGTATGTACTTTGTGCCGATGAGTTAATGGTGTCTGCCCATTCTTCGTCACCGATTCAGCTCTGCCATCTGGCCTGACTGAGCCAAGGAGCCTCATTGGGACCATCACCGAGAGATGATCACGATCCGGCAAGAACATAGGTTCTTGGAGGTGTCCGGTCGGTTCCAGCTTGGTCGAGCCGGCCTGCACGTCCCATTCGTCGAATGAGCAGGCGAGCAAGTTCGACAGAAAAAACACCCCACAAAACGGTGGGGATGAACACCGACTTTTGGTACCGCCCTTGGACCTGGCAAGCACTAAGGATCGTCGATGCCTTGAACAACAACGTCGCCTATCACGGTGGTATCGCCAGCCCGACCACCATTCGACGGATTGCGCAAGAATCCGCTGAATTCCTTAGGGACTGCAGCCGCGTGCGAGCGACCATTCGTGCGAGCTCAACGAGCGTATTCATCCGCGAACATTTGGCTATTTCTCGGATCGTGGAGGGCACTGCTTCCCTGCTCGCTGATGCCGTAGCAGGTTTCGCAAATTATGAGAGTCACGTCGGCATCCACCGCTGACTCTGCCCTGTGAGATGCTTCAGCTCTCAGCTCCCGGTTCTACTGCATCGGTTAACCAACCCAAAAAACGTCCCGTGGCGACGCCCCAGAGAAGGACGGTCGCGAGCGCACAGGTAAAAATCATCACGCCCACCGGCGAGGGCATAAAGCCCATAAAAAACGCAACAACGCTCACCGTGTTCAGTCCTGACTGGTTTACCGGATTTTCGCGAACGCCACCCCGAAGGCCGGCCTGGCACCCGTCGGTTCCAACTTTCACTGCCCACCGGCTATGCCCGTGCTCACTGCTCGCGTGGCCACCAGCGACGACCCGTTTTATGCTGGAGAACACGTGAAAGAGTACCTTAGGTATGCCAACACGAAGTGCCGGTCCTCTGGTGTGTGAGTGATCCCGCACTCAGGGATGTTTCTCCTTAGTGTTTCGGCACACAGTGGACCTACCCAACGCAGGGACCATCAGTGTGAGGAGAAAGAAATCCGTGCCAGAGTAGATCGTCGACGGGCGCCTTCGTCAATGGGAAACATCCTGAGCGCAGGAGCAGTCGTGGAGGATCTCATCTACTGCATCGAGGCTTGACCTCATGTCGTGTGGGCCGTCGTTAGTGCCTCGGAGAGGTTCCGCGTGTTGACAAGGGTAGCTGCGGACAGACTCGAACTGTCGACCTCACGATTATGAGTCGTGCGCTCTCACCAACTGAGCTACGCAGCCATAGTGTGCTCTGATCAAGCAACCTATATATTTTCACATAGTTAATATCAGAGAGTCAATTTGGGGTGGCGTGATCGCGACGACGGATTCTGTAGATCATCGGTGGTAGCGACGCAGATCTGGATCAGCACGAATGACTACCATGCCAGATCGTGTTGACCACCGATTCCATTCAGACAATACCGCCGGTATACATCCGACGGTGATGGCCGGGCTCGAGCGGGCGAATTCCGGCTATGCCGGCCCCTCCGGGGATGACGATGTCACTGGGGAACTCAGTCGTTTAGCGACAAACTTATTCGGTCCTGATGCCGTGATGTTTGCCGTATTCAATGGCACCGGTGGAGATATGGTGGCTTTGCAGGCAATTTGTGGCCACTTCGGCATGGTATACGCACCTGCGAGTTCCCATATTCTCAGCACCGAGTCGACCTCGATCGAAGGGCTGGCGGGGATCCGTGTCCGCCCCTGTCCGGCCCACCCGGACGGCACCTATGATATGGGGCAGTTAGAGACGGTGCTCACCCCGTCAGTAGTTCGAGACAATATTCATGTACCACGTGCGGAAGCGGTCACACTGGCGCAAGCCCCCGAACGCGCCGGTCTCTATTCGCCACAGCAACTGCGCCAGCTGACCGAGTTAGCACATCGGCACGGGTTGAAGGTCCACATGGACGGCGCACGTCTTGCCCAAGCGGCTGTGAGTTTGAACTGTTCTTTAGCAGAACTGACCGTTGATGTTGGTATCGATGTCCTTACCCTGGGCGCGACCAAGCTCGGCGCGTTAGGAGCCGAGGCGGTCGTCGTGCTTCACACGAGGGACCAGGGCGACACTCTCGGTGTCGTCGAGCGGGTTCGCAAATACACCACGCAGTTAGCTTCCAAACAGCGGTTCTTATCGGCCCAGTTGTTGGCTCTGCTTGATAACGACACCTGGTTAAACAACGCTCAGCACGCTAACGATATGGCGCGC
Organism: Auritidibacter sp. NML100628; assembly: GCF_003185985.1. Lineage (NCBI taxonomy): Bacteria > Bacillati > Actinomycetota > Actinomycetes > Micrococcales > Micrococcaceae > Auritidibacter > Auritidibacter sp. NML100628. Next base: position 109,026 of record NZ_QHLP01000001.1, read on the forward strand.
TACCTAGCCGAGTGCGCCACACACTACGACTGGGCTCGTCCGGTTCGCGAGCCCCGCGTCAGTGGAGTATTCATCGCACTACATCCCGACAAGCTAAAGCGTGGGCGCCACCGCTATCGATTACGGCAGTGGGACACGGATGCTCAAGGGTGGCCGGTGGTACGCCTGATGTGCCCCTGGCAAACTTCGCCGGAAAATATCGAGACGTTGTGGAACGACCTCACCGACTGAAGGCACCTGTTTTTGGCTCATTGACAAGTGCCGGGACCTACACAAAGACCCGCACATTGGCCTGTGCGGGTCTTTAGTCTCTGAGCCCCGACCGGGAATCGATCCCGGGACCTCCATCTTACCAAGATGGCGCTCTACCACTGAGCTATCGGGGCAACGAGGAATGAGTTTACCAATGAATTTCGCAGAAGTGAAATCGAGAGGGCAGAATCGCGACGAACATGGTGAACGTCACGATTTCCTTCAGATAGGTCGGGTCTCAGCCAGGGCTAACCGGCGTACCAGAACGTCTTCGAGCCTTTTTTGAGCATGATGGTCTGCTCGACCATCTCGCGCAAAAGAGACCAGTTCACCTGAGCATCCCACGGAATCGTGAATTGGCTCTTGGTCGACTGATAGCCGGCCTGGCTTACTCGAGCGCGGAACTGCTCCAGGATGACGAGTTCGGGTCCCACCGCGATATGAGTTTTCGCCACACTGTAGGCGATAATAAATGTTCCGCCCAAAGTCAGCATGGGGGTGTTCCATTTGATTTCCACTGTCAAGCCAGCGTGCATGGCCTCAGTAAATCTGACGAGCGCAGCGAATTTTCCCTGATGCTCTGTGTCAGCTATCAGGTCGAGATAGTCCTGGAAGGTCACGATCGAAGCGCTCATTTCTTCGCAGCCCGCTTCTTCGCCTTGGACCAGCGTTCCTTCTTCTTTGCGGTCCGGCCCTCACGACGCGAGGTGGTCTCACGATCTCGACGACTTGGAGCGAGCCCACCACGGTCTTCCGGACGCCCCCGGTCCAATCGCAGGTTAAGACGTCGTCCGGCCACCGTGGCATCGCGCAGGGTAGCAAGCTGTTCTTTGGAGAGCTTTTCGGGTAACTCCACCAGCGAGTGCGTGGGACGAATACTGATGTCGCCGATCTCGCGGGCATCAAGGTTGGCCTCATTGGCGATAGCGCCGACGATATTGCCAGGACGCACGCGGTCTTTATGTCCCACTGCGATCCAGTAGGTGGCCTTGCCATCGGCTGGGGTAGCCACCCCACGATCGTGGTTCTTGCGGTGGCCACGTGCCGTGCGGTTTTTCTTCCCCCGATCGAGTTTCATGGGGGGTAGATCGGGTTCTTCGGCGAACAGGGGTCGGCCGTCTTGGGCCATCATCGCCAACGCCGCTGCGACGTCAACGGCAGCCACATTGTGTTCGTCGACGTAGGTGGTGACCAGCTCGCGGAAGGAGGCGATATTGGAATCTTCTTCCTCACCCAGGGTGGCAGTAATCTGGTCGGCAAAACGCTGTACCCGGGAGGCGTTGACTTCTTCAAGGGATGGCAGTTGCATCTCTTCTACCCGTTGGTCGGTAGCTTTTTCGATTGCTCGCAGTTGGTGACGTTCGCGCGGGGTCATCAGGATGATGGCGTCCCCGGCCCGTCCGGCACGACCGGTGCGACCGATGCGGTGCACATAGGAAGAGGTGTCGTGCGGAATGTCGTAGTTGATCACGTGGGAGATCCGTTCCACGTCGAGCCCGCGGGCGGCCACATCAGTGGCGACCAGAATGTCGATACGGCCGGCACGGAGATCTTCGACGGTCTTTTCTCGAATATTTTGTGGAATATCGCCCGATATCGCGGCCGCGCGAAAGCCTCTGGCCTGGAGTTTTTGGGTAAGTTCCTCGGTCATGTTCCGGGTGCGTACGAAAGTGATGATCCCGTCGGTGTCCTCGGTTTCCAGGATCCGGGTCATGGCCTCGAGTTTCCACGGGAAAGACACCTGGATGTAGCGCTGACGAATGTTCTGGGCGGTGGTTGATTCAGCTGCGATTTCCACTTGGGCCGGGTCGTTGAGGTAGTCCCCAGAGATCCGCTGAATCGCGCGTGGCATGGTGGCTGAAAACAGCGCGGTTTGTTTATCCTCGGGGGTTCCGCTCAGGATCCGGTCGACTTCTTCCGCGAATCCCATCCGCAACATCTCGTCAGCCTCGTCCAAGACGATGTAACGCATCTGAGAGAGGTCCAAGGACCCTTTTTCCAAATGGTCAATGACGCGTCCAGGGGTTCCCACGACAATGGCGGCGCCACGTCGCAGTCCTGCCAGCTGAGGGCCGTAGGCCGAGCCTCCGTAAACTGGGACGACGGTGGCTTGCGGGATTTCGGCAGCGTAGCTGGTGAAAGCTTCAGCGACCTGCAGCGCCAGCTCACGAGTGGGAGCGAGCACAAGAATGCGGGGAGCCTGGACCTCAGGGTCCCCCTCAAGAGTGTCGAGCAACCGGGCCAGGGCCGGAAGCGCGAAGGCGGCCGTTTTGCCGGTACCGGTTTGGGCTAAACCAACTACGTCGCGGCCCTGGAGCAATAGCGGGATGGTTTCGGCCTGAATTGGCGAGGGCTTCTCATATCCCAGTTTCTCTAAGGGAGCCAACAGTCGTTGGTCGCTGATCAGGTCCGAGAAGGTCACGTGGCCACTGGTCGTGGAGTTTTCGGGCACAGACATGTGCTGTGATGATTCAGTCATCGTGGGGTCCTCTATAGGGGGCAAGGAAACGAATTGGGATCGTTTTTCACACGTATTCCGGAACACCCCTGGTACGCTCCAACAGCGCACCGCGCCACAATTCTGGCACCGAGAACCTCGCTCGCCTCAGGCGCGAGAAGACAGCTAGTTCTTTGCCACAGGACATCCCGGGCTATCACAGGATGTTTCGGGGGCAGACCGGACGGTCATTCCTCTAGTGTACGCCACAAGCAACCAGCGGTGACACCTGCAAATACGCCAGCATCATCAGGAATCTCGTAGCTGAGCGAAGGCCTGACGGAGGTCTTCGACGAGATCATCGGCGTCTTCAATACCCACCGACAGTCGAACCAGGTCGTCGGGAACGGCCAATTCGGTCCCGGCTACCGACGCATGGGTCATCTCTGCCGGGTAATTCATCAGTGACTCCACTCCCCCCAGGGATTCAGCCAGCTGGAACAGGCGCGTGGACTCGGCAATCTTCTTCGCGACCGGGGCACCACCGCTGAACTGGGCCGAGACCATGCCACCTCCGGCTTTCATCTGCCGGGAGGCCAGCTCGTATTGCGGGTGAGTCGACAGTCCCGGATAGTGCACCTGGGAGACCTGTGGCTGTTCGGTCAACCATTCGGCCACAGCGGTGGCATTGGCCACGTGCCGGTCCATCCGGACACCCAGGGTCTTCAGCCCGCGGGTCACTAGGTATGCGTCCATCGGACTGTTGGTGGCCCCCGCGGCAGCTTGTTGAAATTGAACCTTGTCGGCCACCTCCTGATTTTCGGTCACCACGGCGCCACCGACTGTATCGGAGTGTCCGCCCATGTACTTGGTGGTGGAGTGCACCACCACATCGGCGCCCAGTTGCAGTGGCAACTGCAAATACGGGGTGGCGAAAGTGTTATCGACCACCAACAACGCTCTGTGCCGGTGCGCCAGCTCCGCTAGCCCGGCGATATCGGCGATCTTCATCAGCGGGTTGGTCGGCGTTTCGACCCACAACAGCTTGGTCTCCCGGGCGGTCATCACCTGATCGACCTGGTCTAGGTCGGACATATCCACCACCGTGTGAGCCAGGTGCCACTGTCCCAAGATCTTGTTAATCAGGCGGTGGGTACCGCCGTAGACGTCATTACCCATCACCAGGTGATCACCGGGAGCCGCCACTGCCATCAGCAACGCGTTTTCGGCGGCCAACCCCGAGGTGAAGGTCATGGCGCGTCCGCTCGCAGAATTACCGGTTTCCAGGGCAGCAATCTGGTTCTGCAGGGCATCACGGGTCGGGTTGGTGCCACGACTGTAGTCATAACCTTGCCGCAACTGGCCAATCGCTTCGGGCGCATAGGTGGTTGACAAGTACACCGGGGGCACGACCGACCCGTTATTCGGGTCAATGTCTTGGCCAGCGTGAATAGCTCGAGTGTTGAAACCGTGGGCACGTTGCTCAGTCATGATGACCTTCGTGAAATCCTTACTTGTCGTAGCTTGTGATAGCTCGTATTCGCCCGTCTTAGCGGGGGCTCAAGAACATTAACAGGTCGTGGTGGGTCATAATTCCAACCGCGAGGCCGTCTCGTGTGGCGATCACTGCCGAGGTGGTTGCCAGCGCGAGGTGGGCATCGCTCAGTGAGGACCGAGCCCCGAGTAATACCGGTTGATCCAGCTTGACAGTGCCGACCGGGTCGGCCGGAGTGAACCGTCCCTGAGCCAACCCGTCCATTAAGGTTGCGGTCGTGATCATCCCGCGCACTTCATTGACCCGAATGTCGGCGGTTGAGGCACTCACCACCGGCAGCGTGTCAATGCCGTACCGGTTCATGATGGAGATGGCCTCACCGACTGTGGTTTCGGTGCGGGCGGTGACGACCTCGGGCAGTGATCCCGGCAACCAGGAGTGTTTATCGTCCAAGAGCTCGGCCACCGTGGTCTCGTCCAGCTGTTGCTCAGCGGCGGTACTATCGGCAGTATCGGAGGCTCGGTCCTTGGGGTTGTCGGCATGCGGGGCGAGGCCGTCCCGGTAGGCTGTTCCCAGGCGATCGGGAATAACGGGAGTTCGCTCGCCGGTGGAGAACCCACGAGTGCTCATCCACGTATCGGAGAAGATTTTGCCCAGATAACCACGGCCGGAATCGGGCAGGATCACCACCAACACGTCATCGGCGGAGAGCTTCTCGGCTTCCCGTAGCGCTGCCACCACGGCCATACCGGATGATCCGCCCACTAGGAGCCCTTCTTCGGCAGCCAGCCGTCGCGTCATCGCGAAGGCTTCGGCGTCGGTGATGGCATACACTGCATCGGGAAGGTCCGGGTCGTAGTTGTCCGGCCACATATCTTCGCCCACACCTTCTACGTAGTAGGGCCGGCCGGCGCCACCGGAGTATACCGACCCGTCCGGGTCAGCGACCACGATCTTGACCGGGCCACCCTGACGCTGCGCGGAGACATCCTTCAGATAACGTCCCGTACCGGTCATGGTCCCACCGGTGCCTGCCGAGACAACCAGATGGCTAATTGCCCCGGCAGTGTCTTTCCAAATTTCCGGCCCAGTGGTTTCATAGTGGGATTCGGGAGCAGCCGGGTTGAAAAATTGGTTGGGCTGATAAGCCCCGGGAATACTTTCCTCCAGGCGGTTCGCGATCCCGTAGTAAGACTCTTCCGAGTCGGGCGCGACCGCGCTCTGGGAGACCATCACATCGGCACCGTAAGCCTTCAAGACGTCGCGTTTTTCAGCTCCGACCTTATCGGGAGTGACAAAAACCGACCGATAGCCTTTTTGTTGAGCCACCAGGGCCAATCCCACACCGGTATTACCTGACGTAGGTTCCACCACGGTTCCGCCCGGGGCCAGCTTTCCCTCGCTTTCGGCTCGCTCGATCATCTTCAGCGCGATGCGGTCTTTGACCGAGCCGCCGGGGTTGAGGTATTCGAGTTTGGCCAGAATGGTTGGTTGAACGTCTTTCGCCACCGAGTTGAGCTTCACCAGCGGGGTTGAGCCAATGAGGTCGAGCACGTTCTGGGCGTAGCGCATTTGTAATGACTCATGATCAGGCTGACTGGTGTGCTGTTCGGTGGTATGGTCCGGTTCAGTCATAGCCACCACGGTACCGCGTTCGCCCCCGGGGTGTCAGCGACTTCGGAACGAAACGACATCTTTGACTCGAAACTCCACAAGAACCCCATGACAGTAACCCATCGTGTGCGTAGCTTCACGACCGAGGCAGCAATTTCCTTGGCGCATACGCTGAAACCCCTGCAACGTGGCACGGGCGATCCGACCACTCAGCTACGCAAGGACGGTTTCTGGACGGCTCTGTGCCCCAACAGTCCCACCGTGTTATGGATCCAGCCTCCGGCCAGTACCACACAGCCGACCACGGTAACCGCCCATGCGTTCGGCTCCGCGCCGGAGGTCCTCGAGCAGGTCCTCGCTGGTGTGCCACAGTTGTTAGGAGTCGACGAGTCGGCGCTACAGGGGTGGGCGGAGTTCGCGCAGGCGCTACAGGCTGATGCTTGGCGTGGACTGTTGCCGTCTGCGGTCATCCGAGCCCACCATGAGCATCCTGGACTGCGACTGCCGGCGACATCCGATCTGGTGGGCGAGCTATTTCGGGTGGTGCTAGAACAGAAAGTCACCCACGATCAGGCCCGGGCGAGCTGGCGATGGTTGGTGCGTTCTTATGGGACGCCTGCTCCGCAGGTGCCCCTGACAGGCGCACCACGGCTAATGGTTCCGCCCAGCGCATCGCGTGTATGGCAGATACCGAGTTGGTCATGGCACCGGGGTGGTGTGCAACCGCCGCTGGCACGGACGATGACTGTGGTTGCTTCCCGAGCCGACACACTCGCCACGCTGGGCCAGACAGTGAGTATCGACGAACTTGCGTCCCGGCTGACCGCCCTACCTGGTATCGGCCCCTGGACTGTCGCCGAGACGTTGCAACGGACTCATGGGGCCGCTGATCTGGTCTCGGTTGGGGACTATCATCTGGCTCACCACGTCGGCGAAGCACTCATCGGGCGCAGAGTGGATGACCACCAGATGCTGGAACTCTTAGCACCTTTCGCCGGCCACCGGCACCGTGTGGTGCGTTTAATTCACCTCTCAGGGCTGCGTTTTTCGCGTTTCGGGCCGAAGCTTGCGCCCATGGATTTTCGAGGTTTTTAGGAGTCCTGGTTCTGAGTGGCCCGCACCTGGTCCATATCCAGATCCCGAACCTTCGAAATCAGATCCTCAAGCTGTTCTGCCGGCATAGCGCCGGGCTGAGCGAAGACCAGGGTCCGGTCGCGCAAGGCCATCAGGGTTGGGATCGAGGAAATATTGGCCGCGGCAGCCAGCCCCTGTTCGGCGTCGGTGTCGACCTTGCCGAAAACGATATCGGGGTGGTTTTCCGAGACCTTGTCATAGATCGGGCCAAACATCTTGCACGGCCCGCACCACTCAGCCCAGAAATCGATCAACACAATGTCATTGTCGGTAACGGTCTGCTCAAACGTGGATTCAGTCAGATCAATAGTTGCCATGGTCCCAGCCTAAAGGATCGGGATATCTGGTTGGCCAGGCTCAGCTCTAGGCCTGAAACCTGTGGACAACCTACGCCCACAGACCGCAATGACACCGGATACCACGCGGAAAAAACATCGTATGTGTCTGGATGGTGGCAGGTGAGGGATTCGAACCCCCGAAGGCAATGCCAGCTGATTTACAGTCAGCCCCCGTTGGCCGCTTGGGTAACCTGCCGCAAGGTCCGCGTTTCTCGCGAACGACAACCCACCCTACCGCAGATGCGAAAAAAACCCTAATCTTACTAAGCTAGAGTCACCGTGATGTTCACCATCACCGTGACAGCATGTCCCCACCATGGTTCAGAGGAGACCGTTATGGCTAAGGATGCCACCTTCGACATCGTGTCCAAAGTCGATCCGCAGGAGGTCGCGAATGCGCTGAATCAAGCGACCAAAGAGATCGCACAACGCTACGATTTCAAGGATGCGGCTGCCTCGATTGAACACAATGATCAGGTGATCACCATGCACGCTGCCTCAGAGGATCGCGTCAAGGCTGTGCTGGATGTGTTCCAGTCCAAGTTGGTCCGTCGCGGTATTTCACTGAAGTCTCTTGAGTCTTCCGAGCCCTTTGCCTCAGGTAAAGAGTACCGGATCACCGCCACCATTAAAGAGGGCATCGACCAGGCGACGGCGAAGAAGATTTCTAAGCTCATTCGCGATCAGGGACCCAAGTCTGTCAAAACACAGATCCAGGGTGATGAGTTGCGGGCGACCTCGAAATCCCGCGACGATCTTCAGGCCACCATTGCTTTGCTCAAAGACTTCGAAGATGCCGATCTGCAATTCGTCAATTTCCGTTAACCGCTCAACGCTAGTGTGACAAAGCCTGAGAGACGATCACGCAAGGAGAATCATGCTGTTGCTCGTGGAACCCCATCACCCGGTACGTTATGTCGATATGACCGTCGGCCGGGCATTGGTGCGTCGCAATGTCGAAAACCGTAGCTTGGACACGCTCGAGTGGGAAACCACGGACGATTACCAACCTTCGGAGGTTCTGCCCGCCGCGCTCCGTCGCGGTATTAAGACCGGTCGCGGGCTGATTGTCGACGAGGGCTTCGTCAAGACCTTCATTTCCGCCGATGTCCTCGAGGATGCCCGCGCACAACAACGTGCTCTACAGGACGAGTTGGCCTCGGTGCGCCGGACGGGAAACCAGCCTGCTTACGAACAGGCTCGCCGCCACCAGGCCGAGATCGATGAGCGCGCTGATTCCACCCGTGAGGCCACTCTGAAGGCTGCGGTGGCAGCCAAACAAGAATTCGTGGCTGAACCCATCAAAGACGAGCTACAACAGCACTGGATCGCGGTTACTCAGCGTCCGGTGGAAACCTATCCGGAGCCCAGTAACCATGACTAACGACGAGAGAGGCTGTGTTTCGGCTAGTTAGTCAACTAATCGAGCTGCCCCAAAGACCGCGCCATTCCTTCGAGACGTTGCACCCGATCTTCCATCGGCGGGTGCGTGGAGAACCAGGCTCTGGCGCTTTGACCACCGAAGGGGTTAGCGATCATCATGTGAGCTGAGCTGACCAACTTATTGTCTTCTTGGGGCAGTGGTGCGGCCTGGACACCGTGCTGGAGCTTGTACAGCGCCGAGGCCAGAGCGAGGGGATCTTCGGTCAGGCTGGCTCCATCCTGGTCCGCATCGTATTCGCGCGACCGGGAGATGGCCAATTGGACCAGACTGGCCGCCAAAGGCGCCAAGATCATCGTCAGGATGAGCCCGATGATTGCCAAGGGATTACCGCCGTTATCCCGACCGCCACGACCGGCCCCGACGAACAGCAACATGTGAGACACCGAGGTAATCAGCGAGGCCATGGCCGCAGCGATCGAGCTGGTGAGGATGTCGCGGTTGTAGACGTGCATCAGCTCGTGCCCTAACACTCCACGGAGTTCTCGGGCATTGAGCGTGTGCAAGATCCCTTCAGTACAGCACACCGCGGCGTTCTGCGGGTTCCGTCCGGTCGCAAAAGCATTGGGAGATGAGGTCGGCGAGACATAAAGCCGAGGCATGGGCTGCTGGGCCCGTTGCGACAATTCTTCCACGATTCGATACATCTCGGGTTGGTCTTGTGGCGACACCGAGTAGGCGTGCATCGATTTCAGCGCGATCTTATCGGAATTCCAGTAAGAGATCGCGATCGAAATCAACGACATGGCACCAAAGACTCCGATCCATATCATTCTCCCGGTTGCCAGTGCAATCAGCCAGCCGATTGCCAGCAGGATCACGACCAAGACCATGAACAGCACAAAGGTTTTCAAGCGGTTGTTGTGACTATGCACCGGTGACCCCCTGTGTAGACCGCGTTAACATTAATATTATGCCCAGCTTAGGCGCCCATCCTGAGTGGTAACTGATCTTCCGTGCTGGTGAGAGCAGTTATTTGTGTTGACGGGAGATCGAGACCATCTCCTCATTGGAGAAGACTTTAACCCGTTCCCGACTAATCCCTGCGGTCTGCGAGAACTCTTCTCCCAGTTTCACCTCGTGCGCATCCAGCCGGTGCCATCCTTCCCAGTCGGTGTAGCGGATTCCACGAGACTCCAACAGGTCAATAATGGCGTGTTCATCCGGTTGCTCGGCGGTATAAAGGTGCGGTTCGTCTTCGATGATGTGCCCGATGGTCTCCAGGGCATCGCCTTTAGTATGACCAATCAGCCCGACGGGACCGCGTTTAATCCATCCAGAGGTATAGAGCCCGACCACCGGCTGGTCCTTCTCATCCAGCACCCGACCCTCGCGGTGAACAATCGTGCCGGTTTTGTCGTTGAACCGCACCCCAACCAACGGGGAACCGAAGTAGCCGATGGCCCGGTAGACGGCCTGCACCGGATAGTCGATGAACTCCCCGGTGCCCTGTACGTTGCCGTCTCCGGTCAGTTCCATGCGTTGCATTCGAATTCCGGCGACATGCGTGCCGGACTCATCCGACAGAATTCTCTGCGGTGCTTGTAAGAAGTGCAGGTGCAATCGACGAGTTGCCCCGGTGTCTTCTCCGGATTCCTCACGCTCTTCTTGCTCCAACATCCAGTTGCTGAGCGTTCCCACCATGTTCTTGATCTGGTTATTGCTCTGCGCAACCTGTTCTGAGGCTTCATCGAATTCAAAGTCGTCCGGGTAGAGCACGATGTCCACATTGGGCGAGTGCGCTAATTCACGCAATTCCAAAGGCGTGAACTTCATCTGGGCCGGACCACGACGACCGAAGATATGGATGTCTTTCGCCCGGGAGTTTTTCAGGCCCTGGTAGACGTAGTCTGGGATCTCTGTCGTCAGCATTTCATCGGCGGATTTCGCCAATACACGAGAGATATCCAGGGCCACGTTGCCGTTGCCAATCACTGCAATAGATTCTGCAGACAGATCCCACTCGTGAGGTGTATGCGGGTGGGCGTCATACCAGTTGACAAATTCCGCAGCTCCGAAAGAGCCCTCCAACTCAGCACCAGCAATGTTCAACGTTGCATCGTGTACCGCACCGGTCGAGAAGACTACCGCGTCGTAGTAGCGGTGCAGGTCGGCCAATGTGAGGTCAGTGCCATAGTCAACGTGCCCAAAGAAACGAATATCGCCACGGTCCATCACCCGGTAGAGGGCTTTAATAATGCCCTTAATACGCGGGTGATCAGGAGCCACTCCATAACGGATTAGACCAAATGGGGCCGGATAGCGGTCGAAAATATCGATGCTGACCTCGAAATCTCGTTCTGCCTTAGTCAGCAGATCCGCCGTGTAAATTCCAGCTGGCCCTCCGCCGATAATCGCTACGCGCAACGGTCGGTTATCACTAGCAGTCACAAGCCATCCTTCAGTTTGAGTCGTCTCACCCATCTGCCACGGGGTGTAGCCAGCTCACTATGAGAGCATGCGGTCGGCTGACTCACCGGTGAGCATTACGACGCACGCCCCGTGCCCAGCTCGGCGGGTACACCCCAAGTCATGAGCTCACTCTACCGATTTCCGAACGCTACCCCGACGCTAAATCCGCCACACTGGCCCAGGGCGAACACCCGTGTGGGTGGATTCACAACGGACCGGATCAGGCCAGTGGGCCCTTACACACATGACGCAGATGATTAGACTAAAGGGCATGGCCGATGAATCTTCCACGAGCACCGGGGTCTTCACCGAGCTTTACCAACAGCTACCCCACAATCTGTTAGGGCGAGCCTGGTCGCCTGCCGACGGGATGCCGTTGCAGACACTGGCCGAACGGCTGGCTGCTGGACCGATCTCCGCCGAACTGCGCGACGCACATGAGCCGGTTCTCAGCGTCAACGACCTACCGATTTCTCTCGTTGAGTTCTATCTGTGTTTAGGGTCCTGTCCGGAGCTACTGGAAACGACCCATTTCTTTTTCGACCCGGATGAGTTTTTCATCGTCGATGACCACCTGGTATTTCTCGAAGATGAGGAAGAATCTGCAGCCTGGGGGATCCCCGTCGATCAGTTACCACTGCCCGACCCGTTGCTCTGGCGACGTACCGTCGGTGCAGACACACCAGATGGTGAAGGTGACTGGCTCTGTGAAGATGGCACGATCTCAGAAGTCGTTACTGACGTCATCACCTGGGCCCTGAGTGATCCCGACGAAGATGCCGAGGACCATGCCTGATTTCCACGATGTTCCCCTCACCTCCCATGCCCCAGAGGGTTACGTCTGCCCGTTTTGCGGTTTGGTCTCCGGAGACGTGGCTGATCCCAATAACCGGTGTGAAGCCTCCGATGTCGTCTATCAAGACGATGATCTGATCGTCTTTGTTGCCGTTGACGGTTTCGGCCCACATAAAGGACACGTCATGATTTCCCCGGCCGAACATTACGAATCACTGTATGTCCTCCCGGACCGGGTGCTGACCCGCATTGCCCTGATGGCCCGTGAGGTCGCCCTGGCGATGAAGCGTGCTTGGAATCCTGAGGGCATCTCCACGCGACAGCATAATGAGCCGGCCGGCAACCAACATGTCTGGCACTACCACCTCCACATTTTCCCGCGCTACTCCGACGACAGCCTGTATCGTCAGCTCCGTCAGCCGGTCGAAGTAGCTGACCGCCAGCGCATCGCCGAGGGCCTACGCCCGCATCTCAATGCCTCGGCCACCCGGTTGAACCTGGCCTGCTCCTGACTCGTGCTCCCTGGCGTCACCGGCTGACAGCCACCTGTGGACAGCGTTGTCCTTATCCACAGTTGCTCCTGAGCGAGTCCTCCCGATGCCAGAGGCGGTTCTAGTCTGGGTGCAACAAACGGGTCACGCCTCGCACGTTGACCAGATCCTCGACCACGACCAGGCGGTGTGTCATGGCAAAAACGCAGAATTTCCAGGCTAACCAAAGCCAGGGGCCAGATTGGAAAAGTTGGTTTGTCGACACCGAGGGGGCCCCGAGTGTCAGTCTGGGCGAGTTACTAACCACCATCGAGCACCTCGTCTTGCTGGCCTCAGAACAAGCGAAAAACCCCAGCGTCTCGGCACAACTGGCGCACTTCGGAACGGAACCGGCCACAGATTGGAACACCCTGTGGGCGAGCGCGGAACGGGTAGCCGATGATCCGGTGCAGTCACGAGTTATCACCCCACCGAAAGATCTGGACAATGCGTTGCCAGAGATGCACCATCGGCTGGAGAAGATCTCGTATCTTTGCGACGCCATCAAGACCGGACTCACGCAGGTGACCCAGCACGCCTTAGAAACTAGTGTCGATCGCCAGAGACTACTTGGCATACCAGAACAGCAGACAGGGATAACTCAGGTCCGACGGTATCTCAGCCAAACACTCGGTGTTGCCGGAGCCGAGGCCTCAAAACGTTCTCGGCGAGCGGATCTGCTCGAACCGAGCCCGGCCCGATTAGGACGACCCCCTTCTGCTCCTGTCCTTCCGCTCTTGGCGCGATCTTTTCACGCCGGTCGGGTACCCACAGCCAACGTTGATCGGCTGGTGCGGCTGATTTACGACGTGCGGACATACGGCCAGCAGACAGCCACTGATCCGGAACTGGTACACCGGGTGATCGAGGCGGTCGAACCAGAACTGGTGGAATCCGCACAAACCGTGAACCCCGCCGTCTTCGCTAGGATGTGCCGGCGATGGTTGCACACCATAGCATCCACGATCGATCAGGACGGGCCAGAACCTGCCGAAGTGCTATCTCCCCGGACGGAACAACGCCTTTGGGTTACCAAACGATCCGACCGTGGCGTTGATTTTGGTGGCACCGTTTTCGGGCTGGGCGCCGAACTGTTGCTGACACTAGACGCTGCAGCTAATCAATTCGCTCACGCTACCGGGGGCGGTATTCAGCAACGCCTGGAATTCCCCGAACAACCAGATTCCATTCCCCACCCCATCCGCACCGCATTGCGCGTTGCGTTCCCAACTTTGGATCCAAACACGGTTATGGTCGAGGACCGCCACGGCAACACCCTGACTGCGCATCACCATACGTGGTTCGATACACGCAAACGCACCCGACGGACCTTGGATGTGGTGGTAGCAGCACTCTTGGCAGCTGTCGGGCTCAACGCCGAAACCAACGGCCTCCCCCGCCACCGGGGTAGCTCAACCAGAATTTTGACCCTGATGGATTACCAGTCGCTACTGGCCACCTACCGCAACCATCACAACGCACCACACAGGGTGCCTACTGTCATGGCGGAACAACGCGTAAGCCAGGGCCAGTTCCTGGGGCCACTATCTGCAGCGGAACTGCGGATCGCCAGTTGTGAGGCAGAACTCATTCCCGTGGTGTTCGGTGGTCGTTCGGAGGTTTTAGATATCGGGCGGGCTCGGCGTCAGTTTTCGCTCAAGCAGTATCAGGCCGTGGTTGCTCGAGATCGAGGGTGTACCGTTCCGGGGTGCACGATCCCGGCCCTATGGTGCCAAATCCATCATTGTCAGCCGTGGAGTCACGGGGGTTCAACCGCGGTGGATAATGCCATTCTGGTCTGCGCAGCCCACCACGCCGATCTCCATCACGGCACGTGGCGATTCGTCGCGCTCGATCACCACGGCGCGTGGTTTATTCCAGCCCCGTGGGTAAATCCGGACTCCACCCCGCAGCGAAATCGCTATTGGAAACACTAGCCTTCCAGGCTAGTTTTGGCGCTCCACGACGTAGTGGGCAAAAGCAATCAGGGCTTGTTTAATCGGAGAGTCGTCGAGGTTTTCGATAGATTCCAAAGCCTTACGCTCCCAGACCCGGGTCAGTTCCCACGCCCGCTCAAGCACCGGGTGCGTGGCGATGGCTTCCAAGGCCTGGTTAACCTGTTCTTGGGTGTCCAGCGGGCCATCAATCAAAGCCACAGCTTGCTGTGCCGACTGATCACCCTCCGCAGCTACCTGACGCAGCAGCAGGGTCGGCAAAGTCGGGACGCGTTCTTTCAGATCAGTGCCGGGGACCTTTCCTGATTTCTCACCTGGAGAAACCAGATCAATAATGTCATCGGCCAGCTGGAATGCCATGCCAACGTTATGACCGTAGTTGCGCATCATGGCCACGACCTCGGACGAGCACCCGCCGAGCAACGCGCCAATGTGCGCGGTGGTAGCAATCAGAGAAGCGGTCTTACCATCAATCACCGCCAGGTAATGATCCAACCGATCTTGGTCTGCGCGCGGTCCGACAGTCTCCCACATCTGGCCCATGACCAAACTTTCAAAGGTTTGGGCATGGACCCGGATTACTTCCGCACTCATCTGCGACATTCGCATCGACGCGCGGGCAAAGATCAGGTCACCGGCCAAAATGGCCAAAGAGTTATTCCACTGCTTATGTGCTGCCGGCACCCCACGACGCATATCGGCTTCATCCATCACATCATCGTGATAAAGCGTCGCTAAATGGGTCAGCTCCAACGCCACCGCGGCACTTCGAATGTTCTCTGACGGGGCACGAACTTGACCGTTGGCAACTCCGGGATCGGCCAACATGCTGGCCAGCACCGCCAGCAGGGGACGTAACCGTTTTCCGCCCGCATCGAGCAGGTGTCGGGTGGTTGCTTCAGCGAGCTCATCTGCATTGCGCAACGCCTCGGCAAGTTCCTCTTCAATGGCGCTGAGAGACTCGACGAGCACCGCCACCAGGTCAGGGTAGTCGTCTAGTACCGAGAAGCCTGCCGGTAATGAAGCAATGGATGGTTCGGTCACTCGTTCAACCCTATCCCATGCGTTGAGATTGTTGGCACTTGGTCAGTCCACATGTCGCGAACGGTTCTGTCTGGAGTATACTCCGGACATCCTCGGACCCGATGTGACGAACACCTCCGGGGATGGTCGATCACCGTCCAGACCGTGAGCTGATTACCGGTGCATAGAATCCGGTATCTTGAAAGATGCCATGCTTTATACTCTGTCTGTTGCGATCGACCCCGCCGAGTTTTCCTCTGATCTGTCTGCCTTATTAGCCACGGATGTTTCGGCCGCTTGGGTGCGTGAGGGCTACGGCACCGTCGGGTGGGGCATCACCGCCCAGCACCACACCAATGATGCGCAACGGTTTCAGAGTTTAGCGTCGTGGTGGTCTCAGCAAGCACACACCCCGGCACCTGGTACCCACTACCCAGTCCCCCGTACCCCGGGCTTATCGTTGGGGATGATCCCCCCGCGGGCGATGATTTCTGCCACCTTCGATGCCCGCTCGGCCACCGACACCGTTGCACTCGTTCCAGAGGTCCTGTTGATTCATACGCCTGGAACAAGCACACTGGTGTGGCAACTTGATGACTCAGATTCACGTCTGAATCAAGGCTCACAATTCAGCCTATCGATAGAGCAACTCCGTGCCCGGTGGCGTGAGCTACAGGGCACAGCCCACCTGCCGATACAGACGCCCGAGGGCTGGTCGGCAACCCGTGACGCCGAGACCGTCTCGGCGTCACGTATCAGCCGCGGAACGTTCCGGACCGCTGTGGGCCGGGCCCTGGACCACCTTGAGACCACGAACCTGGACAAGGTGGTATTAAGTCGGGACCTGGTGGTGGTCTCGCGGTCTGAGGGCTTCCGCCTACCCACGACTGCCTCCGCACTGGCTCAAAATTATCCGCAAGCGTGGACCTATCTGATCGATGGGCTGGTAGGCGCTACCCCCGAATTACTGGTGGGCCGGACCCATGGACGGATGACCGCACGGGTCCTGGCTGGAACGCTGTCCCGACAACAGGTCGAGTCCCTGGCTCAGACGTCAACCGAACCGGTCGATGTGGGCCGGGAGCTTTTGGAGGATCGTAAACAGCGATTTGAGCACCAGGCTGCTGTGGAGTCCCTGTTAGGTCGGCTCCGCCCACTGGCTGAGACAGTGCAGGCCGATACCACGCCCTACATTCTCGAGTTACCCAATGTATGGCATCTGGCCACTGATATCAGCGCGACGATGACGGAAAACACCTCGGTACTGGACCTGGTCGAGATCTTTCATCCCACCGCGGCTGTCAATGGTGTCCCGACCGCTGAGGCCCGCGAAGTCATCCATGATCTGGAATACCGTGCTCACGGTCTCGATCGCGGGCGCTATGCCGGGCCGGTGGGCTGGTGTGATGCCACCGGAGACGGTGAGTTCGGTATTGCACTTCGTGGCGGGGTGCAAGAAACCGCCCAAACCATGCGACTCTTTGCCGGTGGCGGGATTGTGCCTGGATCGGTTCCCGATCAGGAATTAGAGGAGACGACCGCAAAGCTAGAACCTATGTTGCAGGCTCTGGGTGTCAAGCTTCGAGACAGCACATCGAGACCTACACAAAACTAGCCCGTACCGCTTCCTGGACTGCCTTCCGGGTGCTGGGACGCAGCTCGCGATCGGAACGGACCTCGATCACGCGACGTCCCGTGGTGGGTTCTGCCAGCAACGCCATCAGCTGAAACTCGTTGTTGACCAGCTGGTAGTCGATGTCAAAGGCTTGAGATAGCGCGGAAATGTCGGTGCCGTGCGGCGTCCCAAAGAAACGTTCGACAACCGGGGACATCCCGGGATACTGGGCCACCTGGCCGTGTTCCAGACCGGCGAAGATGGCCCCACCGGTGTCGTTGATGACGACGATGTCCAGATCCGGCTCGGTTTCTAACGACCCGAGAGCCAGGGAGTCATAGAGGAAGGTCAAGTCTCCGCACAACACCACCGTGCGAAGATCGGTGGCCAAAGCAATTCCTGAGGCCACCGAAAGAGTCCCGTCGATTCCGGCCAGCCCCCGATTGGCGTAAATGGTGGAGTGCGGGGTGAACGGCGGTCGCCAGGCGATGTCGATATCGCGGATCACCGAGGAGGATCCGATCACAAGGTTTCCGCGGGCGGTGGCGGCCACGACTTGGGCTGCCCGCATGGCGGTCAGTGCGGACCATTCGCGGTGCCGGTCCTCGGCAACCTGTTCCAACGCTGATTCAATTCGAGCTTGGGCGTGGTTGGAAGCCGCTTGCCAGGCGGCCAACCATCCGGGTGCTCCTTGGCCGGCGAAGCGTGCCAGCTGGGGGAGCTCTTTAATCATGGTTTCCCGCCGGCGGGAGCGGTGGAACCATCCGACCGGGCGGGGCAAATACATGGCAGCTTTCACATCGGGCCGTTTCAATAGCGCGGCAATTTGTCGCGACAGGGTGGGGCGCCCGAAGATGACGGCGTGAGAAATATGTTCGGCCAGCGGGTGAGCGTCCTGACCGGAGCTGGTGCCCAGCAGGAGCGGGTAGCCGGCGACCGCATTACGTCCGTAGCGGGCATTTGAGCTGGGCTCGGCGAACAGCGGCAGTCCGAGTGCGTGAGCAAATTCGGCGGCAACGGGGCCGGCTGTATGCCCGGCGATGACCACACTGTGGTGTTCGGGTAGCTCGGAAACATCCAGCGTATGTTGCCGTATCAGAGCCCGACCGGGGTCGTGGTCTCTGGGATCCCATTGTTCGTCGGCAATCCGGTGAACCAGTGGCAGTGGTCCGGTCGCGAAATCGGTCGGGGCAAGGCTATCCGGGCTCGGGACCAGCGGCTCACGGAACCTGAGGTTTAGATGGACCGGTCCGGCCGGTTCCGAGGCGGTCCCGGTACTCAGGGATACCATGGCCTTCACGGTGGCTCGCAGGCTGGCGGGATCGTAGTCTTCGGAGTCGATCGTCACGCTCGCGCGGGCATGGACACCGAAAATATTGCGCTGATCGGTGGTCTGGTTTGCCCCGGTTCCCTGCAGTTCGGCGGGACGATCTGCAGTCAGAGCAATAAGTGCCACGTCGGCGTGGGCGGCTTCCATCACCGCCGGCATCAGGTTGCCAACCGCCGTCCCAGAGGTGGTCAGGACCGCTGCCGGGGCACCAGAACCAAGGCTGAGCCCCAAGGCAGTATGAGCTGCTGCCCGTTCATCAACGCGAACGTAGAGCTTGAACCCTTCCAGATGGGAGGCCTCGGCCAAGGCATAAACCATTGGGGCCGAACGAGAGCCGGGCCCGATCACGACGTGACGAACACCCGCCTGTTGCAAAGTACCAACAATGGTGCGCGCGGTCAGCATGGAGTCCATGCTCACCATGGTAGACCGATCAACCTGCCAGCACGGAATAGGCCTCCTCCAAGCGCTGGTGCCATACCTGTTGGCGGTCTTCTGGGAGACGAAAGCGAGCCAGCTTGTCTGGGTCAGGCTCAGGCACCTCGGAATGAGACGCCGGAACGGTAAGCTCTCCGTGCTCGGGGATGAGCCGAGGCGAACAGACGTCCTCGGAGAACAACGCCACCGTCCCCAGACCGCATGCATAGTGCAGTTCGGGCAACGCCCCGGCCAGGGCCAGCCCAGCGCTCATTCCCACGGAGGTATCCAGTGCCGAGGAGACCACGGCCTGCAGACCGGTGGCCTCGACGACCGCCAGCGCGCGACGAATCCCGCCCAGTGGCTGGACTTTGACCACCGCGATGTCGGCAGCTTCGGCGACAACGACGGCGAAGGGATCTTCGGCTTTGCGGATCGACTCATCGGCGGCCAGGGGTAGGTCGATACCATTTCGAGCCAGCCGGGAACGTAATTCTGCCATGGCGGTCAGACCGGGCACCGGCTGTTCGGCATATTCCAGCCCGGCCTGTTGCAGGACGCCCAATAGGTGGACCGCCTCGTCGACGGTCAGCGCCTGGTTCGCATCAACCTTGATCTGTGCTTCGGGCAACAACTCCCGGACCCGCATCACCCGCTCGTAGTCGGCCTGCACACCGTGTATGTGTCGATCGAGCTGGGCCGGATCGGCCGGGAGTTTTTCGGCGATCTTAATCTTCACCGCCGAAAGGCTCGATAGATCACCGTCGGTCGTGAAACCACGCAACACAGTCTCAACCTGCTCGGCGGCAATAGCTGGCACGGTGGCATTGACCAACACCGTGCTACGCCGCGGCGTGGGAAAACCCAGCCAGCCAGCTTCCAGAGTGGCCGACAGCCAGCGCGAGGATTCCACAGGCCCGTATTCGGCGAAGGGTGAAAATTCTGCCCACCCTAGTGGCCCTTTGATCAGCATCGCTTCCCGCACCGTCAGCCCGCGGAAACGGGTCCGCATCGGAAGCCCAACCGCCACTGCCACACGGTGCAGTTCCTCCCGCGAAACCAGCCCCACCGGTGAGATCAAATCGGGTAACCGGTCATCGCTCCAAGGTGTGTGATCACCGACAGTCTTCATCCTCTCCAGTGTAATTGCGTCAATTCCCAGATAGGTACGGGATAATGGCGCTGTGAACTTTCGGCATCGATCATCCCAGCACGACCCGGAACAGGGCCCCGAATCTGAACCGATCTCCGCCGAAAAACAGGTGCCCTTTGATCCGAAGAAAACATATAACCCATACGGGGAAACCGACATTTTTCAGGTGGATGAGCTACATCCGAACGCCGCCTCCTCCCCTGCCTCACCAGACAGGCTATCCGAGCCCGGCCTCGTCTCCCATGTCTCGGATGAATCGGCTGGCTCACGCCGACGCGAACGCCACCCTCAACACCAGCCGGGGCACGCTCCGATGGCCATCCAGCCGGCCTCCCGTCTGGGACTCTGGGCCCTTTGGGCGCTGGTGATGGCACTGGCGCTGTGGGGCATCTATACCTTCTTCGTGACCTCACATACCGGCCAAATCATCGAACAGGCCGCCATTAACTCGGCCACGCAGAACCTGCAGTCCTTGCACAGCTACTCCCAGATGGTGCTGAGCGAGTTGCCCACCGTGGTCGCAGTCTTGGCGGTGCTGACGTTTGTGGTGATCACCTTATTCCGCCGGCGCTGGCTGGCGTCACTGATCGCGGTAGTGGTATTTGCCGGGGCCAACATCAGCACACAAGTGCTCAAGAATGTCGTGCTGACCCGTCCCGATCTCGCCAATGGCGTGCCCTACTACACCGGCAATTCCATGCCCTCGGGACACACCACCTTCGCTGCCGCTGCGGTGATTGCGATCTTTTTGGTGGTGGCACCACGCTGGCGGTCACTGGTGGCGTTCTTAGGCGCGGTTTTTGTCTCGGCGGTGGGAGTAGCCACCTTCCTCGAGGCCTGGCACCGTCCCGCCGATATGGTCGCGGCCTTGCTGGTCTCGGGCATTTGGGGGCTGATCGGCGGAGCGATCATTTTCCGTGTCGAACCGCAGTGGAATGCTTTCTCAGCTCGGGGCCGCCCCCGCGATCTGGGGTGGAACGCTTTGCTGTGGACTCTGGGGATCATGGTGCTCCTGGGAGCCGCGGCCACCGTGGCGATTGCCACCGGACTGAATATGGTCCCCGAACAGTTCAACCCCAAGTCCTTGGCCAGCATGTGGTACCTGGCTTATGGCGCACTGTTTATTGCCGGGTCCTGCTTTGTGATCTACGGAGTGCTCTCCACGTTCTTCCGCGCTGAGACCGGCCAGCGCGGAAGTCGATAAACAATTTTCTGCTGAAGGCTGAGCGCTATAACATAATCGGCATGGCCAACAACAGCTCTGAACACGGCTCTGCCAAGATCGATTCCGACCATCTCGTGACCGTCAATTCGGTCGCCGATGCCCGTCCTCGCAACGCTCTCGATCGCTACTTCAAAATCACCGAACGTGGTTCCACGCTCGGACGCGAAGTTCGAGGCGGGATCGCCACCTTTTTGGCGATGAGCTACATTGTGGTGCTCAATCCCTTGGTACTCTCCGGGGAAGATGCCGCCGGGGAGGTGCTTGGCATTCCTCGCGTTGCTGCCGTGACTGCCCTGTTGGCCGGGCTGAGCACCATCCTGATGGGCTTGTGGGCCAAACACCCCTTCGCGCTGGCGGCGGGACTGGGAATCAACGCATTTATCGCCATTACCGTGGCGACCACCCCGGAACTGACCTGGCCCCAGGCCATGGGCCTCATTGTGGTCGCGGGCCTGGTGATGATCATCCTGGTTGCTACCGGTTTCCGTGAAGCGGTCTTCCGTGCAATTCCGGACTCTTTGAAAACCGCCATCGTGGTCGGAATCGGCCTGTTCATTTCCCTGATCGGGCTCGTCAACGCCGGTTTCGTGCGCCGTCTACCCGATGAGGCCGGTACGACCGTGCCGGTTGGTCTCGGAACCGGCGGAGAACTCGAGGGCTGGCCGGTGCTGGTCTTCGTGATTGGACTGGTCATCACCGCGCTACTGGTCATTCGCAAGGTCCCCGGAGCGATCTTGATCGGCATTGTCGCCGGAACGGTGCTGGCCAATATTTTCGAAGCCATCTTCCAGATCGGCCCCGCCGTGGATGATGATGGTAACGTCAACCCGGTCGGTTGGTC
This sequence comes from Auritidibacter sp. NML100628, assembly GCF_003185985.1. Classification (NCBI taxonomy): domain Bacteria; kingdom Bacillati; phylum Actinomycetota; class Actinomycetes; order Micrococcales; family Micrococcaceae; genus Auritidibacter; species Auritidibacter sp. NML100628. The sequence continues at coordinate 131,033 of NZ_QHLP01000001.1, forward strand.
GCTGGTGGCCCCCTCAGTACCGGAATGGACCGCACCGGATCTGAGCCTGCTAGGCAAGATCTCCTTCGGTGCCTTTACCGCCGATTCCGTGGGCGCGGTGATGGCCACCTTGCTGGTCTTCGCGATCCTACTGTCGGTGTTCTTCGATGCCATGGGCACCTCCACCGGTCTGGCCCGGGAGGCTGGCAACGTGGACGCCCAGGGCAATATTCCGCATCTGAACCGGGTACTGATGGCCGATGCCATTGCGGTCACCGCCGGTGGTGCTGGCTCCGGTTCCTCCAACCAGATCTTCGTCGAATCGGGCACCGGCATCGGTGAAGGGGCCCGCACCGGTTTCGCGTCAGTGGTTACCGGCTTGCTGTTCATCCTGGCGATGTTCCTCTCCCCACTGATCTACCTGGTGCCCTTCGAAGCCGTCGCCCCCGCCTTGGTGGTGGTCGGTTTCATGATGGTCACCCAGGTCACCAATATTGATTTCTCCGACTGGGGTGCTGCTATCCCGGCCTTCTTGACGTTCATCCTGATGCCCTTCACCTACTCGATCGCCAACGGCATCGGGGCCGGCATGATTGCCTACGCGGTCATCCGCACCGGTCAAGGACGCATCAAAGAAGTCCACCCGCTGATGTGGGTGGTCGCGGTGGCTTTCGTACTCTTCTTCGGTATGGGCGTCTTCCGCGGATTATTAGGGCTGAACTAGCCCACCAGACTCGGTCCATTCGGTTGCGTAGCATGGGGCTATGAGCTTTAATCCACCCCTCGCAGCCAAACGTCCCCACACGGTCACTCACCACGGCCGGACCCTCACGGACCACTACGAGTGGTTACGTGATGCCGATAATCCCGAGGTGTTGCACCATTTGCGGGAGGAGAACTCCTACACCGAACAGCTCACTGCCGATCAACAACCGTTGCGGGAGCAGATTTTCGCCGAGATCAAATCCCACACCATCGAAACAGATCTTTCGGTGCCAATACGCCGGGATGACTGGTGGTATTTTGTCCGCACGCGCGAAGGTAGTCAGTACCCCATTCACTGCCGGGTAGCAGCCGAGAACACCGGTGATCTGGTAGCCGATTGGACCCCGCCGGTGGTGGAACGTGACCAGCCCCTGTCCGGTGAACAGGTAATTCTTGACGTCAATGAAGCCGCCGAGGGCCATCCGTTCTTTTCGCTGGGTGGGATGAGCGTCTCCCCCGACGGCAACACGCTGGCCTATCTGGTCGACACCACCGGCAATGAGCTCTACCGGTTGCTGGTCCGTGATCTAACCACCGGTGAGGACCACCAGGAGGATCTCACCGGTGTCTTCGCCGGCCTGAGCTTCGACCGCACCGGCCAGCAGGTCTTCTACTGTTTGCCCGATGATTCCTGGCGCCCCAACCGGGTCATGGTCCACCGGCTGGGCGCCTCGAGCAGTGCGGACCAGCTGATCTATCAGGAACCCGACCAGATGTACTGGACCGGGTTCAGCCTCTCAGCCGACCGCACCGAGCTGATCATCTCCTCTGGGACCTCAGAGATCTCCGAGACCCGAGTGCTTGCACTGTCGGAGACCGACCCGAGTATTCCCGCCCCGCAGCTGGCCGTCAGTCGCCAGCTGAACAGTTTGCACACGCTCACCCCGGTCGTCATCGACGATCAGCGCTTCTACCTCATTGTTCATGACCGGAACCCACTGGATGGCACACCGCTTCCGAACAACACGGTCTCGATGGTGGCCGCGCAGACCGTCACCGAACCCGAGACCTGGCGAACCGTGATGCCGCACTCGACCGCGACCAAGATTGATGAGGTCGACGTCAACCGCACTCACGCGATCGTCTCCGCCCGGGTGGAGACCACCCCGCGCACCATGGTGATCCCGCTGGAGGGGTTAGGCACCGAAAATCAACAGCCGGCCGTGGAACCGCAGTTTCCCGAAGAGCTTTTTAGCTGTGAGTTGGTCTCGGCTCCCTACCAATCACCGCTGGTCCGGCTGAGCTACAGTTCCTGGGTCACCCCGGTTCACGTCCTGGACTATGACCCCACCACCCGCGAGTTGTCAGTGCGACGCCGCCAAGAGGTCCCCGACTACGACCCGAGCGCCTATCTGGTGGAACGCTGGTGGGCGCCCACGTCCCGCCCCGAAGAGTCCGTGGCCATTCCACTTTCGATCATCCGTCACCGTGATGTGGCCTGGGACGGTAGCAATCCCGCTCTGCTGTATGGTTACGGCTCCTACGAGATCTCCATGGATCCATTCTTTGCCCCGTCCCGACTGTCGTTGCTGGACCGTGGCGTGGTCTTCGTGGTCATCCACGTCCGCGGCGGCGGGGAACTGGGACGTCCCTGGTACGAGCACGGCAAGAAGCTACATAAGAAAAATAGTTTCACCGATTTCGTCGATGCCACCCGATTTGTCGCCTCCTCCGGGTGGGTCGACCCCGACCGGATTGCAGCCATGGGTGGCTCAGCCGGTGGACTGCTGATGGGTGCGGTCGCCAATCTCGCTCCCGAGCTCTACCGGGCCATCTTGGCCGATGTGCCCTTCGTGGACGTGCTCACCTCGATGCTGGACCCGGATTTGCCGTTGACCACCTTGGAATGGGATGAGTGGGGAAATCCCCTACAGGATGCCGAGGCCTATGACTATATGGCCTCTTATACGCCCTATACCAATGTTCGGCCCGTGGACTATCCGGCCATCGCTGCGGTGACCTCACTGCACGATACCCGGGTGCTGTATGTGGAACCGGCCAAGTGGGTCCAGCAACTGCGCCAAACCGTCACCAGCCGCCACGACGCCCCTGTGGAGGCCGGCGGATCGCCGGTGTTACTCAAGATTGAAATGGATGGCGGACACGGCGGAGCCTCCGGACGCTATCGCATGTGGGAAGACCAGGCCTGGGAGTACGCGTTTCTGCTCACCGCCTTGAACGCCACCGAACGGCGGAGGTAAGAAAAATCGCCAGGTACGCACTATCAGCACATCTACAGCAAAGACATAGTATCCACTCCTATTAGACACGAGCAATTGCTGTTAGGCTTGGGGTGTATTCTAGCCGGCCCGGCATCAGCAGGGTGTCAGGCCAGAGAACCGTGAAAAGCACCAGATCAAGGAGTACTCATGACCATCACCGCTGCCATTGTTGGATACGGCAACCTGGGCCGTTCCGCTGAAAAACTCATCAAGGCTACCGAGGACTTCGAGCTCTTCGGCATCTTCTCTCGTCGGGACAATCTTGACACGCAGACTCCTGTCTACCCCGTCGCCGATGCCGCCCAGTATGCCGACCGGGTTGATGTGCTCCTGCTCTGCCTGGGTTCAGCCACCGATATCCCGGAACAAGCTACTGGATTCGCCGAGCACTTCACCACCGTGGACACCTACGACAACCACTCGAAGGTCCCCGAGCACTATCAGAAGATGAACGCAGCCGCTGAAAGCTCCGGCCACGTGTCGATCATCTCCACTGGGTGGGACCCGGGCCTCTTCTCGATGAACCGCGTGCTCGGCCAGGCACTATTCCCTCAGCCGGTGCAGAATACGTTCTGGGGTAAGGGACTGTCGCAGGGTCATTCTGATGCGGTGCGCCGGGTGGAAGGGGTCAAGCGCGGGGTGCAATACACCGTGCCCCGCGAAGATGCCATCGCCGAGGCTCGCGCCGGTGAAGGCGAGGACATTGTCTCCACCGAGGCTCACGCTCGGATGTGCTACATCGTCGCCGATGAGACCGATCACGACCGGATTCGCGAAGAGATTGTGAACATGCCGGCTTACTTCGCCCCATACCAGACCACCGTGAACTTCATCTCTGAGGAAGAATTCGAACGTGACCACCTCGGCATGCCACACGGCGGTCATGTGATCACCACCGGCGATCTGGGCGGTTCCCAGCAAAGCGTGGAGTTCACGCTCGAGCTCGAGTCCAACCCGGATTTCACTGCCGCTGCCATGGTGGCCTTCGCTCGTGCCGCATCACGGCTGGCCGAAGCCGGTGAAACTGGCGCACGTTCGGTGCTGGAGATTCCCCTGTACCTGCTGTCTACCCAGGACCACGACACGTTGCTGGCCCGCGAGGTCTAAACGCTCGCCTCAGGTAGTAGCCACCGTGTGACCAACGGGCGTAGCATCGGTCCCTGCTCCACCGACGCGACGGGTGTTACGTCCGCAGTCCTCAGCTGACGACTCATTCAGGGCCTGGGCATGCAATCGGCGACGCACTGTCCTAGCATCATGGCATGGCTCACTCATCACCACACACTCTCACCGGTAGCGATGTCGTCCAGAATCTGCCCTGGAAATGGAACGTTCAGGGACGAATCTTCCTGATCGGCGGTCTGGGATTCATGTTTGACGCCTGGGACGTCTCACTCAACGGTGTGCTAATCCCGCTGCTCTCCGAGGAATGGAATCTCGAGCCAGGTCAAGCTGCCTGGATCGGCACCGCTAACCTGTTGGGCATGGCCGTCGGTGCCTTTGTCTGGTCCACCATCGCTGACCGCATCGGGCGCAAAGCCGCCTTTACCGCCACCATTGCAACTTTCGCACTGTTCACCATTGCCGGAGTGTTTGCTACCGATATCGTCACCTTCGCGATTCTGCGATTCATTGCCGGGTTCGGGCTCGGGGGCGCGATTCCGGTCGACTACGCCCTGGTCGGAGAATTCACGCCACGTCGACAACGTGGCCGAGTACTGGCGGCCATGGACGCGTGGTGGCCGATCGGTGCCGCGCTGGCTGGGTTCGTCTCCGCCTGGCTCGTGGGGATTTTTGCTGACTGGCGACCGACCATGCTGGTCATGGTACTGCCAGCCATACTGCTGATCTTCGTGCGGCTTTGGGTCCCGGAATCACCGATGTATCTGATTCGCACTAACCAACACGACAAGGCTCGCCGCGTCATTGACCGGCTGGTCGAGGCCACCGGGGCCGAACCGAAACCCTATCAGCTGGAAACCATGACGGATGTTCCCACGATGTCCTCGGGGGCGATTTTCGACCAGCTCCGTCGTGTTTGGGCGTACTCGTGGAAAATCACTCTGTCGATCTGGTTGCTGTTCTTGACCATCATGTTCGTCTACTACGTTTCCTTGCAGTGGTTGCCGACCTTCCTCATCGAGGCCGGGTACATCGAGTCCCAGGCCTTTATCACCACCGGCGGTATGGCCGCCTTCGGTCTGGTGGGCGCACTGATTGCCACATACTTGATCGAAAGAACCGGTCGTCGACCGCTGCTGGCCATCTCGGCGATCATCGGCTCGCTACTCTTGGTGCTACTGGCGATGGTCTTGGACATCCCCTCCGCGGTACTACCGGTGATCTTGACCTACGGAATGGTCATTCAGGTCGCGATCCCAGTCATGTATGCCTATGCCTCCGAGATCTACCCCACCGAGCTACGGGCCTCTGGTTTCGGTTGGGCTTCAACCATCTCCCGTATTTCCGCCGGTGTTGGACCGCTCATTTTTATCACCGCGCTGGTCCCGGTCCTGCGTCTGCCGGGAAGCTTCCTGGTGGGAGCCGGCACCGTGGTGGTGGCCGTGATCGTCATGTTCGTCCTGGCACCGGAAACCACCGGACGCAAGCTGGAGAACTAGGTGCGGTCCTGCTCGGCGAGGTCCAAGAACTCCGCAACCCGGCGCGGTGTCCATTGTCGCACAAACTTTTCCAGAGCCCTGGCACGAAAAGCTAGGTCGCGCTCAAACTCCTCACCGGTGAGCCCACGCTCGACCGGATGCGGAACCGCCGAGTGCAAGTGGTGGTCGTTGATGCCACGTAAGGCGGCCTCGTGCACGGCGAGAAGCTCGTGCAGGGTCGTACCACCGCCGGGAACGCGGCCGGATTGCAGGGCGAGGGTAACCACCAACCCGGTCCGGTCGCGACCTGCCGAGCAGTGCACCACCACCGATTCCCCACGCTCCAGCGGAGCCAGCACCGCCTCCACCGCGGTGGCAACCATATCCGGGAAGGTCTCGATGATGTCCTGGTAGCTACTCGGGTCCCGCGGGTAGGGGTCATACCGGGCCCAAAACTCCTCGCGCTGCAGCTCGTGGACAGGCGTGTTGACCCGAGTGAGCGCTGCGGGACGCTGCCCAGCTACCGGATCGGTGGACCGTCTGCGCATCTCGGGAGTATTACGCAGATCAACCACCGTCCCCACGCCGGCATCGACCATCTGGTCCCAGCCACGAGAAGTCAGCGCTTCAGCCCGTCCCATCCGGAAGAACCCTGGACGAATCTGCCAGGCATTGACCGCTCCATCCCAATCCAGTCGTTGCAACGAGTATGTAGTCATGATGTGCTCTCTGTTGAGGTCTCGACACCGTGAAGTAGTTACTGGCTGTTGCTGTGCTCACCAGTCTAACCAGCGACCATGATGACTAGACTGGGTTCCATGACCGAGTCTTCGCCCACGCACTCTGCACAGCCTTACCCTGCCCGGCCCCAACCGGCCGATACCTCCGTTCCTGAGAAGGTCTCAGATATTTTCGACCCGAGCCAGTGGCGGGTGGTGCCAGGATGTGATTTCACCGACCTGACCTACCACCGCCAGGTGCTCCGCGATGACAACGGGGACTGGGTGGGCGATCTGCCGACCGTGCGCATCGCCTTCAACCGTCCCGAGGTACGCAATGCTTTCCGTCCCGGCACCGTCGACGAGCTCTACCGGGCCCTGGACCACGCCCGGATGTCCTCAGACGTGGGGTGCATCCTGCTGACCGGTAACGGCCCCTCGCCCAAGGATGGTGGCCACAGTTTCTGTTCCGGTGGCGACCAGCGGATCCGTGGCCGGGATGGCTACCACTATGCCCGCGGGGATACCGCTGAAACGATCGACCCCGCCCGTGCCGGACGCCTGCACATCCTGGAAGTCCAACGCCTGATCCGCACCACCCCCAAACCGGTCATCGCCCTGGTCAATGGCTGGGCAGCCGGTGGTGGCCATTCATTGCACGTTGTCGCTGATCTGACATTGGCCTCGGCCGAGCACGGAAAGTTCAAGCAGACCGATGCGACCGTGGGCTCTTTTGACGCCGGCTACGGCTCAGCCCTGCTCGCCCGGATGGTGGGCCAGAAGAAGGCCCGAGAAATTTTCTTTACCGCGCGTGAGTATTCTGCCCAAGATATGGTTGACGCCGGTGCGGTCAATGAAGCGGTCCCGCACGAGAAACTCGAAGACGTGGCACTCCAGTATGCCGCCGATATCAATGCTCAGTCTCCGCAAGCCATTCGCATGCTGAAATTCGCCTTCAACCTGGCCGACGATGGGATGGCGGGCCAGCAGGTCTTCGCCGGCGAGGCAACCCGCCTAGCCTATATGACCGATGAAGCGGTCGAAGGCAAGAACGCCTTTCTGCAAAAACGGGACCCGGACTGGTCGGCGTTCCCTCGCTATTTCTAATCCCGTCCCCGCGATAGGGTCGTCACGGCATGGACTTACCAACACCGCACCAGCTCGACCAGATGCTCGTTGCGCTGCAACGCGCGATGGACCACACCGGTGATCCGGTGGAGTTCACCGGCTCCGGCGAGGTGATCTTCCGCCCCGAGGCCAGAGACCCCGCTCGGGGCGGGGGCCCCGACATCGCCGCGGTGGTTCGCACCTCCGGGTCCACCGGCAAGCCCAAACAAACCCTGTTGTCTACCTCCGCGTTGCAAGCCTCGGCAACCGCCACCGCGGAAGCGCTGGCCGGTCAGGGACGCTGGCTGCTGGCGGTCGGGGCCCAGTTCGTGGCCGGTCTCGCGGTGCTGTCTCGATCGATCATGGCCGGAACCACGCCACTGGTGCTGCCCTCCGGACCCTTTACGGCCGAAAAGTTCGTTGCTACCACCGCAGGCCTCAACGAGCGCACCCCGGTGGACCAACCCCGGTACGTCTCGCTGGTCCCCACGCAACTGACCCGGCTTCTGGAGGCCGGGGAGGCGATCCCCGAGGTGATCGATGGCCTGCGGTCCTACAGCGCCGTGTTGGTCGGTGGCGCTCGCGCGCCGCAGGCCAGCGTCGAGGCAGCCCGCCAGCACGGCATCAAGCTGATGCTAACCTATGGTTCCTCGGAAACGTGTGGTGGGTGCGTCTACAACGGCCGTCCGCTACCGGGCGTGGACCTGGGGGTGGCCCGGCACACCATCGCCGGCGGGGCCGCGGTGGACCGGGTCACCCTCACCGGCGCCATGGTCGCTACCGGCTACCTCGACCAGCCCAAGCTCACCGCCGAGCACTTTCGGACCGGCCCGGATGGCACCCGCACCTACCTCACCGATGACTACGGGGAAATCCTCACCGCCTCAACCTCGCAGACTCCGCAACTGCGTGTGCTGGGACGGGTGGATGATGTGTTGATCTCGGGAGCGGTCAAGGTCTCCGCCGCCGAAATCCAGCGGGTGCTGGAGTCACATCCAACAATTCGCGAGGCTTTTGTGACCGGGGTGGCCGATGACCACTGGGGACAACGTATTGTCGCCGGTATCGTGCCGGCTGAGGATGCGGCCATCGAGTCGGGGAGCCAACGAGACACAGCCCTTCGTCGTTGGGTACGTGCGCAGCTAGGTGAGGCGGCCGCGCCCAAGTCCTTCACCGTTCTGGAGCGGATCCCCTTGCTCGCCAACGGCAAGCCCGACCGGCGTTATCTTCAACAGTTGCTCTCCGAGTGAGTACTACAGTGAAGGGGTGCCATCATCGGCACCGGAAGGCACTGCATCCCGTGATGCCTCGAGTCAGACCAAGGAGTAACACACCAGGTGGCAACATTTTCTCAGTGGGTCTCAGCTGCACGATTGCGCACCCTTCCCATGGCCATCGCTCCGGTCGTGGTTGGCTCGGCCGCAGCTGCAGAGCTGGACTCCTTCAACCCACTACGCGCTGTCCTTGCTCTCATCGTGGCGCTGGCCATGCAGATCGGGGTCAACTATTCCAATGACTACTCCGACGGCATCCGTGGCACCGATGACAACCGAGTCGGTCCCTTCCGGCTGACCGGTTCACGATCCACCGAACCGCGTCGAGTCAAGCTGGCGGCTTTCGGATGTTTCGGCGTGGCTGGACTCGCGGGTCTGATCCTGATCGGCCTGTCAGGAACCTGGTGGCTGATCGTCATCGGCATGCTGGCCGTGTTGGCCGCCTGGTATTACACCGGGGGCAAACACCCCTACGGGTACGTGGGATTAGGCGAAGTCTTCGTCTTCATTTTCTTCGGGCTCGTCGCGGTATTGGGTACCACCTACACTCAGGCGCTCGCCCTCTCCGGGCTGGCGTGGATGGGAGCGATCGGGTGTGGCCTGATCTCCACCGCACTGCTGATGGCCAATAACGTCCGCGATATTCCCACCGACCGCGAGACCGGAAAAATGACGCTGGCCGTGCGACTAGGTGACACCGCTGCACGCTGGAGCTATCCGGTGATGCTATTCATCGCCGTGGTACTCCCGCTACTCTTCGTCCCGATCCACCCGTGGTTGCTGTTGTTACTGATCGTGTTGGGCATCTGCATCCGCCCCTCCATCATCATGATTGAGTCCACGGACCGCCGAGACCTGATTCCCGTCTTGAAACTCACCGGTATCCTGGGCTTAATGTATGCGATGTTGTTCACCGCAGGCGTTCTGCTCTAGAGCGCTGGTGCCCTACCGCTTCTCGGCCCGTTGCGCTTCGGCTTCGGCTTCGCCACGTTGCTGCTGGGCGTCGTGGAACCGGCCGGCGGTAAAGCTGTCCTCGGCTTCGGCGTCCTTGAGTTCTTGGACCCCATTTTCTTTGCGATTCGGCGAGAAAATATCTGCCAGGTTCTGTCCGGCTGCATTGCGTAGCCGGTCCAACAGGAGGTATCCCACCGCGAAACTGACGATGAGACCGATCACCGTGGCAAAGATCCACGAGGCAGCCAACGGCCACGACGAGGTGACATAGGCGGTGATTGCAAAGGCCAACCCGAACAGCAACAGGCGCAAGCCACCATAGACCAGAAACTTCATAGTGTCCCAGTCTAAACCCGGGATCGTTCTTCCGGAGAAACGAGCACGCGCGATGACCCGTTCCTTCGTAGACTGGTACCATGCGTTTTCTGATTCCACTAGCGATCGTCGCCCTCGGCGTGATGATCTACGCTTTCGTCGAGTGCATGCAAACTCCCCGAGAGCGCATCCGCACCCTGGCAAAACCGGCTTGGCTAGTGATAATCGCTCTCGTTCCTGCCGTGGGAGCATTGCTGTGGCTGTTCTTTGGCCACCGTCGTACACTGCCACAGCCCGGCAGTTTGGGGTCGAGTCCACAACGTAGCAAACAACAGCCGGCCCGGCCGAAGTCCCCAGACGATGATGACGAATTCTTGCGTCGTCTCGATATTCAGCGTCGCCAGAAAGCTCGTGAAGAACAGCTCGACGCTCGAGAAGCCAAGTTAGACGCCTACGAGCGGAAGCTCAGAGAACGGCACGATTCTGCTCACACCAATGACAGCTCCGAGACTCCAGACGATCCCGACGACGAGGATTTCCCTGGCGACTCGACCGGATCGCAACGGTCCTAGCCACAAGCCAGAAGCACCGCTACGTATGGGGTTGCCGGTGTCCTGAGATGTCTTCCGTTGTCCAACATTCGATGTTTTCCAGGTCAGGCATATCGGAGGCGAGAAAGATCGGTTCTCTACCGTCACGTCGTTGTGCTGTGTAGTGTTTGAGTAGGCGGATCGCGGTACCAGACATCTCAGTGATCACCACAAAATTGAACAGCGCGATGACGACCATGGTGACTCCAGCAATCGCCCAGGCGATATCCACCGAAATCGTCGATCCCACGAAGACCACGCCGGTCAGCACCACCGCGTAGATCTTGCGCAGTTTCTCTGAATCCGACAGGAACAAGATGTTCGCCTCGCCATAGGAGTAGTTGCCCAGGATTGAGGTGAACGACACCAGCAGAATAATCACGGCCAGGGCAACAGCACCCAACGCACCGAACGTTGAGGTCAACGCCATCTGAGTCAGTTCGACCCCCGGATTGGCGTCTGCGGTCGCAACTGGATCGGGGTACGTAAACAGGATAATGAAAGACGTAACTGAGCAAATGACAACGGTGTCCAGGTAAACCCCCAGGGACTGCACCAGACCCTGTTTCGCGGGGTGAGAGACATCGGCCGTGGCGGCCACGTTCGGCACCGACCCCATGCCTGCCTCGTTGGAGAGCATGCCACGTTGGATACCGGCCATCAGCACCGTGCCAAATGCGCCACCGGCGGCCGCCTCAAAATTGAATGCCTCACCAAAGATCAGGCCCATGACGGTGGGAAGCTGGTCAATATGGATGATCATCACCGCAAGCCCGAGCAGAATGTATAGCATCGCCATCACGGGCACCACGTTTTGAGCCACCCTTGCCACGCGGCGCAAACCGGCGATGACAATCAGGCCGGTGAGAATCACCAGCACCACGGCCAGACCCCAGGTGAGTGCGGTGGTATCCTCCACGCCGAGTTCGGTCGCGGCACCGGTCACAGAGTCCACGATGGTATTGGCCTGTAGCGAGGTGAAGCTCAAGGCGAAGCAGAAGATAAAGATCACGGCAAAGACAATGCCACCGGCGCGAGAACCGAGACCTCGTTCGATGTAATAGGCCGGTCCGCCCTTAAAAGTGTCGAAACGACGGGTCTTGTACAGCTGGGCTAGTGTGGACTCCACAAAAGACGCGGCCGAGTTGAGGATCGCCATGACCCCACATCCAAAAAACGGCGCCCGGGCCTCCCATAGCAATGGCACCGGCCACTCCGGCGATATTTCCGGTGCCAACTCGGGCCGAGGCGGTCACTGCGAAGGCTTGGAAGGCCGACAGAGACCGGGTGCGTCCCGTATCGTCGCGCGTGGCACGGTCGGTGATCGCCCGGAACATATCGGGCAAATGTCGAATCTGGACCATTCCGGTACGCACGGTGAGATAAAAGCCGAGCAGGATGATCACAGGCATGCCCAGAAGTTGCCAGGCCATGTCCTCTACCTGACCGAGCATCTCGGAGATGGTCTCTGCATTCATAGAAGGTGAGGTTACCGGATCTTAGGCCACGTCCCGAGTGCCCCTCCCAGAATCCCGGAGATCCGGAAAAACATCGCTGTTCGGCATGTCATGATACGTCATATGCAGGCTTTCGTGACCGACCATGTCCGGGCTTTTTGAGGCTTAGACTCCAGCGTAAGAGTGTAGCGAGGGGAAGTAGAGGTTGACGATGGTGTAGTTGAAGACCAGGCAGGTGAAGCCGATGATGTTCAACCAGGCCGCACGGGTCCCGGTCCAGCCGCGGGTGGCGCGCGCGTGCAGGTAGCCTGCATAGACCACCCAAATCACGAAAGTCCACACTTCTTTGGCGTCCCAGCCCCAGTAGCGCCCCCAAGCCTGCTCGGCCCAGATCGCACCGGCGATCAGCGTGAAAGTCCACATCACGAAGGCCACAGCGTTCAAGCGGTACGTCCAATTCTCCAAGGCGAAGGAGGAGGGGACCAGGCGCAAGAAAGACCAGGGTTGCTGTCCGGCTTTGGCTTTGACCTCGGCGCGCTGTTTGATCAGCTGCAACACCGACATGGCGAACGTCAGGGAGAAGATTCCGGTGGCCATCACCGCCACCGAGACGTGAATAACCAGCCACCAGGACTGTAACGCCGGTTGCTCGTTGGCGACCGGCGTGGCGAAACCAATCGTGGCTGCCGTGAGCATCAGCACGATGACGGCGGTGACGAAGGTCCCCACAAAGCGGAGGTCTTTGCGGATCAGGAACCCGAGGTAGACCAGCGAGATAACCAACGCTCCGGTGGTCATGAATTCGTACAGGTTCGACCAGGGCACACGGTTGGCTGCCACGCCACGAGAGATCACAGCGGCTGTGTGGATCACCGCAGCAAAAACCGTGATCGCAACGGCCACATTGGCCCAGGGCCGGCGCGTGTGGCCGGAATAGTCCATATCGTCGGAGACCAGTCGAGCACCCACCCGGTGGTCACCGAACATATCAGCTGTGTGTCCTGACGTCTGACGCTGGTCGAGACGGTCGGCCGGACCCGAAACATCGGTGTCTTCCCGCCCGGTGTCGTCCCACGCGGCGGTGGAGCTACCACCACCGGCACCGACCAGCGCCGGTGCGCTCACCTCCGCGTTGGCGGTTTTCTGGGCCTTGCGCTCCCCAACTTCTTCCAGTTCACGCACGTGATCATCATAGAGTTCGTTCTCGACGCGGCGAATGGTCTTCGAGGCAGTGGCCATGTCCCACATGAATAAGAAAAAGGCGACAAGGTAGACCAGGGCAGCGATGAGCATAAAGAGATCGCTGTACTCGCCGAGGGTCTCATTGACTGGTTTCATCGAGGGTCTCCGTTAGTCGATGGTCGAACTCGCGGTGGGGAGTTGTCACCGGTATTCTACGTTTCTTCCCACACCACGCGCAGTTATGACGAAGGGCCAGATCGCTTTGCCCCACGAGCCGATTCCTCAGGTACCGGTCCAGATTCCTCAGGTGGAATCACCGGCCAGATCTCTTCCATGGCCAGCCGAATCTTGATGTTTTCTTCGCGCAATCCGAAGGACTCTCCGCGCGCTAACAAACCATACTCGATCGCAGTGGACCCCGTGATGGGATCCTCGGTGGCGCGCACCCAAACACGACGGCGACGGACAAACAGTGACACCGCCAGTGCGCCCAACGCGAGCACCGCAGAAATACCCACACCCCATTTGGCCGGATCGTAGTGAATATCGAGCCCAACGTAGCGATCTAAGGATTCAAAGGTGATCGACCCTTTGCCGTCGGGCAGTTCGTACGTTTCTCCCAGTCCTAAGGTGATCCCACCGTTGTCGTTGGTGCGTGAGTTCAGCTCCGTCATGTTCTCGGTGTTGAGCACATAGACGTTCTGCGGTTCGCCACTATCCAGGCCGAGGTCGCCGTAGTAGGAGTTCAGGATCAATTCGGGATTGCCCGCATCGGGATCGACCGAGACGGCGACTCCATCCTCGCCGGTGTAGGAGGTCGGCAAAAACAATCCCACAAAGCCCAGCTGGTCCGGCTGAGCATCGGGGGCTTTAATGACCGCCAAGGAGGTGTTGGTGCCCGGCTCTTGGATTTGGGCGATCACCGGCCCGTCAAAGGCGACATTCCCTTCGCCGTCTCGGACCACAATAGTGGGCGCATAGCCGTTACCGACCAAGAACATCCGCACCCCGTCGACGGTCAGTGGGTCGTTGACTTTCAGGGTATCGTGATACGGCTCGGCCTCGGGCGAACTCTGGACTGTCATCGTCGCAGTGTAGGTCAGCGGTTGCCCGTAGTGGGAGGTGGAAGTGCGGTCGTACTCGATCTCGAAGTCGTCAAGCTCGACGTAGAAGGGCGAGAGCATCTCTTCGTCGAAAGCGGTGCCCGGGGTGAAGGAGTCGTAGGCGACCAGGTTATTGGTGAACCCTTCCCCCTCAACGAGAACTTTTTGGCCGTTATAGCTGAACATGCCACCCACAGCGATGAAAATCAGCACGCCGAGGAGTCCGAAGTGGAAGATCAGGTTTCCGATTTCTCGCAGGTAGCCACGTTCGGCTCCCACCGAGGCGGCCCGGGTTTTGGTGTGTCCCTTACCGGCGGATTCGTCACGAACATCGACCCGGTACCCGCGCTTTGACAGGATCGCGGTGGCCTGGTCGATCGCCTCGGTAGGGTTTGGCCCCTGCTCGCGCAACAAGAGGCGACCGTACTCCGGAAGGCGGGATAGCCGGCGCGGCGTCCGCGGAGGTTGAGAGCGCAGTTGTTTCCAGTGTTGCTTGGCCCGGGGAATCAGACAGCCCACCAATGAGATGAACAGCAACAGGTAGATGGCGGAGAACCACACCGAGGAGTAGACATCAAAGAACTGCAGGGAATCCAGCACCGGGCCAATTCCGGGGTTGTCTTCGATCCATTGCTCAACAACTTCGGGGCCGGCCGGTCGCTGGGGGAAGATCGATCCCGGCACGGCAGCCACTGCCAACAGCAACAGCAACAGTAGCGCGGTGCGCATGGAGGTCAGCTGGGTCCAGATGAAGCGGAGGGTTCCGGTGACACCCAGTTTCGGAAGCTGTGGTTTTTTCGTCTGTTCTGATGTCATTAGATCGGTAATCTCACTTCGTTACTGAACCACACCTGCAACTCGTTGACCCAAGCGCTCCACAAACCGGAGACCATCAGCAGGCCCAACACAATCAGCAAGCCCCCACCGAAACGCATCACGGCGACCCGGTGGGTGCGGAAGAATTTCAGTGCCCCCAGAGATTTCTTGAATCCCAAGGCAATCAGCAGGAACGGGATACCCAGTCCCAAACAATAGGCGAAGGCCAGAATACCGCCACGCCAGGGGTTGGGGGATCCAGCGGTGGATAGCAGGAGTACAGCCGACATGGTGGGACCGATGCAGGGAGCCCACCCGAGCCCGAAGATCATCCCCAATACCGGGGCACCTGCCAGCCCGGCGGAGGGCTGGTAGGTGATCTTGCGGTCGCGCTGGAACCAGGAGAATCCGCCCATGAACACAATCCCCATCAAGATCACCACCACCCCGAGGATTTGGGTCAGCCATTGTCCCTCGCCTTGTACCCAGACAAAGACCTGTGAGAACACCAGCCCCAATAGCACGAAGACCAGGGTGAATCCGGCGACAAACAGGGCAATGCCGGCGGCCATGCGGCCACGTTTCTCATCGGCGAGATCGGCCCCTGACAGACCGGTGACGTAGCCGAGGTAGCCGGGAACCAGTGGTAGCACACAGGGAGAAAGGAACGAGACCAGACCGGCCAATAAAGCCACCGGAATTGCTAATAGCAGCGAGCCGTCCAGCGCAATTTCGGCGAAGGAGTTGGCCTGAGACAGCGGTGCCAGACCGGTCAAGTGGGTGGCAAGGGGCAGATGCGGGGTCATCAAGGTACAGTTTAGGTTTACTCGGTTACGACGGTATCGATCAAGGAACGCAACGTGGCGCGCTCAGCAATACCAAGGATGCGGGCGGCCACGCGGGTTTGGGAGTCCAAGACCAGTGTGGTCGGTACTGCTTGGGGCGGCACGAAGTCAGACAGCGACAGCAACACCTCCCCGGACCGTTCTTCCAGGGACGGGTAAGTAATCTCGAAATTGCGCTCGAAAGCTTCGGCGGTGCCGGCAGTGTCGCGGACGTTGACCCCGTAGAAGGCGACCCGGTCACCAAATTCATCATGGAGCGCCACCAGGTCGGGGGCCTCAACCCGACATGGGGCACAGGCGGCGTACCAAAAATTAAGCATCACCGGCGATCCGGCGAAATCCGCGGTGCTCACCGGCGTGCCATCGAAGGTAGTGGAGGTGAACTCGATCGGTTCGCCACGGTCTTCCGGGCTGATCTCCAGCACTGAACCGTCACCGGCAATGTAGTTTTTGCCGTCGGCGTTCCCGGCCTGTTCTGCTAGCGGATCGGTGGAAGAACAAGCGGCCAGCACCGGGGCAACCAGCACAGCGGTGAGGCCACCCAGGACCGCACGGCGACTGGTGGCAGAAGTGTGCAAGCGAGGATCTCTCATCGTTGGGTTTCTCCTACGCGAACGAAGGACTCGAGGTGTGTTGCGACGCTGACAAACGGGTCCGTCTATTCTAACGGGGCCCGGCGGTCTGATTCGCATTCACGGTCTCAGGTGCCGATATCGCGATGCTCACGATCAAGCCCCCGGCAGTGCCGCGGCTGAGCCGGTCAGCTCGGCGTTCGGCTCCCGGTACTCGATCCGCGGCAAGTGGTAGCCGGGATCAAAATGGAAGGTTGTCACCGAGGTCAGGGAACATTCTCGCTCTCGGGGGTCGTGCCAGAGTCTGGCGCGCTCAGCACTAAGCCGAGTGACCCAAATGGGCAACTGGTGGGACACCACCACAGCTTCGCCCCCACCGTGCCGAGCCAGCAATTCATCGCGCAGGTCAAACATGGCCGAGCTAACCCGTTGTACCTGGGCCCGATAGGGCTCGCCCCAGGACGGGCGGAACGGGTTCAGCACCAGGGGCCAATTCCAGGGTTTTTTCAGCTGGCTTGACATATCGGAGCGACCCTCAAATTTATTGCCGGCTTCAATCACACGACGCTCGATACGCACCGGCAAACCCAGAGCTTCGGCCAAGGGCTGGATGGTTTCTTGGGCCCGCAATAGCGGGGATGAGACCAGAATCTTGGGGGCTTCGCCGCGTTCGGTGGCACGGTCGACAAACCAGTCAGCGATCGCATCTGCCATCTGGTATCCCAGCGACGAGAGATGGAATCCAGGTAATCTGCCGTACAGCACCTCACCGGGGTTGTGCACTTCCCCGTGACGGACCATGTGGATCGTGGCAACACTCATGCTGTCTAGTCTCTCAGATCTTGCTGAAAGATCGCCGTGATGACGTCCGGATCGTTAGGATAACAACCAGAGTATGCACGGTATCAGTCAACAGATAAGGACAACCTTGTGAGTGAGAACCACCGTCGGGATCCGGATGAGCAGAATCAGCAATCCTCCGGTTCAGAGCCCACCCACGGCTCCCAGTATCCCCAGGACGAGCAGCATCAGGATCGAAAAACCTCCGGTGCGGCTGAAGAAGATCAATCCGACCAGCCCCGGTACGGTGTCCGACTCACCGGTGAAGAGTTCCAGCGATGGCAACAGGAACGTAGCGCACAGGCAGGATCTTCCGACCAGACATCGAACGCCCAGCATCACGCTGGGTACACCAAACCCCGCTACGGCACTTTCACTCCACACCAGCCACAGCCTGAACAGCAGGACAACCAGCAGGCCTACGGTTCCGAGTACGGCACTCCCCCGACCGAGTCACAGCTGCCCGCACAACAGTATCCCTTTCCGGCCGGTTTCAATCAGCCACCGACCGCTCAGCAGAGCACGCAACAAGCCACCATGCCCGCACCGCAGCACGTGGTGTGGTCGTATTGGATGATCCTCATCGCAGGCCTGCTGTATGTGCTCACCTCCATTATTCAAGCGCTGTTACCGAACTTTGGTTTGAGCTCGCAAGAGATCGCTCAACTAGACAGTATGATGGCCGCCATGGATACCACCGGAGAAATGGGAAGTTTCTCTGAGATGATTGCCGGGCCGATGGGCATGGCGACCCGGACCACGATGATCGTCATAGCGCTGGTGACCGGTCTGCTGTACTGGCTCGTGGCCCGGGGCGTGCGACGCGGGTCGAATATCGCCCGCATCATCGGATGTGTTTTCGCCGGGTTGTCGTTAATCAACCTGTTTTCGCTGTTTACCGTCGTCAGCGTGGTACTGGGTGTGGTGGCGATGATTTTGACCTTCACGCCCACTTCGCAGGAGTATTTCCGGTTTAAGGCCTGGGAGAAGGTCCAGCGGTTACAGGCCATGCAGTTGCCACCACAGCCTCCGCAGGACCACTAGTCACGTCGTCAAGCGGGTGCACGCTATTCGGCCTCTATCGATGGTCTGTCCGATGACGGTCTCCTGGCGCTCAAGAGTGCTCGGAGCCTGACAGTGTCGATGCGCCAAAAGTCGCGCTGTAACCCGTCAACGAACAGCACCGGGATTTCTTCGACGAAGCGCTCAGCCAGATCCGGGCGGAGACTAGCATCAATCACGCCACAGTCCACGTGGAATTCCTCTGCGATTTGTTCGGCAGTGGCAATTGCCTCCTCGCAGAGGTGGCATCCGCTTTTCACCAGCACCTGCAATACCGGTGGCGGTGTGTCTGGTGCGCAGTCGTCAGTGGACATCGGTATCGCCTAACCTTCCATAGCGCTTTGGGGCGGAGAAGGAATGTTCAGCTCAAACACCAAGAGCCACCCGAACAATCAGGTGGCTCTGTGCGTCTGAATCAGCGCACCACGGCAACTAGACCCTACGCGCCGGGATGCTATTTGTTGCGGCGCTGGTGGCGGGTGCGACGCAACATCTTGCGGTGCTTTTTCTTGGACATGCGCTTACGGCGCTTCTTGATGACTGAGCCCATGGGCTTCCTTCCTGTCGTCTCGTCTTTCCCGCAACGCGCCACAGTGGAGAACTCTCAACACCACAACACGTACAGATTCCCAGCTATTTTACCGAAGACTAACGTTTCGGCGATCTAGGTGTTAACGAATGACAACACTAGCAGAGGATTCTCGGCGGGCTCGCGACAGCAGACTAGGCCTCCGTGCCCGCTAGGCCTCCGTGCCCGTTGCTTGATCGGCTGAACCAGTCGACAAGATTTGTTCGACAGCGTTTTCGGGAACACGATAAGAACGTCCGAACCGGACGGCGGGGAGTTCACCGGCATGAATCATCCGGTAGACCGTCATGCGGGAGACTCGCATCATCTCAGCAACCTCAGTGACGGTCATGAATTTCGCATCGGCGAAGTTTTCACCCTGTGCCACGTTGTGCACCCCTCCACGGTGTTCAACATTGATTAATAAATAAACGGTGTTGTGACGAACAGCGCGATGGCGTTGCCATCAACGTTTCCGTGCCGTGATACCCGAGGGGAAGTTCGGGGTGATCGCGTGATCATCCCTGATTTGGGTCACCTTGGAAATTGTAGTGCATCCACTCCGGTTACAGAAGTTCAGTTCGGTTCCGAAGTGAATTGTGATGACTTTGTGATCAGTCAAACCAGGGATCGAGTCCGTGCAGTGGAAAGATCTCCTTGCGGGTGGCCATCACTGACTGGTCGTTATGGTCAGCCGGATCATAACCAACTTCCCACGACCTCCACCACACATCGACATTATCTGTCATCAGCTCCGGTATTTTTTCCAACTCCAACCCGGAGACTTCGGCAACTTTTTCCCGCCACTGGCGCGGAATGCCAGTGCGCAACGGGATCGGGTTCCCGGCGACGATCGCAATCAAATGTGCCCAAATACGTGGCACCACCTGATAAGGGGTATACCCTCCGCCCCCGAGGGCCAGCCACCGGTTATCGGCGAAATCTTCGGCCCACATCGCAGCATCCAACATCATCTGACGTTGGCCGTCGACGGATAGGTTCAAGTCGGCCAGCGGGTCCAGCCGGTGACCGTCGCAACCGTGCTGGGTGATCAATACCTCCGGAGAGAAGGCCTTCAGCACTTGCGGAACCACCGCGTGAACCGCCCGCAGAAACGCGGCATCGCCGGCTCCAGCTGAAATCGGAACGTTCACCGCTGACCCCTGGGCGTCATCGCCGCCGAAATCCCGGGCAAAACCGGTGCCGGGGAACAGCATCAGTCCGGATTCGTGGATGGAGATCGTCAGCACCCGCGGATCGTCCCAGAACAGCGCTTCCACGCCGTCACCGTGGTGGGCGTCCAGATCAACATAAGCGACTCGCTCGACCCCGGAATCCAGCAGGTGTGCAATGGCCAGCCCGGCGTCGTTGTAGATACAAAACCCGGAGGCCTGAGCCCGGTGGGCGTGGTGGAGTCCGCCGGCGAAATTGACCGCGCGAGAGACCTCCCCGGAGGCGATGGCTTGGGCTGCTCGCAAGGAACCGCCGGCGATACGCGCCGAGGAGGTGTGCATATCAGCGAAAATCGGACAGTCTTCAGTTCCCAGACCGGCCCGGTCGAAGCGTTCCTTGTCCTGGTGGCGGGAAGGATCGGTCTCGAGCTGGGCCACGTCATCGTAGTCCGAGGCGTGTTTAACCGCGGCAATGTAGTCCGCTGTATGGACGCGGGCCAGCTCGGCATCTGTGGCCACCGGCGGGTACATGATACTCAGCTGGTCGTTGTCCAGCACGCCAAGTTGTTCGGCCAGGTGGTAGGTCAGCTCCAGGCGAATGGGGGCCATCGGGTGGGTATCACTGAAACGGTACTTCAGTAACTCTTCATCCCACATCACAGCGGTGGGCACCGGGGTCTTGTCTGTGTCAGTCATCACTCTTAGGGTAAGTGCTCCGAGGCCCGGGCGGTAGTTTGTGATGACATACAACGGAAAAGACTAGGCATTTCACCGTTTCCGGAGCATGATGGTGTCGCTATGATTCATCAACGCTCCGGTAGGTTCCCCACCCAGCAGGACCGGGAGTATCCCGCACGAACCATCCCCGGATACTCCACCATGCGTGGCATGGTCTCCTCCTTACTTGTGCTGTCTCCAGCACGGGTAGCCATCGGGCTGTTCATGCTGGTCATTCTGGTTTTCACCGCACTGCTGTCGTTGCCGGTCGCGGCAGCCAACCATCGTCCGACCGCGCTCAACGATGCCGGGTTCACTGCGGTCTCGGCGATCACAGTCACGGGGCTGTCCTCGGTCAATACCGCAGAACACTGGTCATTGACCGGACAAATTATCATTCTGATCGCCATCCAAGTCGGTGGCATTGGGGTGATGACCATGGTCGGGATGCTCGCGATGGCCGTGTCAGAACGGATCGGACTCAGCTCGCGATTGCTGAGTATGCAAGCAACCGGCTCATCCAGCATCGGTACGACCCGCAGACTGATTCTTACCGTCCTGGTCACCACATTCGCCATTGAGACTGTTCTCGCCGCGGTGCTGATTCCCCGATTTATTGACTACACCGACGATGGGCTTACCGGCATCTGGTACGGCATCTTCTACGCGATCTCTGCTTTCTGCAACGCCGGATTTTCGCTTCACCCGATGGGATTAACGGCCTACGCACATGACCCGTGGATCATTCTCACCGTCTGTCTCGGCGTGATCATCGGGTCACTGGGAGCCCCCACCCTGCTGGTCCTGCAACAGGTGATGAGACGTCGCGCGCGACTGAACCTGCACGCCAAGCTCACCTTGTGGGCCACCGGAATTCTCTTGATAGTGGGTTTTATCGGGTTCGGTCTGTTGGAATGGAATAATCCGGATACCCTGGGTGAGTTCAACACGATGGAAAAATTCCAAACCTTGGTGGTTTCGACGGTGATGCCTCGCTCGGGAGGTTATGCCGTCTATCCGGTCGAAGAGCTCACGCCGGCCTCCATGTTTTTGATGTATGCCCTGATCTTTATCGGAGGCGGATCCGGATCCATGGCCGGAGGTATCAAAGTCACCACCTTGGCGGTGCTGTGTTTAGCCATTGTCGCCGAGGCCCGCGGACGTCAACATGTGACGGTCTTCCATCGCACCATTCCTGCTGATACCATCCGAGTGGCGATTGCACTGCTGGTCGGTTCCGGAGTCGCGGTGCTGACAGCGATGATTGTGCTGTCGGTATTGACTGGCGCCAGTGTGGAGCAGGTGGGTTTTGAAGTTCTCTCGGCTTTCGGAACCTGCGGGCTGTCCACCGGTCTGTCGGAGCAGGCCCCGGCCTGGGGGCAACTGGTGCTGTGTGTGATGATGTTCCTCGGCCGGGTCGGTACCATTACTTTCGCCGCCGGGCTGGCAACGCGCCATGCCCCCACGCTGTATAACTATCCCGAAGAAAGGCCCGTGATCGGCTGATGTCTCCTAAACGCACCATTGATTCCCACGCCCCCGTGCTGGTGATCGGTTTGGGCCGTTTCGGCGCCGCCCTGGCGCTGGAATTGACCGCGCGGGGCCAAGAAGTCATGGCCGTTGACCGTGATCCGGTTTTGGTGCAGAAATACTCGCCCGCGTTGACTCACGTGGTCCAGGCCGATACGACCGATCCGGAAGCGTTGGAACAGCTCGGTGCCGCCGAGTTCGACATTGCTGTGTGCGGTATCGGCACGTCGATCGAGGCCTCGGTGCTGACCACGGTGAATTTGGTGGAGCTAGGCATCGATAAAGTCTTAGCCAAAGCGGTCACACCCTCGCACCGGACCATTTTGGAACGGATCGGGGCCTCCCGCGTCATTTTGCCGGAACAAGATGCCGGCGAGCGCACCGCACACCTTTTGACCGGGACGATGATGGAGTTCATCGAGTTCCGTGGTGGCTGGGCTATTGCGCAAATGCAGGCCCCCGAACGAATCACACACAAACCACTGGTTGATGTGAAGACCCGCTCGCGGTACGGGGTGACCATTGTGGCCTATCGTCGCAACTCCGGTACCTACACCACAGCCCTGCCGGAGACGGTGCTACGCACCCGGGATGAGCTCATTGTGGCCGGTCCGATCGAAGACCTTGAGAATTTCGCCGACCGATCTTAGGCGGCCGGGACCGGGACGAGCGGTTCTGTCGTGAGTTAACCTTAGGAGTTGGCGATCTGCTCGCTGCGGGCAATATTGGCGTGCACAGCCGTCACCAGCAACTCCTGAAGCCCAGAGTCATCCATGGCATTCACCGCAGCTTCGGTGGTACCTCCCGGGGTGCAAATCTGGTCGGTGAGCGCCTTGGGGTCGGCTCCGTCTTCACCCAGCATCGCCCCCGCACCGGATACGGTCAAACGCGCCAGCTCCACCGCGGTCTCAGGGTCCAGGCCGAGCTGGGCACCAGCCTGGGCCAGCACATCGGTGATATGGAAAATGTACCCCGGCCCGGATCCGGCAATGGCAGCAACCAGGTTGATCTGGTCTTCGGGCACATGGAAGACACGCCCCGAACCGGAGAATATCGCCTCCGCTTGGGCCAGCCCTCGGTCAGTGACCGCCTGATTACCGGCCATACCCACCACGCCTTTGCCCAGGGTCAGCGGTAGGTTCGGCATGCACCGCACCACCGGCTGGTCGGCTCCGACGGCCTCGGTGATCGCCTGCAGGGTGATACCTGCTGCCACGGAGACCACGACAGCCCGGTCCGGCAGAGCTGGTGCCAGGTCGCTGAGGGTGGGCACAATATCGGCCGGCTTGGTCCCGACCAGTACCACGTCTGCCTCAGCCACGGCTTGGCGGTTAGCTTCGGGGTTGCTGTCTAGGGAGACGACAGTGATGCCCAGTTTCTCGCTTTTGGCGGTGGCGCTGGCGATAGAGTGCGTGGTGGCCTGGATGGCCGCCGGCGCAGCGCCGGTGGCCACATAGCCGGCCACAATGGCGGTGTTCATATGACCCAGTCCAATCACGGCTAGTTTCACATCGGCGGGCTGGTGTGCTGCGTTAGTCATCGTCACCTCGGGGCATTTTTCTTTGGTGGTTGGAAATAATCTGCATTGGTTGGGTCTGAGCCTGTTCATGAAGTGAGGCGATGTGCTGGCCGTTGCACTGCCCTGTGGCCTGAGCTTGGCACTGGGCAGTTTGCCCGACGGCCAGGTGGAAGCGAGTGAATCTCAGGGCCTCGGCAAGCATTTCTTCACGTTCCCCGGCATAGGAGACTTTACGGGTGGAAACCTCGACGCAGGCGGCTCCGTCCCATCCGGTGGCTCCCAGATACTGCAGGCATTCGGCCACCGGTTGTTCACCCTGGCCCGGAATCAAGTGGGAGTCTCCGGCACTGGTGGTCCCATCGGTGACGTGGACATGTTTCAGCCGCGACCCGAGCAATTTGAAGACCGCCAGCGAGTCGGCGTCAGAGATTCCAGCGTGGGAGAAGTCCCACGTGATGTGGTCATAATCTTCCGGGGTGGGGTCCCAGTGCGGCAGGTACATTTTGATTTCTTGCCCGGAGACCTTCCAAGGGTACATATTCTCCACCGCAATCATCACCCCGGTGGCATCCATGATGTCGCGGATCCCGTCTTTGAAGCCTTTGGCGTAGCGTCCCTGCCAGCGGAAGGGCGGGTGAGCAACCACGATATCAGCGCCCAGTTCGCGGGCCATGTCGGCCGAGCGGGCAATTTTGTTCCACGCCGAGCCCCAGACTTGTTGGGTGAACAGCAAGGTCGGGGCGTGAATCGAATGAATGGGCATGGAGTATTTTTCCGACAGTTGGTCTAGTTTCCTCGGGTCTTGCGTCCACGAGTTCTGGGTGACCATGATTTCTACGCCGTCATAGCCCAAATCTTCGGCCATTCCGAAGACGTGTTGTGGCGGGAGCGCAAACACTGAGGAAGACGATAGCGTGACGGGTATGGGCGCCACGTCGGCCGGAATCTCAGGCACTGACGACCCCCAGTGAGAACCCGGGAGTTTCGGCACCAGAGGAAAGATTCAGCGAGCCCACCCACGGGTCCAGATCACGACCGACGACGCCTTCCATCAACAACGCGTCGAGCCGTCCCATCATTAACCCTTCGCGCAACGCCCAGGGGCAAATCACCAAGCGTTTGACGCCGAAGTATTTCATCGCCGCATGGGCCACCATGCCTCCGGCCAAAACCTGCGGGGCCCGGATTTCGGACACGCCGGGCAACTGGGCTCGTTGGTCGACCGTCATCTTCGACATTTTGCCGATCCAATACTTCAGGTCTTTGCGCTTCAGCGTCCGGGTGACAAAGGGACCTTCCGAGCTGGGTGCGGCCCCGGCGACACGAGCCAAGGAACGGAACGTCTTGGAGGTGCCGGTCACCACAGTGTGCTCGGGCATCTGAATCGAATCCCCCAAATGTCCCAGTGTGTCGTCTAAAACCGCCTCAATGTGGCCGGAGAGCTTTCTGAGTTGCTTGCCTTTCGGCGGGTCCGAGGACAGAAATTCACGGGTTAACCGGGCTGCACCCAACGGGACCGAGACTGCACGGGAGGGCAACTCATCGGTGCCATAGGCAATTTCGAAGGAACCGCCACCGATGTCAAAGTTCAGTAGGTGTTCCACGTGCCAACCTTGCCAGCGCCGGACGGCGAAATATGTCATCGCTGCTTCTTGGTCGCCACTGAGTTCGGCCAGATGCACTCCGGTTTCGTCGGTGACTTTGGCCAGGACCTCTGGGCCGTTGGCCGATTCACGGATCGCCGAGGTACAAAAGGCGATCATGTCTTCTGCACCGTTGCGCTGAGCAAAGCTCACCGCCTCCCGAATGAATAACAGAAGCTTGTCGACGCCTTCGGTAGTGATCGCACCCTGGTCATCGAGATGCCGGATCAACGACAGTTGTTGCTTGTGATCAGCGTAGGCGTTGGGGCGAGCTCCGGGGTGAGCGTCGACTAAAAGCAGATGAACTGTATTGGATCCAATATCCAGTACTCCAAGGCGCATGCTTCTAGCCTACTCTCTCTGCGGCGGCCGCCGGTGAGCTAGGTGGGTGAAGCCCTACTAGCTTTTGGACGCGGTGGTCTTTTTCCGCGGTGAACGCTTTTTCTTTGCCGGGGCTTTCGCACGCTTATCGCTGAGCAACTGATAGGCCTGCTCTGCGGTGACCGCCTGCGGATCGGTACCGCGTGGCACTGTGACATTGGTGGTACCGTCGGTGATGTAGGGGCCGAAACGGCCGTCCTTGACCACCACCTTGCCACCGGAGTTCGGGTCCTCCCCTAGTTCGGCCAGTGGTGGCTTGGCTGCACCACGTCCGCGCTTTTTAGGCTGGGCATAGATCTTTTCGGCTTCTTCGAGGGTGATGGTAAACATCTGCTCCTCGGTTTCCAAGGACCGAGAATCAGTACCCTTCTTCAAATACGGACCAAATCGGCCGTTCTGGGCGGTGATCTTGGTCCCATCGTCGGCAGTACCCACCACGCGTGGCAATGAGAGCACCGTGAGGGCATCCTCCAAGGTCACCGTGGCCAAGTCCATCGATTTCAGCAAGGACGCGGTCTTGGGCTTCGGTCGTTTGGGCTTCTTCTTCGGTTTGGGCTTGCCGTTTTTATAGTATTCGGTCGGCTGAGCGTCAATTTCTTCCTGGGTTGGTTCCGGAATCACTTGCGTCACATAGGGCCCGTACCGACCGTCCTTGGCGGCAATCTCATACCCAGACTCAGGGTCCACGCCCAGGATCCGCTCCGACGGGGCGGCGTTATCGATCAAATCCCGGGCTTTGTCCGCGGTGAGCTCGTCCGGGGCCAAATCCTCGGGAACATTGACCCGTTCGGGGTCGGTCCCTTCGGAGGCATCAGCCGGTAGCGCCTTTTCCAGATAGGGCCCGTAGCGTCCGACTCGCAGGGTGATGTCATCGGTGAGATGTACCGAGTTCACCGCACGAGCATCAATATCACCGAGATTTTCCACGACAGATTTCAGTCCGTCGGCGGCTTGGTCATCGTCGGTCTGGGCAGCGTGTTCGGCACCGAAGTAGAACGCTTCCAGCCACGCAGCCCGCTCCATTTCCCCAGCCGCGATCTTATCCAAGTCATCTTCCATCCGAGCGGTGAAGTCATAATCCACATAACGGTCGAAGTGTTCTTCGAGCAACCGGATTACCGAAAAGGCGGTCCAGGAGGGCACCAGCGCGGTGCCTCGTTTCTTGACGTATCCGCGATCCATGATGGTCGAGATTGTCGGCGCATAGGTGGAGGGTCGACCGATCTCGCGCTTTTCGAGTTCGGCCACGATCGAAGCTTCGGTGTATCGGGCCGGCGGGGTGGTTTCGTGGCCGTTGGCAGTGACCTCAGAGGCATCCAGGTGCTGACCAACACTGAGATCCGGTAGCCGCACTTGTTGTTGCTGGTTGGACTCGTCCTGGCCCTCTTCATAGGCCGCCAAGAAACCGGGCACGGTAATCACGGTGCCGGAGGCGCTGAACTCTGCTACTCGCGGGGTATCTTCAGCGGAGCTAGCCTGCAACTTCACGGTGGCGGTATACCCGGTGGCATCGATCATCTGCGAGGCCACGGTGCGCTTCCAAATCAGCTCATAGAGCCGGTATTCGTCGCCGGAGAGCTGGGAGGAGACCTGGGCAGGAGTGCGGAAGTGGTCCCCAGCTGGACGGATCGCTTCGTGGGCCTCCTGGGCTGCGGTGTTCTTGGAAGTGTAGTAGCGCCGAGTCTCGGGCACGGAATCTTGGCCGTAGAGTTCGGTGGCTTGTCCTCGGGCGGCGTTGATGGCTTCGGTGGACAGCACCACCGAGTCAGTACGCATATAGGTAATGAACCCGTTCTCATAGAGTCGCTGGGCCACCTGCATGGTCACCCGTGAGGAGAACCGCAATTTACGGGAGGCTTCTTGTTGCAATGTGGAGGTCGTGAACGGGGCGGCGGGACGACGCCGGTACGGCTTATCCTTCACCGAAGTCACCCGAAATTCGGCATCGGCCAGTCC
Organism: Auritidibacter sp. NML100628; assembly: GCF_003185985.1. NCBI lineage: Bacteria > Bacillati > Actinomycetota > Actinomycetes > Micrococcales > Micrococcaceae > Auritidibacter > Auritidibacter sp. NML100628. Next base: position 158,921 of record NZ_QHLP01000001.1, read on the forward strand.
TTCGGCCAGAGCAGTAGCCGAGGATTGGTCCAGGTGCACGACCTGGTCTGTGGCCGAGGATTTGAGCTCACCGCGATCGGTGAAGTCACGGCCGGTGGCGACCCGTCGATCATCAACGGCACTCAGTCGGGCGGTAAAGGATTCCTCGCTCTGGGTGGCGAACTGACCGTCAATGTCCCAATAGCCGGCCGGGATGAATGCCATCCGTTCCCGTTCTCGCTCCACGACCAGGCGGGTGGCCACCGACTGCACCCGTCCGGCCGAGAGCCCAGGGGCGACTTTACGCCAAAGCACCGGAGAAATTTCGTATCCGAACAATCGGTCCAGAATGCGACGGGTTTCTTGAGCATCGACCAGGTCGTGGTCGATCTCCCGGATATTGTCTAAACCGCGGGCCACACCTTCTTTGGTGATTTCGGTAAACGTCATCCGGTAGACGGGAACCTTGGGCTTGAGCACCTCGTAGAGGTGCCAGGCGATAGCTTCCCCTTCTCGGTCGGCGTCAGTGGCCAAGTAGAGGTCATCGGCGTCTTTGAGCAATTTCTTCAGCTCGGTGACCTTTTTCTTCTTATCCGGGTAGACCACGTAATAGGGTTCAAACCCATTCTCGGTATCGACCGCGAATTTTCCGTAGTTGCCCTTTTTCAGTTCGGCCGGCAGGTCCGAGGGACGCGGGAGATCTCGAATGTGACCAGCTGAAGCATCCACAACCCAACCGTCACCTAAATATTTGGCGATCGACCGAGATTTCGCCGGGGACTCCACAATCACCAAGTGAGTACCGCCGGTGGTCGGGGATGACTTCTCTGGCACGAGGTTCCTCCAATAATTTCCCAGGCATGACGCCAACTAATGCACTGACAGGCACACTACCCGGAATGTTTGTGACTATCCGATTATTTCAATTCTCACCACGGCTCTGCGTCTGCTCGTCACGGTTTGTGACGGAATCACCGTCATCCGCTAAGACGACGAACCCTTCGACGATCAGCTGTGCAACCGCCCGTTCTAATGCGGTACTGGCGGTCTTGTCCAGGCCTAAGAGCCCCGAAACCGCCGCAAAGATCTGGCGCAAGCTCAGTTGCCCATCTGCTACCGACAATACCGCAGCCGTTGCTGTGTCCAGAATGGCAGTCCGCCCGAAGCCGGCACCCTGCCGGGCCATGATAACCTCTGGATCCTCAGCCCCAAAGTGTTGATACCGTTCTTCGGTCACATGGTACGGGACCCGGGCGTGGCGTTGCGTCCAGTCGGTGGTTTGCAGCGTGTCCCAGGCCTTCACAGCCTGAGTCCATGCCCGCCCCACGGGCTGGTGCACCTCACCCTGATATGACTCGAGCCGGCGTAACGGGGTCGCTGCCCCGGTAGTCCGTCGCCGCAGACGCACCCAACCGAAACCGATCCCGGTCACGGATCGCTGAGCAAAATCGGTGAGGTAGCGACGATATCCGCTGGCAAACAGGGCCGGATCCAGCTGGTCAGAGGAATCGGCCAACCAGGTTTCGGCATATCCAGCCGGATCTTGCTGATCGCGCTGAATCACCCAGGCGTCCACGAGCACAGCATCCGAGCCGGAATCGGCCGGTGGGCCGGGTAACCACTGGCGGATCCGAGTGTCCCACTGCTGGTCGTGATGAATTTCCCAGTTGGCCATCAACACCGCGGTCCCACCGTCGGTCAGTGCTGTCGGAAGTTCTTGGATAAGTTGTTCGGTCACCGCGTCCCCGGTGGCGCCGGTTTGCCGATAGGTATGTTCTGCACCGGCAGGGCCGCCGGCGGGTGCAATCACAAAGGGCGGGTTAGAAACGATGAGATCAAACCGCTGTTCGGCCACCGGCTCGAGCATTGATCCGTTGCGCAGAGTCAGGCGGTGCTGCGGGTGTGCTGGATCAACGCCCAACATCGACGCGTTCAGGAGGACATTGAATAAGGTAAAGGCCAACGCTCGGTCGGAAATATCAGTAGCGGTAACGTGCTGGACGTGGTCCAACAGATGAAAGGTCTGCACCCCGCACCCGACTCCAAGATCCAGGGCGGTAGCCACCGGTTCGCGCGGAACGAGCCCCGCCAAGGTCAGCGACGCCCGACCTGCGCCCAGCACGTGTCCGCCCGGTAGGGGCTGGCGTAGTTGCAACGCGGTCTGATCGCTGGCCACCCAGAGCTGTCCGGGACGATCAGCGTCGTAGACGGACAGGTCCACGCCCGGCACGAAGCGCCCCTCCACGACGGTGCCCAGCCCCAGCTGCACTGCCCCGGCAACACCCAGGGTCGGCAAGGCAGCCTCGAGATACTCGGTGGCCACGGCATCGCCGAGCATCCACACGCTGATGACCGCTGCCAAACCCTGTTCCGGGCTGATCTGCTCTGTCGAGTTTTTCAGCATCGTCTCCACCACGACACGGGCGGGTTCTGCCTGTTCTCGGTCCAAGGCCGCAATCGCCCACGGCCCCAGCAACTCGGCGATGGGATCAGCCCGGTAGTTGACCTGGTCAAGGTCTGCCGCCAGCGCACCGATCAGGTCCCGGTCGGCCCGTGGTGTTGTCGGCATCGGCCCCAGGGCCGGCTGCTTCGAGTGAGTCATGCTGAAGACTCCTGCGAGTCCTCAAAGGTTGAGGCGCAGACCTCACAGATTCGGTCGGGGTGGTTTGCCTCGCACTGGTCGCACACCACCTGCAAGTGCCGGCATCCGGGGGCGTGACAATTCCGTAGCTGACTCGAGGGTTGCTCGCACAAGATGCAGTGCCCGATGGTTTTGGCTGCTGAGGAGAATTCGGTGTGCATCCGCTGGTCGAAAACATACAGCGAGCCCTCCCACAGGCCACGGTCAGCGAAGGCCTCGCCATATTTCACGATGCCACCATCGAGTTGGTAGAGGTTCTTAAATCCACGGTTGGCCATCAGCACGGTCAACACCTCGCACCGGATCCCCCCGGTGCAGTAGGTGACCACCGGCTGATCTTTGAGATGATCATACTTACCGGAGTCGAGTTCGGCCACGAAGTCACGGGTCGTGTCCACATCGGGCACCACCGCGTTTTTGAACCGACCAATCTCGGCCTCAAACCGATTGCGACCGTCAAAAAACACCACGTCTTCTCCGGCCCGCTTCTGGTTCTCCACCAGCTCGTGGAGCTGTTGCGGTGAGAGATGTTCAGCAGTGCCGACCACTCCCTGGTCGTTGACCTCAATTTCATCGGGAGCATCAAAGGCCACCAGCTCGGGACGAACCTTGACCGAAAGGCGCGGAAAATCCTCATCCGAACCATCCGACCATTTCACGGTCAACGATGTAAACGGCGCATACTCCCTGGTGGCTTTCACATACGCCTTCACGTCTCGAATGGGTCCGCCCACGGTGCCGTTAATGCCGTGTTCAGAGATAATGATGCGACCGGTGAGCCCCAATGACGCACACAGGGTTCGTTGCCACAGTTGCACTGCTTGCGGATCGGGAATCGGAGCAAAATGATAGTACAGCGCGATCTTGGTCTGGGGGCTAGCGGATACGGAACTCACATGTCTCAGGGTAAGACACAACGACAAATCTTTTCATCTCAAGTTGATTACGTGTGTGGGCCTGGCCGGCCCTGCCAGGTATGCTTAATGTCATGGCTATCTCCTCATCGCTGACTGACGAACTTGTCACCAATTGGCTGACAGGGCGCGCCCGTATCCGGAACCACCACCTGACGTCCCACGGAGAAATCCACGCTGCGTTGCGACCGGCCATCTCTGATGATGCGACCGAAGACTTGTGGGAGTACGTCATCGCGAACACCGACGACCACGTATTGAATACTGTGGCCGATGAAATCAAACAGCACCCCACCCGTCGTTTGATCGTTGCTTCCGATCTGCCCGCGCAACCTGAGCCCGCCGAGGCCGCCGCTCAACGCCTGGCTGAAAAAACCGGCCTGAAGGCCATCGGTGTGGGTGAGAAGCTGATGGTCACTGACATGGCCAGCCACGATGTGGAAGAACCTGTTGTCCCCGACGAGTTCATCGCCGATGTCCGTCGGCAGGACGGGTGGTACTCACTGAGCTTTATCACCACCGACGAGCACCCCACCGGTCCGGACCACACCGCCGCTCGCGGACGTGTGGGTGTCGTCGGTCAACACGCCGTCTTTGACCGGATCTGGACCAACCCCGAGTTCCGTCGTCAGGGACTGGGCTCACTGGTGATGCGTTACCTTGGCTCCCTGGCCTTGGAAGAAGCCGTCGAAGAAGGCCTCCTCATTGCCGGGGCCGATGGTCAGGCACTGTACAAGCACCTGGGCTGGACTCCGCTCGCCGACGTCGTGGTGTTAGCTCACCCTGATGTCTCCGATGACCATGTTCAGACTCACGAGCATTTCCAGGTCTAGGAGCACACAGGATCCACCCGCTCGACGATCCCGACTCCGCTGACCGCGACCTGTCTGGTTGCCCGGATAGTGCTGGGCAGGCGGCAGAACGTCTTGCGCTCAATCAGCTGCGAGAGGCCCTGGGATATTCCACAGTGCCGGCCCAGTTCGTCCACGGTCGTTACATTCCCGCACGCGAACCAACTTATGCCCACTGGCCACAGGGTATTGCTGAAGCGGTCCGTGAGGCCTTTGCACACCGCGGGATTCACCGCCCGTGGTTACACCAAGCTCAGGCCATCGAGATAGCTCTCGGGTCTGAGCACACCATTCTGGCCACCGGAACCGCCTCGGGAAAATCATTGGCATACCAGGCCGTGGTGGCTTCCAGCATTCTCGCGGACCCGACAGCGACGGCACTGTATCTCGCTCCAACCAAGGCGCTGGGTGCCGACCAATTGGTGTCCTGGTCCCAGCTGGCAGATCGGCTCCAGGCCGGCTTACGCCCTGAAGCCTACGACGGCGATACGGATCCGCAGACTCGACGGTGGGTACGCGACCACGCCAATATTGTGCTCACGAACCCGGACATGTTGCATCTTGGGATTTTGCCCCAGCACCACCAGTGGACCCGGTTTTTCCGGCGATTGCGGTGGGTGATCATCGACGAGGCCCACTCCTATCGCGGCGTATTTGGTTCTCATGTGGCGGTAGTGTTGCGCCGTCTGCGCAGAGTCTGCGCTCACTATCACAACACCGACGTGCATTTCATCGGTGCCTCTGCGACCTCCTCGGATCCCGCGACGAGTTTCGCAGAACTCATTGGTGCACCGGTGCGAGCAGTCACCTGTGATACATCCGGGCACGGCGCCGTCTCAGTGGGCTTCTGGGAGCCCGAATTCTCCGATGACACCGGAGAACACGGTGCTCAACGGCGTCGTTCGCTGATCTCTACTGGAGCAGACTTTCTCACTGATTTCGCCATCCAGCAGATTCGATCCATGGCCTTCATCCGTTCCCGTCGCGGGGCGGAGGCCATGGCGCAATCGACCAAGCGACAGCTCAGCGAGGTAAAGACGGATCTTGTCTCGCGGGTAGCAGCCTACCGCTCTGGACTCTTGCCGGAGGAAAGGCGCGAGGTGGAACAAGCCTTAGACAATGGGAAGCTCCTGGCGGTGGCCACCACGCCCGCTTTGGAACTTGGCATTGATATTTCGGGGCTGGATGCGGTGATCATTACCGGTTGGCCTGGCACCCGCGCCAGCTTTTTCCAGCAACTGGGACGTAGCGGTCGTAGCGGTCAAGATTCTTTGGCTATCTATGTGGCCGGTGAGGATCCGCTAGATACCTTCCTGGTGCATCACCCGGAACGAATTTTCGACATTGGGGTCGAAGACGTGGTTATTGATCCCACGAACCCCTATATTCTCGGTCCACACCTGGGCGCGGCGGCCGCTGAACTTCCACTCACCCCCGAGGATCTGCCAGATTTTGGTCCCGAAGAACACGTTCACCGCCTCCTTGAGGACCTCACCGCAGAAGGCTATCTGCGGCGCCGTCCCGCCGGCTGGTTCTGGACCCACCCCGACCGGCCGGCCGCAACGATCGGGTTGCGCGATATCGGCGGAGCACCGTTGGAGATCGTCGACGAAGAGACCGGCACCGTTTTAGGTACCATCAGCGCCGAACAATCACATTCCCAAGCCCACCCCGGAGCGGTGTATGTTCACCAGGGGCGCACGTGGCTGGTTACTGTCCTCGATGAGGACAACGGGGTGGTGCTCGTCGTTCGTGCTGAACCCAATTTCTACACCCAGGCTCGAGAAACCACACAGGTCGCGATTCTCAACACGCTCGAACAAGTCGTTCCGGACTCGGCGACACAACCAACCCGACTGACCTGGAACCTCGGCAACGTCAAGGTCACGACCCGAGTCGTGTCCTACCAGCGGCGAGAAGTGATCACTTCTCAAGTACTCGGAGAAGAACCACTCGAACTTTCCGCACAAGAGCTGTTCACCGAAGCGGTGTGGTTTTCCACAAGCTCCGACGAGCTGATCGCCGCAGGGCTGACCACCGACCGGATGCCTGGAGCATTACACGCTGCTGAACACGCAATGATTGGTATGTTGCCACTGGTGGCCTCCAACGACCGGTGGGATATCGGAGGGGTCTCGATGGTGTTGCACCCGGACACCTCCCAACCCACGGTCTTTATCTACGACGGATACCCCGGTGGGGCGGGATTCGCTCGTCGTGGCTTTAACACGGCGCGGATGTGGGTCAAGGCCACCCGTGACGCAATTCTGGCCTGTGAATGCGAGCAAGGATGCCCTTCCTGCGTGCAATCACCTAAATGTGGGAACCGTAACTCGCCCTTGGATAAACCCGGGGCCGTGGCAGTACTCACTCATCTGTTGCGGTACCTGCCATCATCCGGTCAGGGCCGGCCCGTGATTCCGCTGTTGCGACCAACCCGAGGGGCCCGGAACCGGCGACGAGCTCATTGGTAACCGAGACCCGCACCGTATCGTCGGATTCCCACTGGCAGGATTCCATCCTGACGTGATGGCGCGTTGCGGTCTGTTCGGCAATCTGACACGGTTCGCTTGGAATCAGTGACCGGGCAGCATCGGCGGCAGCCAAGGCTGCTAGGTCTGCGACCGCAGCCGCCCGCGAGGAAGCGACCGTGGCTTGGACGAGCATCAACCCTCCTATAAGCAGTGTGGCTAAACAGCCGATGATGCCAACCACCACAACGGTGCCAGAACCCTGCTGGTCGTCCCATGGCACTGGTGGGGTGTTCATGGGGAAATCACCCACTGATACGGTGCATGAGCACGAGCTTCCAACGTGCCGATGTTGAGCCAGCCAACCGGACCCGGGGTGGGCCTCGACACGGTAACGCTGGCCCACGAACCGGAGATCTCCTGCTGGGCGGAGGCCTGGCTTCCCGCCATCCGCGATACGGTAGCTGTCACCCCATCGGCGGGCTCCCCACGGGCCAGTTCTCGAGCTGCCGCGGCGGCAGCTTGCTCGAGCCGAACTTGTTGGACACCGATCACCACGGCGTTGACCAGCATCGCCGCCACTATCATGGCCACTGGGAGCACCACCGCGAATTCCGCGGTCACCGACCCAGTATCACGGCCTACTCGGTATCTAAATGCCTGAGACATCGTCGTCCCTACCTTCCGGGCCACATCGTGGCTGGTTGTCAGATGGAGATATGGTGGCCGGGTTGCCGTGGCACTCACCGCTGAATGCCACGGCAACCCGATTCACACCGCCGTTTTAGAACTGCAAGGCCTGCTCAACCAGACCATTCAGCAGGTCTTGGACGGCCCCACCCGAGAGAATGACGGCCAGCAAGCCGGCGAATCCTACGGCGGCGAGCATCACGATGCCGTATTCGGCGGTTTGAGCTCCAGATTCGTCGCTGAGATCAACCTGAAATTCCTGGTCGGAAACAGCGGCAGTGTTGTGCGAGGACAGGATGTGGTCGCTCATGACGAGCTCCTTTCTGTGGTATGGGATGTTGTGATGTTGTTTGACGGACAGGGACTATTCAGTTATAGGTTCATCACGTCGGGAAACAGGGTGATCACCAGTGGCATCACGCCCAGGCAGATAAAGCTGGGAAGCAGACAAACGCCCATGGGCACCACGAGTTTGATGCCCAGCTCGGCTGCGCGTTTCTCAGCGGCTCGTTGTCGGTGTCGACGCAGGCTGGAGGCCGCCCCGCGAATCACGGTGGCGCTCGGGACGGCGGCTGTAAACGGGAAATACAGGTGTTCGGCCAGGGTCTGGTACTCAGTGATACCGGCGACCGGTTCCCAGGCTTGCTGCCAACTGAATCCGTGATGGAGCCGGAGCCCGACCTCGGAGAGCTCGCGGGCTTGGGGAAAACGCGTACCGATGTGCTGCAGACCGCTCGCCAGACCGATGCCGGAGGACAACAACGCAGCTAACAGGTCCATGGCTAGAGCGGGGTCCAGGTAATCGCGAGACCTTTCAGACATTCTGGGCCTCTTTCACCAGCCGTTGGCTCCACCACCGACCTAGCGTGGCCAGCCCTATGCCAGTGGCCAACAGCACCCACCCGATCGGTTCGAGTAACAGGTGGAAGACAGTGACCCCGATCATCGCGGACAGGGCCATGCCCGCTACGGGAAGCCACGCCAAAAGTGTGGCTGTCGAACGTGGCCCGGCGGCCGCGGTCTGCCGAGCTTGGTGGACATCTTCTCCGGCTTCAAGAGCATCGGCAAGTCGGCTGAGCAGTGTGGAGAGTTTCATTCCGGTATCTCTGGCGAGTTCGAGGCTGCCACTGATCTGTTGCCAATAGTGTGGTTCTCCTGGACCGGTGACGTGTTGTAGTGGGGTTTCGGCGAGGACTTCCAATCCCTGCTGGGCTGCCAAGGTATGGTGCAGACAACATCCCGGGTCGGTATCGTCGGTAGCTACGGAGCGTGGGCACGCCGGGTAACCTAGGGCTAGTTCGCTCCAGACACGTTGGGGGTCGCGTCCGGCATCCAGCAACGCGGCGGCTTGGCGGAGCATCTCGATAATTTCGGACAGTTCTCCTGGTTCGGCTAGGCCCAGCAATGGGCCGAGCGGGGTAGTGGCGAGGAGGTTTTTGCTACGGTGGGCGAGCGTGGTTGGTGTTCGGCTCATCGGGGCAGCCCCTTCCATTCTGGTTTGGTGCCCAGTTGTTCGACGACGGCCAGGCCCGGGCCTTCATACAGGGTGCTACCGCGTTGCGTCAGAGCCGGTAGTACCGTCAAGGCTTGACCGGCTCGTTCTTCCGGCGCCAGCACGGCTAATTCGGCGGGGTGCCGGCCATATTCGTCTCGGCAGATATGCATCAGCACGTCGACGCCTGACCGGGCTTGCAGGGTGAGGACCTCTGGGGAAAGCCCGGCTAAACCGCCCATCGCGTGGAGGCGGGCTGGGACATCGGCCGTAGAGTTGGCGTGCAGGGTTCCCATCGCGCCTTGATGCCCGGTATTCATCGCCGTGAGGAATTCGGCGATTTCGGCTCCGCGGCACTCTCCGACGATCAACCGATCGGGTCGCATACGCAACGACTGTCGGATCAGCTCCCGCGTTTCGATGGCGCCGGCCCCTTCAATATTGGCTTCCCGGGTGCGCAGGTTGACCACATGTGGGTGGTCAATACGTAGTTCGGGGGTGTCCTCAATAGTGATGATGCGTTCGTGGTTGTCCACCGTGGAGAGCAGGCTGGAGGCTAGCGTCGTTTTGCCCGAGCCGGTGGCTCCGGAAATCAGGACATTTGCGCGACATTGGACAAGGAATTCACACACGCGTAACCAGTACTCGCGGTGGGGCCATTGCTGACTGAGTTGCTCAAGTCGCGGGGTGTCCGGATGGGGCAAGCGGATACTGAGCTGAGGGTGCTCCACGACCGGTGGGATCAGTGCGTGAATGCGAGCCCCAGCCAGAAACACGTCACCGAAGGGCTGGCCCTCATCCAGGCGTCGTCCGCCTTGAGAAAGTAGCCGACGGGCCAGGTTCATGACCTCTGCCCGGGGCAGTCTGTGCTCGGTGGGTTCGACCCCATGCCCGCAGTCAAGCCAGACGTGCCCCTCTCCGGTCACCATGATGTCGGAGACGCCTTCCTGGCGGAGATAGTCGGCCAGCGGCCCGAGTCCTTGCAGGTCGTCGAGCAGCCGGGTCATCAAATGCCGGGCGTGTTGCGGTCCCAACGACTCGACATGTCGGCCAATGGCTTCGGCGGTGTGCTCCTCCTGGGATTGTTCCCCGGCGCCGGCCAGGCGTGAAGCCAGCCAGAGTTTTGCCTGGGCCCACCGGTCAGTCGCTGGAGCCGGAGGCAGGTCAGGGACGAAATGTCTCATCGAGGCCACCTCCGGTGGCCAAACAGGGTGGTGTAGAGGCGTCGGTCGCTTCGTTGCGGTGTGATGTCCAGATTGCGGGGACGGTATCCCCAACTGAGCGGGAGGAAGATGGCCGGAGGGTCTGTCGAGGGTAGCGAGGTAGTCAGCAGGCGCAGTACCCGGTGACGGATACGTGGCACCACCCCTCCCGGGCCCGGGAAGCGCACCACGATGTCGGGAGTCAGCCCAGCGGGAGAGACGCCGGTGGTGGCGAGAGTAACCAGGGTGGCGCCACGGGACTGCAACTCGGTTGCTCGATTGGCGTCGAACCCAACATCGGTGACCGTGGTGATACCCATGCGGGCGGTTGCCTCAAGAACCTGAACCACATCGTGCTGATCTGGCATGGCCCCCACGACAGAGTCCGTGTCATCGGGGACCTCGAAGCCCAGGAAGGCCAGCGGTGTGTCCCGATGTCGCGAGCTGAGCCCGGTAAAACATCGTTCTCCTACTGCCAGCCCGTCCTGCACGGTAGCCCAGCACACCCAGCCCCGCCGTGAGGGGTGATGCAACCGGGGCACGAGCGCGCGCGAACAGGCGGCCTGAGGGTCGGCGTCGACCAGCAGTGTGGGAGCGCCGTAGCGGGTCACCCGAGCGAGGTTCCATCCGGCCCAGGGTGTTGCCGGGGCGGTGGTGGTCCGCACCAGTACCACCTGGTCTGGGTGCTTGGCGTGAGCACCTGGCGGGTGACCGGGGTCGGCGGGGTCGTGGTGTAAATGCTCGAGTAGCGCCTCGGTGTCGTCGGGTAGCCTCCAGCTGAATGGACCAATACTCACCCTGCGGTGATGACCTGAGTTCAGCCGGATTTGGAGCTGGCGTGGTTGCATCTGTCGCGCCGAGGACGGCTGGGGTGCTGTGGCGGTGTCACCGGATAGAATCTCAATACCCAGGCTGGCTAATAACCCCAGCAGGTAACGGTAGGTCTGTTGCTGTTCGGCACTGAGCCTGCTCGGGCGGTCTATCGTCGCTGTTGCGATAGCGCGCTGGTGACGCGGACGTTTCGGGAGTGCTCTCATGCCCTCTACTGTGCCTGGCACAGTCAGGCCCGTCCCAGCAGGTGCCCGCGACTGTGGAACAGGATCGTCGCTCGCCGTCCAACTGTGGACGGGCGGGTCGCGCCGTGACGGCCCCAGCTAGTCAGACAGGTGCTCGTGGCAGGTAAAAATTTTCGGGGCGGGTTGCGTCGCGTCCCACCCGGTGACGTCTACGCACTGGGCCCGATCCCAAGGATGCGTCCATCCCAGAAGATCCAGAATGCGGTCGATGAGCAAGGCGGTAAACCCCCACACCAGCGTGTCGGCCACGAGGAATCCGGGCATGACCGGGCGGAGAAGTTCTCCGGTCTCCGGTGCGGTCATCAGCACCGAGACTCGGTGATCGGGGTCGATCAGATCGGCGACGGGGACGCGAAAGACGCGGGTCGCTTCATGATCGTCGACCACGTCAACACTGCCGGGGGTGGACCACCATCCGATGACTGGGGTGACCGAAAAATTGGTCACGGGCAGTCCCACGGTGGGTAGTTGTCCCAACACGGTGACGGAGGATGGATCGAGGCCGGTTTCCTCGCTAGCTTCCCGCAATGCACAGGCGGTGTCATCGGCATCGGCAGGATCGCGCTGACCACCCGGGAAGGAAATCTGGCCGGGGTGTTTGCGTAAGGTCACGGCGCGTTGGGTGAGCAAGACATCCAGTGAACTAGGCACCGTCTCGCTCCGATAGTCGGCCGGCACGTCGTCGAGGGCGCCGAAGAGAATCAGCACCGCCGACGGTGTGGCGTTCTCGGTGGTCATGCGGGGAAATCGGAAACCCCGTGGATCGAGTTCCTTAGTGGGCGTGCTAAATCCGCACTCGGGAAGCTCCGCGTTGAGCGTGCCGTAGCGACTGACCAGGTCCACCAAATCTTGTTGGACGGTCTCCAGGGTGGTCTTCTCGGGCTGCACGGGCTGGGTCGCCTCCTGAGGTGCGGGTGGTGCAGACTGTCATCGTGGCGGAGTTAGGCCTGTAGCGAGTACCCCTCGGCACGGAGCTGGCGACGGGTTGCTCCTTCGAGCATGCGCTGATGGAGTTCTTCGCGCCCAGGTGCTAACTCATACTTCAACAGCCTACTGGCACTGTAGGGGTCCAACGGGCCGATCCCGGCCGAAGGGCACCAGCGGGCGACCGGGCAGGCCCCGCAGGCCGGTTTTCGCGCGTGACAGATGCGCCGGCCCAAAAAAATCAGCCGGTGGGAGAGCATGATCCAGTCGCGGGGTTCGAACAGCTCTGCCACCGCGGTTTCCACAGCGACGGGGTCTTCAGCGGTGGTCCAGCCTAGACGGCGGGACACTCGACCAAAGTGGGTATCGACGGTCAGACCGGGTTTGCCAAAAGCGTTGCCTAACACAACGAAGGCGGTTTTCCGTCCCACCCCGGGCAGGCTAGTCAGATCCTTGAGATTGTCCGGGACCGATCCGGCGAACTTCTCCACCAGCGCTTGGGAGAGTTTCATAATCGAGCTCGTCTTGGACCGATAAAAACCGGTCGGCCGGATCAACTCTTGGACTTCGCGTTCATCGGCCATAGCGAGCGCTTCGGCATCCGGGAATCGGGCGAAAAGGTCCGGGGTAACGGAATTGACCCGCACATCGGTGGTTTGGGCTGACAGGACGGTGGCCACCAGCAACTCAAAGGGATTGTCAAAATCCAGTTCCGCGACCGCATAAGGGAAGAACTCCGCCAGCACCCGATTGATTTTCCGAGCGCGACGCTTTCGAGCTAGTGGTGTTTCATCCTCGGGATCACGAGCGGTCACTGTTGCGGTGCCCGTTCAATCCCCTCGAGCTCACGCAACAGACCACGCTGTCCATCGTAGGATTGCACGAGGAATTCGTGTCCACGGTCTTCCAAGGCCAGAATCCACTGGCCCGGTTCCAGCGCGAATGCCGGTTCGCCCTGCTCAGTCACGGCCCGGCGGGGCGTGTAGACCGCAAACCAGAACGGCTGGGCGGTGTCGGCGGGAGTCAATCCGCCCGAGGTAGGTGCTGAGTCGGCCCCGACTGTCGAGGACCGACCACCGGTTTCCACCTGCGCATCGGCCACTGGGTCGACACCGACTGCTGGCTCGTGGGTTTCGGCAGACGTTTCAGGACGTTTCCAGCTCTGGTCAGGTTCGGTCTCGTCGTGGGATTCGGTGGAGGCATCCTGGTTAGGGTGTGCCGGTGTTACGGGCTCGGCTTCAGTCGGAGCGGGTTGGCCTCCGGGCTGTTCGCCGTGCTGTTCAGTCGAAGGCTGGGCAGCCCGACGGCCGGACGGCTTGTCTTCCTCCTGGTGAACCTGCTGCGGGGCCTGAGTCTGGTTCTGCTGTGCAGACGCGGCGGCGACAAAGGGGTCTACCGGTTCGGGTTGTTGCTGAGACGGTGCCCCCGGTGTGACCTGGTCGGGGCCACCCTGTTGGAATTGCTGATAGCCGGTCTGCTGAGACGCTACCGGCTGACCGAAGTCCTGGTAGGCGACGGGCTGTTGTGCTCGGACAGGCTGGGCTGACCCCATGTAAGCATGGCGCTGGTACGGTGGCGTTGCTGGCTGTACTCCTGCAGGCTGTGCGCTAGCGGAGCCGTTGAATAGCTGTGACCAGGTGACGAACAACACCAAGGCTGTTGCCACCAAGAACAGCAAGATTGTCATCAACGCTTCAGACGCCCAGTAGAAGTAGTCGAAAGCAATGAAGTTCAAGAGCGCGTAAACGCCAATGGCCCAGGAAATGGCTTGCACCAGGTGTTTGGAGGTGAACGACCCCAACATGGGACGAGATCCGTCCAATCCCTTGGCCCTGAGCACCAGGACCATCACCACGATTCCACCACCGATGTTCAGAACAAGGTTGAGCAAAAACTCCGTATTCCAGAGGATATTGAAGCTCGCCGCCTGATCACCGATGTATCCACGTGTTTGGTTGTAATACGTAATGTCGTTGATCATCGCCCACAGACCGGCACCAGCTACCAGGGCGGCGGCTGCCGTGATCATCACGGCCACGACCGGCATGGAGGAGCCGCCTTGCAGATTCTGCACGCCCGGACGAGGCGCCGAGTACTGTTGCGAAGCACCAGCACCGGGTTGCTGCTGATGTGGATATCCCTGCGGTGGCTGGTAATTCTGATTCGACACGGTAACCCTTCTTAACATCTCAGGTCTCTCAGGTCTCAGGTTTGCTCCTGAAGATCTTCTCCCAGTGAACCACATCTGTCGAGAATGCGGGATATCTTTTGGGTAAAAATCTGCTCCTCATCTGCTTTTAACTGCTGAACCCGCTGAACCACCGGTCCTGGGTAACTCTCAGAACCGGTGGTTCAGCGGGTTCAGGCCGCAACAGATGGGGATGCGACAACCTGCGCGTCAGCTCTGGTTGATCTGCTGGGCGAGGGGAACAGCTCCGTCGGCGCCGAGCTCTCCCGAGGTCTCATCCGGGTTGCCTCGCAGGTGGACGATCGCCACGGCCAGGCCACCCCATACGGCCCCGAGGCAGATGATCATCATCACAATTGCTATGGTGCTCACTGGTTGACCTCCTGAGTAGTGACCGGTTGGTCTGCGTGCCGGGGTGTGTTCTTGATGTCGAAATCTTGCTCGTGCTGATCGTCTTGCATCCCGGAGTTTTTCGCCCAGGGGATCAGTGCGACCACGACGGCCAGCACCACCAGTAGCGCTGACATGCCCCATCCGAAAGTGCCGACATACCAGGAGGGCATTCCCCCATAGCCTTCATTGACGACCTGCAGAATGTACTGGACTAGCGTAATACCCAGCACGACTGGCATAACCACGGAGATCAAGATCTTGTAGATCCAGCCCAGGCGGAAGGAAGACACCGAGTTCAGGTGCCCGACAAGTTCGTTGAGTCGGAACAGCACCCAGGAGACCACGAAGACCGCCACCAGGCTGACCCCGACAATACCGATGTTGTTCACAAAGGCGTCGGTGACGTCAAGGAGGTGGACTCCGGAGGTGGTGCTGAAGGCCAGGAGCGAGACCACGGCGGAGAGCCCACCAGCAATAGCCACCACCCGTGCGCGGGACCAACCAGTTTTGTCCATAATGCCGGAGATCACCACTTCGGTAATCGAGATCAGCGAGGTGATTCCCGCAAACAGCAGCGACCCGAAGAACAGGACGCCGATAATCGGGCCCAGCCCCAAGGGGGCTTCGGAAATGATGGCGGGGAACGCCACGAAAGCCAGACCAATGCCGGAACTAGCGACCTCGTCGACCCGAAGCCCAGATGCCTGGGCCATAAAGCCCAGTACCGAGAAGACGCCGATGCCGGCAAGCAACTCGAAACCGGAGTTGGAGAATCCAACAACGAGACCTGATCCGGTCAGGTTAGAGCGTCGCTTCAGGTAGGAAGCGTAAGTCAGCATGATGCCGAAGCCGACCGAAAGGGAGAAGAAGATCTGACCGTAGGCGGCCACCCACACTTCTGGTCTTGTCAGTGCCGACCAATCCGGTGTGAACAGCGCATCCAAACCGGTGGCTGCGCCCGGCAGGCTCAAACCAATGCCGACCAAGATCACGAACATGATCACCAGCAGAGGCATACCGATCGTGGCAGCAACTCCGATGCCTTTGCCCACCCCGCGTGCGAGGATGATCAGCACCAGGATCCACAGAGCTAGTAGCGGGAAGAAGACTCCTGGAACGATCTGGAAGCTCACTTCGGCTTGTTCTGTGGCTTGCAGGTACTCCGCGAAGAAGAAGCCTTCTGGGTCATCTCCCCAGGCTTCGGTCACCGAAAACCAAATATAGGAAGTGGCCCAGGCCAGGATGGCGGCATAGAACAGTCCGAGCACGGCACAGATCATCACCTGCCACCAGCCGATGGCTTCAGTCCACCGGTTGAGCCGACGGAAGGCCAGTGGTGGGGATCCTTTAAAGCGGTGTCCAATGGCGTAGTCAAAGAACAACAGCGGAATACCTGCGGTCAGTAGCGCCACCATGTACGGCAGGATGAATGCGCCACCACCATTTTCGTAGGCGACATAGGGAAAGCGCCAAATATTTCCGAGTCCCACGGCAGATCCGATTGCCGCCAACAGGAAGACCCAGCGGGTACTGAATTGTTCGCGTTGCTGTCTCCCCGCGGTGAGTGATTCTTGTGTCAGGGCCATGCCCAACTCCTTTATCTTCAGGGCCTACCAGCGTGATGAGTGTGATAGTGATCACAAGAGTATGACGAAACATGAAATTTCACAAGAGCAACGCGCCGAAAACCATGCCTCGCACGGAAACAGCAGGCATGCAACCGTTAGTTCATCGGTGATGAATTAATCAGCCAAACACTGCCCCGTTGATACCGGTTCGGTGTAGCTCTGCGCTGAAATCAGCACCGACCCAGCTTCCTCGGCGGTGATTGCGTAGCCGACCTGGGCATCGGGAGCTTTGGCGAAGATGACGCCGGCAACCTGGCCGGCGTCATCGACGAGTGGGCCGCCCGAGTTCCCCTCACGGATATCGGAGGCCAACTGATAAATGCCGGTCAAATGCGGATCTTGACCATAGATGTTATTCAGCGTGGCCGGACCTTCAGCTTGCACTTTGCCAGTCGTAATGCGGTATGGACCACCGGCGGGAAACCCGAGAGCGTAGGCATCATCATCGATGCTTAATCCACGACCGACCTCCAACGTTGGAAGATCGGCGTCGGGAATCTGGAGAATCGCAAGATCGGTCTCCGGGTCGAAGTAGACCACCGAAGCACGATAGACGTTTCCGTCGAGATCTTCGACGGTCGGTCCCTCAACTCCGGCAACAACGTGGGCGTTGGTCACCACTCGTTGCGGCTCCACGGCGAATCCTGAACCGGTTTGGTTCTGACCGCATTCAAATGCAGTTCCGGTGATACGGACCGTAGCCTGTCCGGCCTGTTGCACGGCATCATTGGGAGGGCGGACAGCATTGTCCTCCACCGGGCCTTGCGACTGGAGCATCGGCCCCAACTCGGGAATCACCCCTGAATCCAAGAAATCGGTCCACAATGAAGCCACGAAGGTC
Organism: Auritidibacter sp. NML100628; assembly: GCF_003185985.1. Taxonomy (NCBI): domain Bacteria; kingdom Bacillati; phylum Actinomycetota; class Actinomycetes; order Micrococcales; family Micrococcaceae; genus Auritidibacter; species Auritidibacter sp. NML100628. Next base: position 176,211 of record NZ_QHLP01000001.1, read on the forward strand.
CGTCCAGACTCAGGAGTCAATTTGGTGACGAAAGCGATGACCCGGGATTCCTTAATGGTCTGCGTTAGTTGTGGCATACCCATCGATGACAAAGAGAAGGCCAATAGGGCAATCAACACCGAGGCGATGGCGGTATTGACAATTCCTCCAAGCACCTTGTCCACACGTCGGGCAATCGGAGCGTTAACCCGTAGTCGTACGGCTCGACCAACGGCCACTCCAATGGCCATCCCGATGCCGACGAGGACAACTGCGCACACCACCATAGCCACGATGCGCCACATCGGAGAATCCACGAAACGGTTGACTTCGGGCATCAAAAAGAAGGCAGCAATGGTGCCGAGAACGAATCCCAGCATCCGTCCGGCCGACACCCAGAGACCCTGTCGAATGCCATTGATGAACACGATGACCAGTACGACAAGAAGAACCCAATCCAGCCAGGTTAAGAACACTACGCTGCGCCACCCCTCTCTCCGTGCTACGCGTCCCGACTCTCTCCGTGCTACGCGTCCCGACGCGCATCCGGTGGCGTCTTCTAAACCGTCGCGTATCCCCGCAGTGTCTCCACCCTAAACCCTACGACTGGAAAAATGCCGTGAAGACTTGCATCATCCAGCGTTGTAGCCATCTCTCGGTGGAACGGTTGACGACCACATTGATCGCTCACAGATGAATATCAGCAGATCATCCGGCAATTTCTACTGCCTGTAGAATAATTATGTGAGTAACTGCACTCGAGGTATTCACAGTGTGATCCCGATGATGCAGAATTAACAACGAGCTTACGCCGAAAAACGTTTACCCGGCCGTTTTGGCCAGTTAGGAAGATCTCGCATATGGATTTGGATGTTCTGCGCAATGCTCCGCTTTTTACCCATCTTGACGATGAAGTCTTTGATGCGTTGACTGCAGAGCTGACCGAAGTTGAATTGTCTCGCGGGGCGTCTGCTTTCCACGAAGGCGACGATGGTGATCAGCTCTACGTCATTATTTCCGGCAAGATCAAACTTGGTCGCGCCGCTGCGGATGGACGTGAAAACCTGCTTGCCATCCTCGGTCCCGGCGAGGTCTTCGGCGAGATGGCCCTTTTCCAGCCCGCCCCACGCACCGCAACCGCCACTGCTGTGTCCGCAACCCGTTTGGCCGGTCTGCGTCACGAAAACCTTCGCAAGGTCATCTACTCCTCCCCGGAGGTCTCCATGCAGTTGCTGGGCGCCTTGGCTAAGCGCCTGACGCGCACCAACGAGTCGATGGCTGACCTGGTGTTCTCCGATGTGCCAGGTCGCGTTGCCAAGGCCATCCTGGATTTGGCCGACCGTTTCGGTCGCACCGCCTCCGACGGCCTGCTCGTTGCTCACGATCTAACTCAGGAAGAGCTGGCCCAGTTGGTCGGTGCTTCCCGCGAGACGGTGAACAAGGCTTTGGCCGAATTCGTCCAGCGTGGCTGGTTGCGCTTGGAAAACCGAGCCGTGGTCATTCTGGACCTGCAACGACTACGACAGCGCGCACGTTAACCGGAGAATTCTTCTTCTCTTCGTCTCTTCCTCATGGGTGGAGCCGGAACACCTAGCATGTTCCGGCTCCACCCATGTCTTGTGTAGGACTGTGCGCTGATTAGTCCTGAACCTTGACGGTGATTTCGACCTCGACGGGGGCGTTCATGGGAAGAACAGCCACCCCGACGGCAGCACGAGCATGGGAACCAGCCGCACCGAAAGCCTGGCCCAGCAGTTCTGAGGCGCCGTTGATGACTTGCGGTTGCCCGTAAAAATCCGGGGCCGAAGCGACGAAACCAGTCACCTTGACCACCTGAGCAACATGATCGAGGTCGCCGACCAGGTTTTTCACGGCAGCCATAGCGTTCAACACACACAGCTGTGCCAACTTTTGGCCTTCCTCGACACTGACATCAGCGCCCAGTTTTCCGGTGGCAGCCAGCTCCCCGTTCTGCAGGGGCAACTGACCAGAAGTGTAGATCAACTGACCTTCACGTAAAGCGGGCACGTAGGCAGCCAGCGGGGTGGCAACCTCGGGAAGGGTGAATCCAGCGTCCTGGAGACGGTCTTCAACTGCGGACATAAATCCTCCTCGGTATCGTTCAACATCTCAGGGGTAGAGCACGGCCACGATCTGGGTGACTAGCGTTTGGGACGCTTGAGATAAGCCACCGGAGCGTTACCATCTGGTCCCGGCAATACCGTGACGAGTTCCCATCCGTCATCGCCCCACTGATCCAGGATCTGTTTGGTGGCGTGAATAATCAACGGTAGCGTGGCGTACTCCCAGCGAGTTGGTTCCGGAGCCGACGCGGGTTCTGGTGTTTTTTGGGTTTCGGTCATCTCCCCAGGCTATAATTGAAAGGCCGTCAAGAATAGACATGACGCTCGCACTGTTTGCACCACACCCGGACACAAAACGCGAAACCGGTGGGGATTGTCACGCCTCCACCCCGGTGGCCCCGGGTCAGTAGATCACCTGACGTAGATAGAATTGCACCATGGCCAAAAAATTTGCAATGTTCGACATGGCGACCACTATGGGTAAGATTTTTGCCTTCTTCGGCGTCTCTGCTCTCTGCGGGGGGCTGGCAGCGGGACTGGCATTACCCTTGGGAATGGTTACCGGCGCTGCCGCAACGACCGGCACAGAACTGCTGGATGAGCTTCCTGCTGAACTACAGGAAGAGCCCATGTCGGTTCCCTCTCGGATCGTTGACAAGGACGGTACCGAATTGGCCACGTTTTATGCGGAAAACCGCGAACCGGTGTCCTTGGATGAGATATCTGAAGAAATGCAGCAGGCCATTATCGCCATTGAGGATGAGCGCTTCTACGAGCACTCTGGTGTGGACCCTCAGGGTCTGGCACGCGCGGTGGTCAATAATGCCACCTCCGATACCCGTCAGGGTGCTTCAACCTTGACCCAGCAGTACGTCAACAACGTGCTGGTGAACTACCAGAACCTCAACGGCCTGCGCACCACAGTGTCGGGCACCAAGACACCGGCCGATAAATTGCGTGAAATGAAGCTGGCTGTAGCGCTAGAGAAGAAGATGTCTAAAGAGCAGATCCTCGAGGGCTACCTCAACATTGTGTTGTTCTCCGGGCGGACCTATGGCGTTGAAGCTGCAGCCAACCACTTCTTCAATAAGTCTGCCTCAGAGTTGGACCTGTCGGACGCGGCGATTTTGGCCGGTATGGTGCAATCACCCAATGCGTTGAACCCCGAAACCAATCCGGAGGCCACACAGAACCGTCGCAACGTTGTCCTGCAATCAATGGAGAATGCAGGATTCATTACCACGGCAGAGAAAGAGGAAGCTCAGGCCCAAGATCTCGGGTTGGATATCACTCCAAAGAACTCCGGCTGCATCGCAGCGCAACACAGTTCGGGTTACTTTTGCGACTACGTGCAACGCCAGATCCTCAACGATCCAGCGTTCGGCCCGGACCCGGAGTCGCGTCAGCAATTACTGGACCGCGGTGGCCTGACCATCAAGACCACGCTTGATGCGAAAATGCAGAAGGCAGCTGCCGAAGAAGCGAATAAGGCCGTCCCTCGCGAAGAGACTCAGGGCTTCGGCTCCTCCATTGTGACTGTTGAGCAGGACACCGGAAATATCCGGGCCATGGCTCAAAACACTGTCTATAGCCCCGAGGATGGAGCCGGTAACACGCAGATCAACTATTCTGTCGACCACGCCGACGGTGGTGGCCAGGGATTCCAGGCCGGTTCGACTCTGAAGCCGTTTGTGTCACTGGCCTGGCTCGGTGCCGGTCACTCCATGTCCGACACGGTCAACGCCTCCCGCGATGACTACACGGGAGCGAAATTCCCCGCTTACTGCCTCGACGGAGGCAAAGCCCAGATCGGAACAGACGGCTGGAACATCAATAACACCATTGGCAACATGAAGAAACCGATGCCGATGAACTACGGTCTGTACTGGTCGATTAACACCGCTACCGTCGGTGCCGCCTTCGCCACCGATCTGTGCTCCATTACCGATATCACCGATGCTGCCGGTGTTCACGGCGCAGTGAGTGAAGAAGGTTTGGACCCGCAACACCCGTCGTTCTTGTTGGGTGCGCAGGAAGTCTCCCCGCTGACGATGGCCTCGGCCTTCTCAACCATGGGCTCCTACGGTAACTACTGTGAAGCGCGTGCCCTGACCGAGGTCACCGATGCCGCCGGCAACGAGTATGAAGTGCCACCGGTGCAGTGTAACGAGAATGTGCTGAATGAGGACCACATCGTCCAGCTGAATTCCACGCTGAAACCCATCGCTAAGGACCGTATCGCCGAAGGCAATATTGACTTTGACATTGCTGGCAAGACCGGTACAAACAACAACGAATCCTCCACGTGGTTCGTCGGCTACACCGAAGGCCTCACGACCGCCGCTTGGGTGGGTAACTACCAGTCGGTGGCCAAAACGTTGAAGGGTAACACCATCGGTGGCACCTACTACGAAGACGTGTGGGGCTCGCTGATCGCCGGTCCGATGTGGATCGACTACATGAAACAGGTCGCCGAGGACTACCCGCATGGAGAAATCCGTGATGATGGGTCGCCGAGCCCGCGAAGCATTTCCTCAGCCAAAAAGGGTGGTTCAAACTCCTCCGATGACGACGAGAACAACGAGTCCTCGGACGACCCTTCAGCAGAGTCCGCAGAGTCTTCGAACTAAGACCCTGGGGTGGTAGAGGTGATCACATCCGCGAAGCTGTGGCGCCGGTTCGCCGGTGCCACAGCCGTTACGGCCGTCGCGGGTGTTGCGAGCCTGGTATACGGCGCGTGTCTGGAGGCTCGCTGGTTTAAAATCCGTCACGAACAGGTGCCGGTCTTGCCCGCTGGTCGTCCTCGGTTGCGGGTATTACATATTGCCGATCTGCACATGGTCCCATCCAACCGTGCCAAGATCGACTTCACCCGCTCGCTGGCTGAACTAGAGCCCGATCTGGTGGTCAATATCGGTGACAATCTCGGTCACCGTGACGGTCTGAAACCGGTGCTTGATGCACTGGGTCCGCTCTTAGATCTCCCCGGAGTTTTTGTTCCCGGTTCCAACGACTATTTCGCTCCTCAGCCAGCGAATCCGCTGAAGTATTTCCGTGGGCCCTCTAGCCAGCACGGATCCGCAGCACGTTTAGCGGACCGCGAGGTCCTGCCCTACCGGGAGCTTTTTAGCGAATTTGAGCACCGGGGCTGGGTGAACCTCACTAACGCACATCACGATCTGCACCTCGCCCGTCATCGCCTCGCGGTGGCCGGCACCGATGACCCCCACCTCGACCGTGACCGCTGGCCCGGGTTTGGTTCTCAGGCGAGAACAGCAGATCTCACCCTCGGGGTCACTCATGCCCCCTATACCCGGGTACTCGATACCATGGCCGCCGACGGCGCGCAACTGATTCTGGCCGGACACACCCACGGGGGACAAATTGCTCTACCCGTGGTGGGACCGCTGGTGACTAACTGTGATTTACCACCCCGGCAAGCCGCAGGCCTGTTCGGATGGCCTGATCTCGTGCCAGGGCGGAACGCACCCGTCGAATCTGCTACGACCATCGTCAATATTTCCGCCGGTATCGGGGCGGCCCCCAAAGTTCCGGTCCGTTTTGCCTGCCGCCCCGAAGCGGTGGTGCTGGATCTTATCCCTGCGGTGTCGCGCTGAATTCTTCCCCGGTGATCCGACGGTAGGCTTCCAGGTACCGCTGACGAGTTTTCTCCACGATATGCTCAGGCAATGCGGGAGGCCGTTGCCCAGAGGCCGGGTCCCAGCCGGACTCTTCGGATCTGAGCCAGTCACGGACAAACTGCTTGTCAAAGGAGAGCTGGGGGCGTCCTGGTTCGTAATCTCCGGCGTCCCAGAACCGTGAGGAGTCCGGGGTAAGCACCTCATCACCTAAGGTGATCAATCCGGTGGAGACATCAATACCGAATTCGACCTTCGTATCGGCCAGGATGATCCCGGCGTTGCGAGCAATCTCCTCGGCCTGACGGTAGAGCTGCAGGGTCATCTCCTGCAAGCGGGCGGCCCGTAGCAAACCGACGCGTTCACTCAGCTGCTCGAAGGTGATGTTTTCATCGTGCTCGCCCACCGCTGCCTTGGCGGAAGGGGTGAAAAGAGGTGGGTCTAGACGAGAGCCGTCCACCAGCCCATCGGGTAGTGGGATACCGGTGACGGCACCGGAAGCTTGATATTCCTTCAGCCCGGAGCCGGTCAGATAGCCTCGGGCAATGCATTCGACCGGTAGCATCTGCAAACGCTTGACGATCATGGCGCGTCCGGCGACTTGCTCCGGGACGTCCACAGAGATCACATGATGCGGAATCGGATCCAGGTCTTCGGCTGGCTGGGCGAGCTGCTGGAACCACCACAACGACAGTTGGGTGAGGATTTTGCCCTTATCGGGGATACCGGGGCTGAGGATGTGGTCGAAGGCCGAAACCCGGTCGGTAGCGACCACCAGCAGGCGGTCTGATTCACCGCTGGGCTGATCGCTGGGCTCGTAGAGGTTACGGACTTTGCCGGAATAGATGTGGCGCCAGTCAGCAAGTTCAAGGACGTCGTGAGAGGTCATCATCTAACTTTCATCGCGGACGGATTGACGGTTCACGTGGACAACAGTAGCCCGGGCGGGCACGGCGTTAGTTAGGGAAGCTGAATCTCGCCAGCCACGGCACGGCGGGCGATATCGGTGCGGTACTGGCCGTCTTCAAGGTGAATTAGCTCCAGGCCCTGATAGGCCCGTTGCCGTGCCTGCGCGAGCGTGTCACCTTGACCGACAACAGCCAACACTCGTCCACCGGCGGAGAGATACTCACCGCTGTCGTTGGCGGCTGTCCCGGCGTGGAAGACGGCGACCTTCTCCAGAGCCTCAGCATCCGCAATTCCGGTCATCACCGCACCGGTGCGAGTGGTTCCCGGGTATCCCGGGGAGGCCAGCACCACTGCAACGGCGGAGGAATCAGTAAACCGCGGAGTCAGCTCCGGACGCTCGGCCAGTTCCGAGCGTGCCGCGGCGAGTAACAGCTGTCCCAGCGGTGTGGTCAATCGAGACAATACCGGCTGGGTTTCGGGGTCACCGAAGCGAGCATTGAACTCAATCACCCGGATCCCCCGGGTGGTCACAGCCAGTCCACAGTAGAGCACACCCAAAAACGGGGTGCCACGCTGGTCCATCTCAGCCAGCACCGGCCGGGCAACCTGGTCCAGCACCTGCTCGGTGAAGTTCTTCGGCAGCCAGTCCAACGGAGTGTAGGCCCCCATTCCCCCGGTATTGGGACCCTGGTCGTCGTCATGGATGCGTTTGAAGTCTTGAGCCGGACTGAGCGCAACTGCCCCGTCCGGGGTACCGTCGGCGATCACGAATACCGAAACTTCGGGCCCGTCGAGAAATTCTTCGACCACCGCGGTGGAGCCGGAGGCGAAACAGGATTCTGCGTGAGCCAGAGCAGCCGCGAGATCCTCGGTCACCACCACGCCTTTACCAGCGGCCAGCCCGTCGTCCTTGATCACGTAGGGGGCACCGAACTCCACACAAGCGGCCCGGACTTGCTCGGCGGTTTTCGCGTGCACCGAGGCAGCGGTGGGCACTCCGGCAACGGTCATGACTTGCTTGGCGAAGACCTTGGAGGATTCCAGTTGCGCAGCGGCGGCGCTGGGGCCGAAGACCGGGATGTGCACAGCTCGCAGAGCATCGGAAACCCCGGCTGCCAGAGGCGCTTCGGGGCCAATGACGACCAGGTCCGAGCCGAGCCGTTGCGCCAGTGCCACGACCTCTTCGGGGTCATTGGCGTCAATCTGGTGCACGGGGACCTCGGCCGCAATTCCGGCATTACCGGGAGCAGCATCAACCTGGGTGACGTCGGGGTCTGCCAACAGGGTACGGACCAACGCATGTTCACGCCCGCCGGGGCCTAGCACAAGAATTTTCACAGTTCCCAGGGTAGTCGTTTCCCGTCCCTGCCGTCGCGGTGCAATGACTGCGACGGGCAGACCGGGAGAAATCCACCGAGAAAAGCCCGCCAGAGTAGCTGCCAAGAATTCGCCCCGCGACGGCAGTATGGCTTTAGACTGGAAGGTATGGCAGATCAGCACGATCCCCACCACGAGCCCTCCAATGACCGCTCACGCCGGCCCGGAGACGAGTCCCGATCAAAAAGCTGGGTGCAACACCGCGCCGATTTATTCAACCAGCTCGCCCCCGGTGAATCGATGTTGCCGGACTGGGCAGCGTCCCTGTTCGTGTGGGTCATGGGTGCCCTAGCCGGTTCGATCGTCCCGTGGTTTTTATTCCGGTTGTTTACTGGCGCCCAACGTGGCGATATGACGCAAGCGACAATCAGCATCGTGTGTGGGCTGATTATTGGCACCGTAGCGCTGATCCTCTTCCGCAAAAGCAGGGCACGATGAGTTCCCGGACCTCGAACTACTCAAAACCGTTAGCCGGTACTGCGCTGGGCTCGGATTCCGTGGAGCTGGCCCAGCTGATTCGCAACGACTTTATTGAGACCCGATTTATCGGCTCCGCGGTGGTCGTCGATCGCACCGGGGCTATCCAGGCCAAGCTGGGTGATCCGGCGGCATTGATCTACCCGCGTTCGGCACTGAAACCGTTTCAGGCCTTGGCCAGTCTGCGCCACGGGGCAACGCTGGATACCGAACAGTTAGCCCTGGCAACTGGATCGCATACCGGCACGGAATACCACCAGCGACTGGCAGCGTCGATGCTGTCCGACTACGAGTTAGACAGTTCCGCACTACAGTGCCCACCGTCGTGGCCGTCTTCCCCGAAAGAAGTCGCCCGCATGGCAGCCGCTCAAGCACCAGTGCACTTGAATCCGCGACGGATTGCTCACCCGTGTTCGGGAAAGCACGCCGCATTCCTCGCGGCCAGCGTCGCCGCCGGTGACCCTGTGAAATCCTATTGCGAGCCGGGACATCCGATACAACACGAAGTGGACCGGGTGCTGGAAGAATACTTGCAAACCACCATCGCACGGCACGGCGCCGATGGGTGTGGCGCTCCGGCGGCTATCACCTCACTGACGGCCCTGGCCCGTGGGTATTCGCAGTTGGCAGCCTCGGTGCATGACCGGACGGCGGAATGGACGGCAGTGATGGTGGCCCGCTCAATGTTGGAGGCCCCTGATGCAGTGCAGTCCCCCACCGGGTTCGACTCGGTGGTGCTCAAAGAACTCCAGGTGTTGTGTAAGACCGGGTCCGAAGGGGTCGTGGCCATGGCCAGTGGCGACGGCACCGCGGTAGCGGTGAAGATGCTGTCCGGTTCCTCCCGGGCAGCCCATACCGTCGCGGCCGTGTTGCTAGCCCAGTTCAGCGACCCGCGACCGGACGTCTCCGCACTGACACAGGTGTTAGAGACGGTCTCTCCCCAGATCACCTCTGCCGGCCGCCAAGTCGGTCGCACCCGACTCTCCGATGAAGTCCTGAGGGTGATCGGTTCCTGATGGCACGTCGCAAAATTGATCTTCACCAGGGGCGAGCAGCCGTCGATGAGCTATTTAGCCATGCCGACTACGCCAGCCTCCCCCGTGCGGTACAAGCCACGGCCATCCGGTTCAGCCTCGAGGAGTTGGCCGATCGTGCCCCGGGAAAAACCGTAGAGGTCAGAGTCCCGCCGTTTGGGGTCACCCAGTGCATCGACGGCCCCGAGCACACACGGGGCACTCCCCCGAACGTGATCGAAACCAATCCTGAGACCTGGATGGAGCTCATCACCGGGGAAATCGACTGGGACCAAGCGGTGGCCTCGGGCCGGCTGCAGGCCTCCGGTTCACGAGCCGACCTCACGGATTGGTTGCCACTATTTCACCCGCCCCGCACTGCGCCACCCTCGGAAGACCGCACCTAGTCAGAACTGTTGACCGCCTTGTCCTATCGCGCTGTGCGCCAACTCGATCCTGACTGTTGCCGGCTACACACGAACCGGCGCAGAGGTTTTTCTCGCTAAACTGGGTCCCGATGTCCTCACCAGTTTCTCCACAATCCGCGCCGGATCCTGACCAGCCCGACGGATCCCCACAACCCGAGCAGGAAACTGTCGTGTTTCGTCGGGCACCCAAGATCGCCCCATTTCTCGTCGGCGGAGCGTTGCTGGGAGTCCTGGTTGCTTTGGTGATGGTCGGGATCCAAGGCACCAGCGAGGATTACACGCTGATGGCCACCCTCGGGTTCTTCGCGGTGCTGTTCGCCGTTCCCGGTGTTGCTCTCGGTGGCCTGTTGTGGCTGGTCTTGGATCGCCAATCGAAAAAACATACCCGCACCTACTATTCGCGTCCTGTCGATGATCCCCGCCAAGCTGATTATGCGGTCACCGATGACGAGTGGTCGGCATGGCGCTCCCAAACTGCCCGGCGGTTAGCCGACGAACAATTTCAAGCCCGCAAACAGGCACGCAAAAACCAGAAGAAATCCAGCTGATTAGCTCACCGGGAAGGGAAGAACTCGTGACCAGCCCAGATGATCAACACATCACCTACGCAGGCGCAGGTGTCGATGTCGAAGCCGGTGATGTTGCCGTGGCTTTGATGAAGGATGCCGTCAAAGCCACCCACGGTGAGCACGTCCTTGGCGGTTTCGGTGGCTTCGCTGGAATGTGGGATGCCTCGGCGCTGACCAGCTATTCGCGTCCGGTGCTGACCACCTCCACCGACGGGGTCGGCACTAAGGTTGCCATTGCCCAGGCGCTGGACATCCACGACACCATCGGCCAAGATTTGGTAGGCATGGTCGTTGATGACATTGTGGTGGTCGGGGCCAAGCCACTGTTCATGACCGACTACATTGCCACCGGTAAGGTCATCCCAGAGCGTATCGCCGATATTGTCCGGGGCATCGCCACCGGTTGTTCACTGGCCGAAACTGCACTGATCGGTGGTGAAACCGCAGAGCACCCCGGACTACTCGCGGAGAATGAATATGATGTGGCCGGAGCTGTGACCGGAGTGGTCGAGTCTGACCACATCCTCGGGCCAGAGAAGGTCACCTCCTCGGATGCCATCATTGCCATGGCCTCCTCGGGTATTCACTCCAACGGCTACTCTTTGGTGCGCCGGATTGTCAGCGCTCAGGGGTGGGATTATCACCAGCACCTGCCCGAATTTGGTCGGAGCCTAGGTGAAGAGCTCCTCGAGCCCACCAGAATCTATGCTTCGGTCTGTGCCGGACTGGTCGATCACCTCAATGGTGAAGCTCACCGCGCCGGAAAGCCAGCACCGTTGCACGGCTTCTCGCATGTCACCGGGGGCGGGCTAGCCGCAAACCTCGCACGTGTGTTACCTGCTGGGCTGATGGCGATCGTGGACCGCGGAACCTGGTCCATTCCCCCGGTGTTCTCGGTGCTCACCGAGGCCGGCGGTGTGCCCCAGGCCGATGCGGAACGGACCCTAAACCTGGGGGTGGGCATGGTAGCCGTGGTTGAGGCGGATCACGTTGAAAAGGCACTGGCATATCTACGCGACCACGAGGTGCCATCCTGGCAGATCGGTACTGTCGATACGCTCGACCAACAACTCATCGACAACACTGTCGCCGAAGACCTCGTGCAGGGTGCAAAGGGTGTTGACGGTGGCACGGTCGTGTTGCAGGGTACCTACGCCGTCGCTTAGGGGAACTCTTTTTTCACCTGGTCATCCAGCCACTGTAAGGCCTGGGAGGTATCGGCCCGCCACCGGAAGGTCGCCCGGGCATCTGCTCGGGAGGGGCCGGCGTTGATAATCCCCACCGGTTGGTGGCGGTGGACCATATCGAGCACCATTCGGTAGCCCGACATGACCGCCACGGAGGATCCCACCACCAACAGCGCTCCCGAGCCAGCCAACAGCTCGTTGACGCGATGGTTACGCTCAGCCGGAACGGCTTCACCGAAATAGACCACCGAGGGCTTCAACGCGGTGGAATCGCATCGCAGACAACCAACCATCTGGAACTCGTTGATCCACCGCAACTCTAGGCGTGCGTCGCCATCCGGGTTGATGTCTTCTGTGCCGGTATCGGCTCGTTGCAGAAAACCTGGATTCGCCTCTTCCAGCCGACGGTCCAAGCTCGCTCGTGATTCCACGGCCCCGCAGTTCAGGCACTGGATCTCACTCATATCACCGTGCAGAGCAACCACGGTGGAGTAATCATCGCCGAGTTCTTGAGCGGCTCGCTGATGGAGCCCGTCGACGTTCTGAGTCACGATGCCGGAAATGATGCCGGCTTGAGCCCATTGGGCCAAGACCTGATGTCCAGGGTTGGGTTGGGCATACTCCAGGTGACGCCACCCCACGAACGATCGAGCCCAATACCGGTGGCGGGCAACGGGGTCGAATCGGAACTCCTGATAGGTCATCGGGCGGTGGTGGCGCAACGAACCGTTGGGCCCCCGATAGTCGGGGATGCCAGAACCGGTCGAAATCCCGGCTCCGGTCAGCACCGCTGGGCGCAAACGGAGGAGTTGCCCGATTCCTGCTGAGGCCACCCGGTCATTTTGTAGCGGTCGGGAATCGTCGACGACGCGAGCGATGGAACGCAGGGCCGCTTGGTGGGTTGCGTAGGCCGGATGATCAACAGAGATCGCCTCATCAACGTAAGGAACCGATCGGTCTGATGAAGAGTTCATCGGATCCGATCGGTTATCAAGCGCGCTGGGCGTGGAACACCGACGCCACACAAACTACCGAGGTGACGAGTGCCCGTAGTCATCCTCGTCGTGATCGTCTTCGTCCTCGTAGACGTTGTACTTATCCGCGTAGTCAGCGTATTCGTCGCTAACCGTGGGTTCGTCATGTTTCTTCCCAGAGAGTTCTCGCTCCAGTGCTGCGAGATCGGTTGCCGGGGAAAAATACTTGATATCCCGAGCCTGACGTGCTGCTTTTGCCTTTTGACGGCCGCGCCCCATGAGCGTGACCCCCTTCGCGGTCTCTTAGCCCTCCAATGGGCACAACATAAGGCTCATGCTGGTGCCGGAGGTCATGTGTTCAAACTGGTTCGTGCTCACCAGTTTAACATGTTTTCAGGTGTTGTGCCGCCACCTATCGTGGTGCTCAACCGATAGCGAAGCATTGGCAGTAGACTGTCACATGTGTCAATTACGTCACGCTAAACTACTCATCCACCGCTGAGCACTGCCGTCTTCGGTTTTGACGAAAGGACTGGATAACCCATGACAGAGCCGGTCAACGAGGAACCGTCCCGCCGGGGTAGCAGAGCAGTGCCGTCCGAGACCAGTTCTGAACGCTCGCCTCGGTCACAGCGTCCCTCGCGTCGTGAGATGCGTCGGCGTCGTCAAAGCCGTCGCCGATGGATTCTCACCGGCGTGATCGTGCTGGTCATTCTCCTCATCGGTATCGGGGCCAGCTGGTTGATCCGATCCGGTGTCTTCGACGGAGATGACTCTCCGGAAGCCTCCGAGGACGTCTCCCGCAACCCCTCCCCTGGCTTGGATGGTGTTGTTGCCACCGAGGTGTGGCCCGAAGACCTGGAGCCCGGAGATTGTTTGACGGACTTTACCGATACTGAGTCTGTCTCGACGATCGTGGACTGCGACTACGCTCACGACGCACAGCTGGTGGGACGTCAGATTCTGTCCGAAGCGGAGACCTATCCCGGTGCGGATCAGATGCGCACCCGTGCCGACGAATTCTGCGCGGCTATTGAGCTGACCGGTTCTACCGATGCCAGCGTCGTCACCCGAGTCTCCAGCCCCTCGGAGGCGTCCTGGAATGAGACCGGTGACCGCCGAATTGACTGCTTCGTCGAAGCTGAAGAATCTGGGACTCTGACAAATTCCTTGATCGGCCAGCCGGTGTTGGATGTCGCCGAGGATCAGAACCTCTCCGAGCAGCCCTCCCGCGACAGCAACGACGCAGAAACTACCAGCGAAGAAACCAGCGCTGCCACCCAGGAGGAAACCTCTGAGGGCTAATCTCTGTAGCCTCCTGGGCACCGTAGCCTCAGCGACGCAAACGGCCAGCTACCCTGCTTGGTACAGGCTAGCTGGCCGTTGTCGCTGGTCTCTGCGGTGGTTGCTGAGCACCGCAGAGACCAGGATCAGTTCTCGGCACTCACCGCGTGGACGTCAAGCCCGTCCGGGGTCCGGTCCACTGCCACGGTGTCGCCGTCTGTGATCTCCCCGGCCAGAATCTTCTTGGCGAGTTGATCACCAATTTCGCGTTGCACCAACCGACGCAACGGACGTGCGCCGAAGGCAGGATCGTAGCCGGTATCGGCCAGCCAAGTCAGGGCAGCGTCGGCGACCTGCAAAGTGAGCCGACGTTGTGCCAGTCGCTCGCCGAGGTCTTTGACTTGCAGATCCACGATCTTGGTCAGGTCCGACAGCGAGAGTGGCTCGAACTGGATGATGTCATCCAACCGGTTGAGGAATTCGGGTTTGAAAGCCGCCCGTACTGTTGCCTCCACGGACGTCTTTTTCTCCTCCTCCGACAGCGCGGAATCCACCAGATACTGCGACCCCAGGTTCGAGGTCAGGATCAGAATGGTGTTCCGAAAGTCCACGGTCCGACCTTGACCATCGGTCAAGCGCCCATCGTCGAGAACCTGCAAGAGGATGTCGAAGATCTCCGGGTGAGCTTTTTCCACCTCGTCGAGCAATACCACCGAATACGGCCGACGTCGGACTGACTCGGTAAGCTGACCACCTTCGTCGTAACCGACATACCCCGGAGGGGCACCGACCAGTCGGGACACCGAGTGCTTCTCGGAGTACTCACTCATATCGATCCGGACCATGGCTCGGTCGTCATCGAAGAGAAACTCCGCCAGCGCCTTAGCCAGCTCGGTCTTGCCGACACCGGTGGGTCCCAGGAACATAAACGAACCGATCGGCCGATTCGGATCCGAGATTCCTGCCCGACTACGTCGCACAGCATCAGCCACAGCAGTGACCGCGGACTGTTGCCCGATCAACCGGTTGCCGATCACGTCCTCCATCTGCAGGAGCTTTTCTTGCTCGGAGGTCATCATCCGTCCAGCTGGAATGCCGGTCCAGGATTCGATGACATCGGCAATATCGTGAGCTGAGACCTGCTCAGAGACCATGGTCTCTTCGGATTTTTGGTCCTGCTCACTGGCTTCTGCGGCACGCAATTGCTGCTCGACATCAGGAATCTCACCGTAGAGTATCCGGGAGGCTTCTCCCAGATCGCCTTCACGTTGAGCCTTCTCGGCCTGCGAGCGCAATTCGTCCAGCTGAGCACGCAGGTCACCGGCCTGGTTCAGGGAGGCCTTTTCGTTCTCCCATTGGGCCGTCAGCGCGGTGAGTTTTTCCTGCTCATTGGCTTTCTCCTCACGCAGGGCAGCCAAACGCTCCACCGAGGCCTGGTCCGTTTCGCCGTCCAGGGCCATTTCCTCCATCGTCAACCGGTCGACCGCACGGCGCAACTGATCGATTTCTTCCGGGGCTGAGTCGATTTCCATCCGCAATCGGGAGGCCGCCTCGTCCACCAGGTCAATGGCCTTATCAGGCAACTGACGCTCCGTGATGTATCGATCCGAGAGGTTCGCGGCAGCCACCAACGCACTGTCGGAAATCGCGACCTTGTGGTGGGCTTCGTAGCGCTCTTTGAGACCACGGAGAATCGCAATGGTGTCGTCCACCGTGGGTTCGCCCACGTACACCTGCTGGAACCGGCGTTCCAGTGCCGGGTCTTTTTCAATATTCTCTCGGTACTCATCTAGCGTGGTCGCCCCGATCAAGCGCAACTCACCGCGGGCCAGCATGGGCTTGAGCATGTTGCCGGCATCCATCGATCCTTCCGAGGCTCCGGCACCGACCACCGTGTGGATCTCGTCGATAAAGGTCACGATTTGACCGTCGGATTTCTTGATCTCTTCTAAGACGGCTTTGAGACGTTCTTCGAATTCACCGCGGTACTTCGCACCGGCCACCATCGAGCCGAGATCGAGAGAGATCAGCTTCTTGCCTCGCAGGGACTCAGGAACGTCGCCGGCCACGATGCGTTGGGCCAGTCCTTCAACGACTGCGGTCTTACCCACACCGGGTTCACCGATCAGCACCGGGTTGTTCTTGGTCCGGCGCGAGAGCACCTGAATCAACCGTCGGACCTCGGCGTCACGACCAATAACCGGGTCTAACTTGCCAGACTCGGCTAGTTTCGTCATATCGGTGCCGTATTTTTCCAGTGCCTGGAACGTGCCTTCCGGATCAGCAGAGGTGACCCGCTGATCGCCACGCACACTTGTCAGCGCTGCACGCAACGCGTCAATCTGTGCACCGGCGTCCCGCAGGGCCACTCCAGCTTCACCGGTGTCAGCCGCCAGGCCCAGCAACAGGTGTTCAGTCGAGATGAACTCGTCCTGCAGTGAGCTGGCCTCATTCTGAGCCGCTTGGATCACCTGTAAGCCGGCACGAGAGAGCTTCGCCTGAGCCACGGAATTACCCGAGGTCTTCGGGAGTTTTTGGATTGCTGTCGAAGCAGCGGTGGACACCACATCGGGGTTAGCCCCGGCTGCTTTCAGGATGGACACTGCAATGGAACCGCGCTGGTCCATGAGTGCTTTGAGAACGTGTGCCGGTTCGATTTGGGGGTTACCGGCTGTCGAAGCGTTCATCGACGCCGCCGAGAGCACCTCTTGAGATTTTGTGGTGAACTGCGCGTCCATCACATCTCCTCCCTTGATTCATTCACGAATAATACTTGAGTCTAATTAACTCAACCCTGCGGTGGGAGGTTTTATTCCACAGGTTCCGGGTTGCAGCCGTTAGATACTGGAGCTTTCGTCCGGCGAGGCAGACTCTGTTGCTGAGGAGGTATCGTCAACTTCTGCGGGGTCCACGAGCTGCTCGAGACGTTGAATCTGCTCGGTATAGAGACTCAACGCGTCGTCGGGGCTGATGTTATTGGCCACAATATAGACGTGGTATTGTCCACCCACGGAACCACCACCGAGATAGAGGTTCTCGAGGTCATCATCACGACTGGCTTTAATGCCCACGTGCACCGCGTGCAAGGATTCCAGTTGTTCGAAGGTCGCTTCGGCTCCGTCGACGCTATCGGATTCGATGGTGTCGCAACTTTCGGCAACCTCGGAGAACAACTTCATTGGCCGGGTTTCCTCAGCGGTTTCAAACACCATGATCTCCACGTGTGGTTCTCCGGAGAGCTCCTGGGTCTCGGGACCGTCGGAGCTAGTATCCGAGGTTTCCTCAGATTCGGAGGGCGACGGGGAGTCAGAGGCGTCGGCGCCATAGTCGTATACGCCGGTTACACCGTGCGATACCTGTGAGGTGTAGGAGTTGACCGCATCAATCGCCTCACCACATGTACCCTCGGGTTCAAAACCGGTCAGTGTCAGGTAGAGGCTCAATGGCTGGCTCTGGAAACTTTCAATCGAAAACTCGGTAGCTCCCCCCTCAGGCAAATGTTCTGCCGGAATCAGGATTTCCGATAGGTCATCACGGCTGGTTTCGACAGACGATTCATCACTGGGAGAACTAGACGTATTGGCCGAGTCCTCCGGTTCCGGACCGCCTTCTTCTGTTTGACAACCGCTCAGGGCCAGCCCAAGACTCAGGAACAGGGCGCTCAGCACCATAGGATGCAACGGTGAGGAGGGAACGTGACCGCGTTTCTTCATAGTCAATTTCATAGTCAATATCGTACCGTCTTATCCCATACCCCCAGCAGTATCGACGCGGTACCTGTCCTTGGCCCTGCACGTTCTCTCGGCTGACCGGCGATGATTCGATAGGCTCATATTATGCCTCTCACCCGCCGGTTGGCCAGGAAACAACGTCAGACGTATCAAAACCCTCGGCCCACCGTCTGGTTCGTACTGCGTTGTACGATCACGCGACTACTCGAACTTCAGGTGTGGGATGTTGCTGCCACGATGACGTTCTTTCTGTTGCTCTCGGTCCTGCCGGCCCTGATTGTTTTGGTCTCGGTCGTCTCACTTCTCGGTTTGGCCGATGAAACCATCGGGACGGTCGCCGAGCTCATTCACGAGTTGATTCCGACACTAGATACCGAGGTCATTACCACGACCTTGATGGCTTTTTCAGAAACATCTGGTTCTGTCCTGACGATTGTGATCAGCATTTTGGGATCGATTTTCTCAGCCGGACGAGTCATTGCCGCCTTCCACCGCGCCATGAATACCCTCTACGGGACCCGCGAGGGACGTAACTTCTTCATGATGCGCGCGGTGGTCTTCGTCGAAACCATTGTGCTGATGGTGTCCTCACTGGCCTTGGTCGGTTTGATCATTATTGGAGGCGACTTCTCCCGTCGCATCGGTGGGATGCTGAACCTCTCCGAAGAATCGGTCAATGCTTGGAATACGATCAAATGGCCCATCCTCCTGCTGGTGTTGATCTTGCTGATTACAGCCGCCTACTACCGCGGGCCCAATGTGAATCTGCCCCGTTACCGGTTTATCACTGCGGGCGGGGCATTCACCGTGCTCACACTGTTCGCCGGACTAGTCCTCACCGGATGGTTGCTAGAGAACTTCTCCATCTTTGACGGAGTACTCGACACCTTCTACGGAACGATTTACGTGATCCTGTTTCTCTGGGTCGGTGCGATCGTGATGATTGCTGGGGCCGCCTGGGATGCTGAGTATCTGCGCGCCAAGCAGTTGGCCGAGGGATTGCCCGCATGGGACCGGCTGCAGTTGTCTCCCGAACACACTCGACAGCTCGAGGTCCTGGACTACCGGTCGCGGTTCACCGACTATGTCGGCCACGTCGTGGTTCATTCGGTGCACACTGAAGAACCCTTCACCACTTTGAAGACCGCGCAATTAGCCGAGAATAAAAGTATTTTCGCCATCAATAGGCCCCGCAGGTCCAGCTCGACCGGAAAGCCCTACCGGTCCGTCTTTGTTCCCGAGGATTTCGGAGACAACATCTATGAGGGTCAACGAGTTCATCCAGAGACCGGGGCACGGTTGGTCTATCCGCCCCAGCGACCAACCCGGTCCAATATCAACGAACGTCGCCAGCAACTTCAAGAAGACTCCAGCGGCTTCGAAGAAAGAACAGGAGACTAGTTCATGAACCTCTTGGCTGAATCATCCGGCTGCCCTTTACCCGACCACAACACCTGGCGTTCTATGATCGCTCGCGACCCGGAACATTCGGTGCGCTATGCGCAACGATGGCGTGACCTCGACCGTGAGGGGAAAGACCTTGACGGTGAGGCCCGACTGGTGGATGCGTTAGCCGATCGATCCAGCCGAATCCTGGATGCTGGGTGTGGGACCGGACGGACCGGAGGCTATCTTGCCACCCGCGGGCATACTGTCATTGGCCTTGATCTGGACGAGTACTTGATTGACGTGGCCCGTGAGGATTTCCCGAATGGTCGCTGGCATGTAGCCGATCTGGAGCAACTACCGGCCAGCCTGTCAGCACAAGCTCGACTCGATCTGTCTGAACCGTTTGATCTCATCGTTTCGGCGGGCAACGTTATGGGCTTTTTGTCGAAGAACGGTCGGCACCCCGCTCTCACGAGCCTCTGTCAGCTACTGGCACCGCAGGCACACTCGCGCGCAATCATTGGCTTCGGCGCCGGCCGTGGCTGGGACTTCCGAGATTTTCTTACCGAGGCTAGAGCCTGTGGCTTTGACATCGAGCAACTATTCTCCTCCTGGCAAGCCCACCCCTTTAACGAGGACTCCGATTTCTTGGTCGCGGTGCTGACTCGATCCGATCAGTCAGCCACAGCCAAGTGCCAGAATAGCAGTGCGGGATGAGACCTCCACAGAAGTCCCATCCCGCACCGGTGACAACTACACCTCTGCTGTGCCTATCACAGCAAGAGTCTCTCAGACTTAGCCAAGATTCAGGTTGCTAGCAACTTTCTTGGAGCCTTTCTTCGCCTTTTTGGCAGCCTTCTTCAGGGCTTCTTTCTGCTCCTGACGGGCCTGCTTACGATCGGTTTTGAACTTCTGGCGAGCTTCTTCGATCGCTTCGACTTTCTGGTCGGTGGCTTCCTGGATAGCTTCTACTCGATCGTCTTTGGCAGCCGAGATCTTCTTGGCCCGCTTGGCCGCGGCCTTCTTTTTCTTACCGCCTCGGTTGAACAGCGAGTCCAGAGTGATGGCGATACCGCTACCCAAGAACAGGATGTCCTTAGCAACCGCAGTACCCGACTCGGAAGGACGGATGCCGTCGGATTCAGTCATTTCTGGGGTGTTCAGGTACATCGAAACCAAACCACCGGAGAAGGCGGACAGGGCAGCACCAGCGACCCAACCAGGAACCATCGGAACCAGCAACGAAGCACCCACACCAATCTCGGTGGTGGTAATGAACTTCTTGAACTCTTCGCCGGACATATCTTTCACAGCAGGGACACCGCGGGCAGCCATGTCGCGCAGACCTTCAGCTTGTTCATCGGAGATCTTGCGCTTATTCAGCCCGGAGTTCAGCACAAATGCGCCGGCCGCTAGGCGGAGAGGGATTTGAACAATGCTCATCGGAAGTCCTTCCTCAAGAAACGTTTTCCGGATCCCACTTTATAGGGTTTGCACTGGAAATATCACGACCCTTCTCACAATTTCGGCTGAGCGAGGATATTAACCGGCCTAAACTGATGGGGATGACCTCTTCAGACTCTTCACGTACCTCTGACAACGCTATTCCGGAGAAATATCATCGGACTCCGGTGTCTTTTGTACGTCGTTCAACGAAGCTCTCCCCTAACCGCCAAAAGCTCTGGGATGAATCGCTGGGCCAGTGGATCGTCGATGTGCCACGGCATCACACCTCGATGTCGGTAGACCCTAATTTTGTGATTTCACCGTCTGCACTCTTCGGCCGTGACGCTGAGCTCGTGATCGACATCGGGATTGGTCACGGGGAATCCACCATCGCCGGCGCGAAGGCCCACCCGGAACGTGATTTTCTGGCCGTGGAGGTCTATACGCCAGGATTAGGTAAACTCCTCGCAGCGATGGTGGACGAGGGGCTCGACAATATCCGGGGAATTGAGGCCAACGCCCCGGAGGTCATTGACGCTATAGAAGGCCAGGCCCAGGAGGTCTGGGTTTTCTTCCCCGATCCGTGGCAAAAAGCCCGGTATCACAAGCGTCGGCTGATTCAGACCGGTTTCGTCACCAAACTTGCCACCGTGCTACGTCCAGGAGGCACTCTACGGCTGGCCACTGATTGGTCCAATTACGCCGAGCAAATGCGCGCCGTCATGGACCAGCACCCGAAATTCACGAATCTTCATCCGCACCGTTTGCGCGGCCCAGACTCTCCGTTGACACGTGCGAAGCGTGAGGGCACTGATAATAACCAGCCCGTACAAGAAGCCGAAGCTCTGGATACCATCGGTGGCTGGGCACCACGATTTACAACCCGTCCGGTCACTAGTTTCGAGCGGAAAGCAACTGAGGCAGGTCGCTATATTTTCGACTTGTGCTATCAACGCGTGGCAGATCACTAACCAACGTCTGCTCTCGGCGGCTAACGGCCATCGCACGGCTCGCGTAGCTGTTGTTCGCTGATCCCGCCTAGTCTCTTCACGCGACGTCGTGCCACTTCGTTTTACGGAGCAGGTAGCAGTCCGCCCACGAGGTCACCTGCATCAGGTGGCCCCGCGGGCGGACTATTTAGAGTACCGGGTCAGTGATTAGTGAGCCCGGCGACGGGTCAGCAAGATGCCTGCCAATACCAGTCCAGTTGCCAGTAGCATGATCGCTACGACGCCGGCACCGGTGGATGCCAGTGCACCACCCTTGTCCGAGTCAGACTTGGACTGATCCTCACCAGCGACCTGGTCGCCCTGGTTCTCAGTTGACTCGTCGCCATCCTTGGATGGATCCTGAGCACCGTCGGAAGTGTCCTCGGTCGAGTCTTCGGTGGTAGCATCCGTCGGCTCCCCAGTGCCCTCAGTCGGACCCTCGGTACCCTCAGTCGGAGCCTCGGTAGGCACCTCAGTGGGCTCCCCAGTGCCCTCCGTCGGATCCTCAGTACCCTCAGTCGGCTCCTCAGTGCCCTCCGTCGGATCCTCGGTACCCTCAGTGGGCTCCTCGGTGGGCTCTTCAGTCGGCTCCTCGGTGGGCTCTTCAGTCGGTTCATCGGTAGCAGTCAACCGCAGCCCGAAGACTACAGGATCGTGATCAGAAGAACGGAATTCGTTCGGCTCGTAGATCTCCGACTGTGCAGGATCGGTGTTGTATCGGGTTTCGTAACCGAGAATTGGCACCTCGTCGGAGTTGATGTTCCAGGACGCAGCGCCAGTGACGAATGGCTCCAAGGAGTCGTGTGCTAGTGCGTAATCCAGGTAGCCCAGCTGGCCGTCGAAGACGTAGGAGTAAGCGTATTCACCCTCGTACTTCTTCTTGAGGTCCACGATTCCGCCATCGGTGAGGGTGGTAATGGGGTTCTCATGGTCGTATGCGTTCAGGTCGCCCATAATGACCGGCTTGGGCATGTCCTTGGACCAGTCCACTAGCGCCTTGGCGGCCTCGGTGCGTACCGGATCGCAGTTACCGACGAGGTGGGTGTTATCAGCTTCGTTACCGCACTCGGAGCCCTTGGACTTCAAGTGGTTGGTGATCACGGTGAACTCGCCTAGCTCGTTATCTGCACCGTCTTCGGTGTTGATAGTAAAGGTCTGAGCCAAAGCGGGGCGGTTACGACGGGTGTCAAACCGGGCATCCACGCTAGTATCTAGCACCTGGTGACTACCGAAAGGGGTGACCACATCGGGCTTATACATCATGGCAGTGGTGATCGCATCGGTACCCAGCTTGCCTGTTTCCACGGCGACGTAGCGCTCTTCGCCCAAGTACTCGTTGACACCGTCAACAAGATTTTGCAATGCCACATTCGAGTTATTCTCGATTTCCATGAAGCCCACAACGTCGGCGTCCATCTTGGCGATAGCGGTTACCAGCTTTTCTTTCTGGCGCTGGAACTCTTCCTCGTTGCGAGCCCCACGTTCATTGAAGGTGGTGAAGTAGTTCAGCACGTTGAAGGCAGCAACCTTGATGTCTCCACCCACCTCGGGTACCTCGGTGTCACGCGGGTTCGCGGCAAGGTGCTCGGCAGCCTCGGTGCGCTGAATCTTCCAGCTGTTGTTGCGGTAATCCATCACACCGGTGATGTTGTTGAACTGATCCCCACCGCGGAAGATGTTGTCCACGGTGAAGGGCTCGCCATTGGGGTGCATAGCCGGGTGCACGTTCTGGATCGAGTTGCGGTCATCAATGGTGAGGCGGTTGGCCTGGTTGGATTCGTACAGCTCTTCGGCCTCGGCAGAATCCGGGGCATGAATAGCGGTCGGCGTATACTGGCGCTGCGGTCCCACGACGATCTCACCGAACCGAGCGAACTGGTAGGTCTCCAGTACGACCGATTCAGCAACATTGACACGCATGCCCTCCAGGTGCTCCAGGTCGTCTTCCACCGGGAAGGTGATCTCGACCGGCTCGGGAAGCTCAGCGGTATCGCACTCGGTGACAGTGGTCTTCGAGAGCTGGGTCTGCTCATAGTACTCACCGGCGGTGCCGGCCACAGTCACCACGGTGCCGTTCTCGGGTGCATCGTGACCGGGATTGTGAATAAACAGGCCCTCGGAGGTCTGGTCGTTGTCATCGACATCATCGGGGAGCGACTGGATCCAGAAACCGTTGGAACCCCCAGATTTATTCCAGAAGTCACCGATAACCACACCACGGACGGTCACGTTCTGGCCTTTGAGCGGCGTTTCCGTGCCTTCACCCTGCACTTGGTTAATCGGGGTGGCCTCCGCCTGGCAAACCTCGGTGGGCTGATCGGTCGGGGTCGGCGTCGAAGTTTCCGTCGGGTCTTCGGAGGGTTGTTCACCGTTTGGTTCACCCGGGGTGCTGGCCACTTCAAAGTCACCCCGAGGCTGGTCGGTGTTACCGGGCAGACCAGCACCGTTGTAGGCGTTCGGCACCCAGGTGTCAGATCCATCAGGAACCCGGGAGGCGCCACCCAGTGCACCGGTGTAGCCCTCGAAGGTCGAGGCGCGCAATTCAGTTCCGTAGGCCAAGTCGCCATGATCTCCGTCGTGGATTCCGACAGCGTCCAGAACCTCAAAGTTGACGTCGGCGTCAATCTCACCGTTGCGGTCAGCGTCGACCACAGCGTTGGTGCCCGGGTTGCCGCGTACCAGCAACAAGCTCAGTGACCCGTTCTGCAAGCCATTCTGCGGAACGGTGAGCAACCCGCGGCCGTCGGCGTCATAGTCAAGACCACTGGCGTCGTAGTTGTGCACGACGTTGCCCTGGTTATTATTGCTATCGCCCTCAACGCCCAGGATGCGTAGCTCGGTCGTGTCGAATCCTTCAGGGATCAGGATTTCAACGAACTCGTAGGTATCTGTTCCCTGTTCATCGGTGACAAATTCATTGATCACCGGTTCGTCAACGACGGCTGCCTGGCTGATCTGGGATAACCCCACCAGTGCCGAGGCGCTCAGTGCTGATGCTGTCAGAACAGCAACAACTTTGTTGCGCACGCTCATGTACCCTCCTCAAGGCAAGTAATGGTGTTGAGACATACCGACCTTAGGAGGGACACCTAGACGGCGACAGAAGTTTCACTGAACAACGGATTAAGTCTTCTCAACAATTCCCAGGCTGGCCTGTGCCAGCCGGTATAGCGTGCTAGTCCCCAGATCTCGATACCCGGTCCCACTGGTGGTGTTATGCCCGGTGGCCACGACCAGTTCGGGAACCTCGCGAGCTGCGCCGGATGAAAGTGAGGGCACTTTCAGGCGTCGGCGTCCCGAGAATACCCGGCCAATGACTGACAGCCAGTCGCCGCGAGCACGGATTTGCCAGGCCTGTTGAATCACCGGCACCTGAAGTTCTCGGAGTCTTTTCAATTGCACATGTAATGACTGAGGAATACCCACCGGGCCGGAAAAGATAACGCTATTGATTCTCCACCAGTACCACGGGTGAATTCGGTCGCTACGAGTTTGTGCCCACAACGCGATGCGGTGGACAGCCTTCAGTGTGAATAATCCACCGTAGGAGTGGGCTTCTAACCCGATGTGAACATCCGGAGTGATCTGTGGGCAGTATCCCAGATAGTCCCATAAGTCCGTGGCGAGATGGTCCGCGACGGTATAGGCCGCCCGCACCCCGAGCACATCGACCGCCGAGGTGGCCGGGTGCCCCAGCCAGCTAATCACCAGGGGACGAGCATGGGGTAACACCATGGTTTGAGCTAGGTGCAGTTGGGCCGCCTCCCGCGCAGCACCCCAGGTGTTGTTCGAGGCGCTAATTCTCATCCCGGAGATTTGCCAACTGACGTGGGTGGGCTCGTCGAGCTCGCCAACCCCGATCAGCACCCGTTCCCGGGCCAGGTCAAAGTCCAGCAGATGGCGCGGGGCGAGCAGGTCTTTCATGGAGTCCGGTTTCAGTGCGTGGACGATTCCGTCCAGGACGCGCCGTTCCTCGGGCGAGAGGCGTTCCCGGTGACGCTGAATGGTCTTGAGCCGGGCTGAGGCCTGCTCGTGGCGCTCTATTAATCCACGTAATCCACGGGGCGCCATGGCAGTGCTTTAGAGCTGGAGAGGCGGGAATCCAGGGCCCGCAAAACGCGAGCGCGTTGCACGGTTGTCACTTCGCGTCGCTGATCGTGATCACCGCGACGCTGTGGCGACTGCCGGTGTGCTGGTGGAGACTGGGTTTGTTCCGGTTCCACATCCATGTTTGCCGAGCGGAAGTCTGTCACAACGTCTCCCCCGGCCGCTGCAGTGAAAGTCCGGGGAACACGACCGTAGGCGTGCAAGAGGTTCACCTGATCAACCAGGTGGGAAATGGTTTGCCGGAGCGAGTGGACTTCACGTTCCAACTCCACTACGTGACGAATGCCTTCCAGCGAAATACCATCGCGGGAGAGCTGTTGAATGCGACGCAACCGGTGCACATCGCTCACCGAGTAGCGGCGCTGTCCCCCACCCTGGCGGTGCGGGACCACCAATCCCAGACGATCATATTGGCGCAGGGTCTGGGGATGCATATCAGCCAGCTCGGCAGCCACCGAGATTACAAAGATCGGGTCGGCGGCTGCCGGGTGGTCGGGGTCGAATTGTTCAAACTCTGCGAACAGGTTCTCCCAATCTTTCCGTCCGGAGCGGGCTGTCATCACAGGCTCGCTTTCTGTGCTAGCCCGGCTCGGGGATTATTGCCCTGGGTTGCTTGCGCGTAGGCCTCAGCGGCGGCCTTAACCTCATCGTTGGGCTGATCCGGAACGGCGATCTCCAGCTCGACCAGCAAGTCACCTTCCGTCTTCTTGGTTTTAATACCGCGCTTCTTCAGTCGCAGAATTTTACCCGAGGACGATCCGGCTGGGACTTTCACCTTCACGGAAGAATCCAGAGTCGGTACTTCCACGGTCGCCCCGAGGATCGCTTCGTCCACGGAGATCGGTACCCTCACGCGTACGTTTTCCGGGTGTCGCTCGTCGCGGACAAAATAGGGGTGAGATGTGACGTGGACGGTGACCAACAGGTCCCCGCGTCCGCCCGAGCCCGGCTGGCCCTTACCGCGAGCGCGCACCGTCTGCCCATCCTTAATGCCGGCGGGAATTTTAACCTCGGTGATTTCCCCGTCGGCGGCCCGTAGTTGCACGGTGGTGCCACGCACCATTCCGCCAAAGGAAATACTGGTCTCGGCCTTGCGGTCAGCGCCTTTTTGCCGGGGTGGCGAGTAATTTCCAAATCCACCAAAGAGGTCCGAAAAGTCCGGGCCCTGTGCCCCGCCCCGGGAGAATCCTCCCGAAGCGCCACGATTGAACAGGCCGCCAAAGATATCCTCGAATCCAGCACCACTAGTCCCGGCTCCTCCGGCACCGGTACCACCGGCCGGTCCGCCGGTAAACCGAGCGCCAGAGCCCATGGCCCGAATCGCATCATATTGTTGACGTTGCTCCGGATCACTCAAGACCGCGTTGGCCTCGGTGATGTCCTTGAATTTTTTCTCCGCGGTTTCGTCACCGGGGTTTTGATCCGGGTGGTATTTGCGGGCCAGTTTCCGGTAGGCCTTTTTAATATCGGATTCAGAGGCGTCTTTGGAGACACCCAGGGTGGCGTAAAAGTCTTTATCCACCCAATCCTGTGAGGCCATGGTGCCTCCTTTCGCTCATCATCAGTGACCATCACGACCGACCATGCTGTCACCTCCGGCCGGTCTCGATGTGGTCTCGAATCGTTGTCGTCTCGTCCTGTTGCGCGTCCTACTGCGCGCCCTACTGTTCGTCGGCCGGTCCGGCCGAAACCATCACCTGCGCTGCCCGAATCACTCGATCATGGCGCACGTAGCCGTTACGGAAGACCTGCACAATGTGTTCGGCAGGTACCTCGTCGGAGGGTTGCCGCAACATGGCCTCGTGGTGCGCGGGATTGAACTCTTCTCCTGCCAAAGCCTGCTGGTCCTGGCGCTGGAGGCCAAACTGGCTCAACACTGAGTCTAGTTTTTGGGCAATCGCGGCGAAGGGGCCGTCAACAAGATCACCGTGCTCACGGGCCGCATCGAGGTCATCAAGCACTGGTAACAGCGCTTCAAGCATGGCCACCGTGGCGTTATCCCTCGCCACGTCCCGATCCCGTTCGACACGACGACGGTAGTTAATAAACTCCGCCTGTAAACGCTGCAGATCGTCGCGCAACTCGGCGGCTTCAGCTGAGGCCTCGCCAGAGCTGTCTGCCGGCTCGCTGTGCTCGTTGTCGATGCCCTGTCCCGCATCGGTGCCTTGCTGGTCAGTGGCCTGGCTGAGAATGTCTTCTGCCTGGGTGACCGGGTCACGAACCTCTCCGGTCTCCGGGTCAATTTTGCGCTTATCGGTGAAACGGATTTCCTCGTCGCGACCCTTGTCTGGGTCTGGATCCTGGGAGTTGTGCTGGTCTGTCATCACACATTCCTTTTCTACAAAGCCGGGGCGGTAGCGCGATGGGCCGGCCGGTTGGCCGGCCCATCGCTGGCTCACACGGCCTCAGCCCGGATGGACTGACACCGCTAGTGATTGGGCGCAGGATTTACTTGTTGTTATTGTCGTCATCTTCGTCGACAACTTCGGCATCTACAACATCCTCATCGTCGGAGGATCCTGCATCCTCACCACCGGCAGCCTGGCCGGCTTCATCCTGGCTGGAAGCGTACAGCGCTTCACCCAGCTTGGTCTGGGAAGCCTGCAACTTCTCGAAGGCAGCCTTGACCTCGTCGTCGTTGTCTTCCTTCTCCAATGCGGCCTTCAGCGCATCGACGTCGGCCTGGACTTCTTCCTTCACATCGGTCGGAAGCTTCTCGTCGTTATCCTTGATGAGCTTGTCAACCGAGTAGGCGCTCTGCTCGGCAGCGTTGCGTTGCTCCGCTGCTTCACGACGCTTCTTATCGGACTCAGCGTGAGCTTCCGCGTCCTTGACCATGCGGTCGATGTCCTCATCCGACAGCGAGGTACCGCCAGTGATGGTCATCGACTGCTCAGTGCCAGTACCTTTGTCCTTCGCCGAGACGTGGACAATACCGTTGGCGTCGATGTCGAAGGTGACCTCAATCTGTGGCATCCCCCGCGGAGCCGGAGCAATACCGGTCAACTCGAAGGTGCCCAGTGGCTTGTTGTCGGCGGTGAACTCCCGCTCACCCTGGAAGACCTGAATGGACACCGAAGGCTGGTTGTCCTCAGCGGTTGTGAAGGTCTCGGACCGCTTGGTCGGGATGGCGGTGTTGCGCTCGATCAGCTTGGTCATCACGCCGCCCTTGGTTTCAATACCCAGCGACAGCGGGGTGACGTCGATCAGCAACACATCCTTGCGGTCACCCGAGAGCACGCCGGCCTGGATCGCAGCACCGACCGCTACGACCTCATCGGGGTTGACACCCTTGTTGGCGTCCTTACCGGTTAGGTCCTTGACCAAATCGGCCACCGCGGGCATACGGGTCGAGCCACCAACCAGCACCACGTGGTCGATATCGCCCACGGTGATGCCGGCTTCGTTGATGACATCTTCGAAGGGCTTCTTGGTCCGTTGCAACAAGTCCGAGGTGAGATCTTCAAACTTCGCCCGAGACAGGTGCTCGTCCAAGTGCACCGGACCGTTTTCGTTGACCGAGAGGTACTGCAGGGAGATATTGGTTGACGTAGCCGAGGACAGTTCCTTCTTGGCCTGCTCAGCGGCTTCCTTCAGACGCTGCAAAGCGATCTTGTCCTTGGACAGATCCGCACCAGAGGCCTTGGCCTTCTCTAGCAACCAGTCCACGATGGCCTGATCCCAGTCGTCACCGCCCAGGCGGTTATCGCCTGCGGTAGCCCGAACCTGAATGGTCGAGAACTCGTCTTCATCTTTGCCGATTTCCAGCAGGGAGACGTCGAAGGTACCACCGCCGAGGTCGAAGACCAGAATTTGCTCTTCTTCCTTACCGCGGTCCAGACCGTAGGCCAAAGCTGCCGAGGTCGGTTCGTTAATAATGCGTGAGACCTTCATCCCGGCAATTTCACCGGCTTCCTTGGTGGCCTGACGCTCTGCGTCGTTGAAGTACGCCGGAACCGTAATCACGGCCTCGGTCACGTCTTCGCCCAAGTACTCTTCAGCGTCGTGCTTGAGCTTCATCAGGATGCGCGCTGAAATTTCCTGCGGCGTGTAGGTCTTATCGTCAACATCGACGGTCCAGTCGGTCCCCATGTGACGCTTGACCGAGGAAATGGTGCGATCGGGGTTGTTCACAGCCTGGCGCTTGGCAATTTCACCGACGAGAACTTCACCAGACTTGGAGAACGCCACCACCGACGGGGTAGTGCGAGCGCCTTCAGCGTTTGCGATAACGGTGGGGTCGCCACCTTCCAACACGGCAACGACAGAGTTCGTCGTTCCGAGGTCAATACCTACTGCACGTGCCATTCCAGTCATCCTTTCCATCGGATTATCAATCCCTTGTGGCTCCTTGAGCCTTCTCCACTCAAGATAACCATCATCGCTCATCCGGTCAAATAACCTTGAGCGACAGAGACTCAAGTTTTCTTATTCTGTGCAACCATGCCATCTCGAAAAACATTCCCGGGTGGGAAAATTTTTTGGAGAAACGGACCAGAGGCCCGACATCACGGCCCCTAACACCTGGAGTGCGCGCAGAAAACCCGCAGAAAACTAGCTGGAGCCCTCTCGTTGCGCCTCTTTTTTCGCCGGGAGTGAACTTAGATCTGAGGATTTCGCAACAGCCCTTATTTTGAGCCATTCATAATTACCTAGGGTAGCCTTACGTACCTTGCCGGCGATCTGAGAACACGGTTTAGTTATAACCAAGGTCGCAGGGAGCACCAGGATTCCGCCGGAATCGTGGCCCCGACCGGAGAAACCGCCGTGAGTGAGATGCACTCACCGGGCACTTTCTGAAGAAAGGGAGCAACATGACTGAAGCAAACGCAAACTACACCACCCCCGGCCTGGAAGTTGAAGAAGGCCACCGCGTCGCTGAGGTTCTTCAGACTCGTCTGCACGCAATGAACGACCTGCAGCTGACCCTGAAGCAGGCTCACTGGAACGTTGTGGGTCGCGACTTCATCTCCGTGCACGAAATGTTGGACCCGCAGATCGACCTGGTCCGCGACTACGCCGACACCCTCGCTGAGCGCATCGCCACCCTGGGTGTTGCTCCGAAGGGCACCCCGGGCGCGATCGTCTCCGAGCGTACCTGGGAAGACTACTCCCTGTTGCGCGGTTCGACCCTGGCTCATATCTCCGCTCTGGACGAGGTCTACACCGGAATTATCGCTGACCTGCGCGCTGCGATCTCCGAGGTCGGCAAGGTTGACCCGATGTCCGAGGACATCCTGATCGAGCAGGCACGTGGCCTAGAGCTATTCCACTGGTTCCTGCGCTCGTTCATCACCTCCCCCCAGGGCGACATCGAACACGTGCAGGACTAATGACCCGCTCAGTCGGTTGCCACCGGCCGGTGCGCAAGTTACCGTGAGGGCCTAGCGCACTGAGACACGACTCGACGACGTGTCGTCAAGCGATGATCGCTTGGCGTCACGTCTGTCATATCGGAGGTCGCACCCGGTGGCCTGCTGATGTGAACGGCTCAGAAGTAACCTCTGGGTTGTTCTCAGCCCGGAGACTAGGATGGAGCCATGAAACCCCTGATTCTTGGTATCGACGGCCGTTCCGGGGCCGGCAAGACCGAACTCGCCGACGCCTTGGAACAACGGATCCACGCGGAACACCCCGAACTCTCCGTTGCGGTGTTCGGCCTCGACCAGCTCTACCGTGGCTGGGACGGGTTGGAGGCTGGAGTTACCCTGTATACCCACGAATTGCTCCCAGCCCTGGCACAGGGTGAAACCGTCACCTACCGAGACTGGGACTGGTCAAGTAATGCCCCCGACGGAGCATTGGGGCCGGAGAGGACCTTCGCTCCAGGCCAGAT
This sequence comes from Auritidibacter sp. NML100628, assembly GCF_003185985.1. Classification (NCBI taxonomy): domain Bacteria; kingdom Bacillati; phylum Actinomycetota; class Actinomycetes; order Micrococcales; family Micrococcaceae; genus Auritidibacter; species Auritidibacter sp. NML100628. The sequence continues at coordinate 207,628 of NZ_QHLP01000001.1, forward strand.
CACCATTATTGAGGGTTTTGGAACCGGCGCTCGCGCGGCCCGGGAACATCTCAACTCTCTGATCTGGTTGAATGCCCCCGAACTATCCCGCCGGGACCGCGCTGTGGGTCGAGGCGGGGAGAACTACGGGCCAAACTGGGAACGGTGGTCATCTCAAGAGCAAGACTTTACCGACCGCGACCGAGTCGAATCGGTTGCCGATTTGGTCCTAGACACCTCAGGTCCCGCCGAGTCGGTCCAAGAGGCCGCCTATACGATGTTGCGCCTTGAAATCTCCACCAACGGAGCCGCTAGCTCCTCAGCACAGGGACTAAACTAGCTCCCGTGATGACTCAGTTGCAGATCTACGGCGGATTACTCATTATCGCCCTCGGCATGTCGGTGCTGAATTTTGCACCCTCAACGCCGTTTAGCTATCCGCTGGGGTTTGCTCTGTTGGCCATCGGTTTCATCATCCTGCTGTGGCCGGCTTTGAGCAAGGAACACCAACAAGACGACGTGGATTCCGACTTAGACTAGCCAGCTGAGACCAGCGAGGACCAGCACAAAATACGTGGCGACCTAGCGTTACTGCAAGGCCGAGGTCAGGCGGAAGACGTTATCCAACCATCGTTTATATCGTGGCCTGGCCAACCATTGTTCTAAGGTGAGTTCCTCGCACTCGGCCCGATACTCGTCCATGACACGTTCGGTCGCCGCTACGATCTCCGCGCCCACTGCCAGCACAGTAACTTCCACGTTGAGCGAAAACGAGCGCATATCCATATTCGACGATCCAAACACGGCCACATCGTCATCGACCGTGAACATTTTCGAGTGCAAGACATTGGGGTCGGGATAGCGCAAGATCCGCACCCCGGAGCGTAGGAGCGCCTCGTAGTAGGACTGCTGGGCGTGGTGAACCATGAACTGGTCCGCGCGACGACACACGATCATCTCGACATCCACTCCGCGCTGGGCTGCGGTAGTGAGCGCGTAAAGCATGGAATCATCCGGCACCAAGTAAGGGGTCACCACCCGCAGAGTGCGGGTGGCGGAGTAGAACAGATGGTTGAAGGCCCGCAGGTTGTTTTCGTTCGCAAAACCCGGGCCGGAGGGGATAACCTGCGCGGAGATACCCCGGTGATCTTCAATCTCTTCGGTGGTGAGATCACGCAGATTTTCTTGAGTGGGTTGTCCGGTCTCGGAGTACCAGTCGGTGGCGAAAACGATGTCCAGTGAAGCCACGATCGGCCCGGTAATCCGGGCCATGACATCGACCCATTCTCGACCCATTTTGTGAGCCGAGGCCCTCTTATACCCGGGTTCGATCAGGTTCTGAGATCCGGTGTAGGCCACGGTTCCATCAATCACCATCAACTTTCGATGATTGCGTAGGTCGGGTCGCTGATACTGGCCGCGTAGGGGACGCACCGGCATGGCCCGGTAATACTCAATGTCGTGCTCCCGCAAGAGTTTCAACAAGTCCCGATAGCCGCGCACGCGTAGCGAGGCAATATGGTCAAATAAGACGCGCACCGTCACGCCACGTTGTTTAGCACGGATCAACGCATCAAAAACCACTGAGCTATAACCCTGTCGGTCTACGGGGTCTACCGCGCAGATGTAGAACATCATGTTCACATAGTCGTGGGCCCGGTCGATATCTTGGGCCATGGCGTGCAAGGAATTGCGGTAGTCGGTGTAGTACTGGAAGCTATTGCCATCCAGCATGGGGAACCCCGTCAGCTGACGGGTCAACGCAGCCGAGGACTCGACGTACTGGGGTACCTCGTGGATCTGGTCAGGGAGCGTCCAGTGCGCGGTAGCACGCCGGAGTTCCTCATTAACGGCTTTCTGGCGCGAGCGTCGCTGACCGCCGAGTTTGAACGAGCCCAGCAACAAGAAGAGCAAGACCCCAATCCAGGGCAGGAAGAAAATCACCAACAGCCAGGCCATCGCCACCGCGGGACGCCGATTACCCGGAACAATTCCCAGCAGCAAAATACGAATGCCCAGGTCGAGAATCACCACGAGGATCGCAAGCCAGATCGGCCAATCAGCAATCTCGGAAAGGGTCCAGTACATAGGGTGACATTCTACTCATCGAGCGGGCTCAGTACCGTGACGCCAGCTCGGAAACGGCGGTCGGTCAACAGTCAATAACACTCAACCTACAGGCACTCAACCTACAGGACCGCATCAAGGATGGATTCAGCCCAGTGCTCGGGGACCGGGCGTTTGATCAGAAGTCGCCAGAGCAGTGCTCCGGCCACCATTTCAGCGATGATCTCGGGGCTGGATCGCAAGGTTCCGGGTTGCTCTCGCTCAGCATGTCGGAGCCGACCGATCAGCACATTCATCAGTGGATCGGAGATCGGACGGAAGAGTTGTTCAGCATCTTCTCCGGCAGCAGCGACCATCGAGATCAGGTTTTGGACGAGTTGCGGGGTATCGGCATCGTCGAAGATTTTGTCCAACTCTGTGGACATCCACGCGAGCAGATCGGCTTTGAGCTGATCAGTGTGAGGAGCCGGTGCCGGATAGTAGGTGACCTTTCCCTGCGAGATCGCTTCCAGGACCACATCATTTTTGGACGACCACCAGCGGTAAATGGTCTGTTTGGACACCCCGGCGCGGGCGGCAATGCTTTCCATCGTCACTTGATGGTGTCCGCCTTCAGCCAGCAGTTCGGATGTCGCCTGCAAGATCGCTTCATGCGATGCCACTGACCGTGGTCTGCCGCCTCGCGATTTCTGTTCTTCGGTCATATTCCTACTTGCTTCCGGACCAGATGGATGGCCATCAGCCCTATTCTGCCCGCTCCCCAAGCGAAAGCAGGACTTTGAATGAGCCGAGGTGATGATCTTTACGGTGCCGAAAAGAGTCTCACCATTAGTTTCGAGACGCTCCGTCAACTATAGTAGCGATCGAGCCTAAATATCTCGAACTTGAGGACTATGTACTGTGGCTAAACTTCTGAACAAACTTGGGCTGGGCGCCGCCGCTCGCCCGTGGACTGTCTTAATATCCTGGCTGGCGCTTGTCGCCATTGCCGTGATTAGCTTTTTCACTTTTGGTGGTCAGCTACAATCGACCATCACCATTCCCGATACTCCGACCGTGCAGGTCACCGACCGACTCGAGGAAGAATTCCCCGATGCCGCCAAGGGCACCGGGCCGGTCGTGTTCCGCACCGAGGATGGTTCGGAATTTACCGACGAGCAAAAGAACGAGATCGGGGACCTGCTCACTGATCTCGATGAGCTCGACGCGGTGAACGAAACGGTGAATCCTTTCGACACCGAAGAGCAACGACAGGACCAGATTCAAGAAATCGAAGATGGTCAACAACAGCTCGACGACGGCGAGGAGAAGCTGGCCACCGGTCGCCAGGAGCTTGACGACGCTCGCGAGCAACTGAGTGCGACTGAACAGGAGCTGGACGAAGGCCAAGAACAGGTTGACGCCGGCATCGAGCAGGCCGTGGCTCAAGGCATTCCGCAAGAAGCCGCCGAGCAACAGGCTGCCCCGCTGCAAGAGCAGATTGATCAGGGCCGCGAACAGCTCGAACAAGCCCGTTCTGAGTTAGCGACTCAAGAGGACGAGCTGGACGAGGCGGAGCAAGAGATCGAGACCAATCGCGACCAACTTCAGGATGCCCAAGACCTTCTCGATGCCTCAGAAGGTTTCTCACTGGTCTCAGAAGACGGTACCACCGTTGAAGCGATCATCATGTTCAATAAGCCTCCGCTCGATATTGAAGAGGAGGACCGCGAGGGCGTCATGGCCGCCCTCGAGGAAGCCGAGATTGACGGGGTGGAAATCCTTCCCACTCAGCAGGTGTCCCAGACGATCCCGCAAATTATTGGCCCGACTGAGATCGTCGGTATGGTGGTGGCGGCCATTGTGCTGTTCATTATGTTGGGTACTTTCGTCACCGCAGGTCTGCCGTTGCTGAACGCACTGGTCGGCGTCGGTGTGGGTGCCGTCGGTTCCCTGGCCTTCTCCTCCGTGGTGGAGATGGTCTCCATCACCCCTGTCCTGGGCATCATGCTCGGCTCGGCCGTGGGTATCGACTACGCGCTGTTTATCATCAACCGGCACCGCCAACAGCTCAAATCCGGCATGGATGTGCGTACCTCGATTGGTTTGGCCAACGGAACTGCTGGTACCGCAGTGCTGTTTGCTGGGTCGACCGTGGTCATCGCCCTGCTAGCCCTGGGCATTACGGGTATTCCGTTCTTGGGCCTGATGGGTCTTGTCGGTGGGGTCTGTGTGCTACTGGCTGTGCTGGTGGCTCTGACGCTGACCCCGGCAATGCTGTCCTTCATCGGCCCGCGTGCCTTGAGCAAGAAGGAACGCCGGAAGCGAGACGAACAGCACTCAAGCCAAGCCAAGCACTCTGCCGAGGAATCTGATGAAGGCTCCTCCTCGCAGATTACCGGTCACCATGACCCCCAAACCCAGCCCATGTCGTGGACTCGTGCGATCGTCACCGCTGTGGCTTCGATCGCTGTGCTGGGCATCTTGGCCATCCCGGCTTCCCAGATGCGACTGGGCCTTCCCGACGGTTCGGCTGAACCTGAAGGATCGGCCGCGTATGAGTCCTACATGGCCATCGATGATGCCTTCGGTCCCGGACGTAACGGCCCGTTGGTGGTTACCGCGGATCTGGAAGAGGACACCTCGGATGATGATGCGATGACTATTACCGCGGAATTGGCCACCCAAATCTCCGAGATGGATGGGGTGGACCAGGTAGTTCCGGCGGGAACCAATGATGACAACTCCATCTTGGCCCTGCAGGTCGTCCCCGAAGAAGGCCCGAACGAGCCTTCCACGGAGGACTTGGTCTACGAACTGCGCGACACCACTCCGGAAACCAATGCCTCCGACCTGGGTGTGGCTGGTATGACCTCCGGGTTCATCGACATCTCCGATGAACTCGCCGAAGCTCTGCCCGTCTACCTGGCAGTCGTGGTGGGTCTGAGCTTGCTGATCATGATCGTGGTTTTCCGCTCTTTGGTGGTCCCGTTGATCGCCACCGGTGGTTTCGTGCTTTCCTGCTTGGCCAGTATGGGTGGCGTGGTCGCCATCTACCAGTGGGGTTGGCTAGATACCATTTTCCAGGTCTCGACCCCCGGCCCGGTGCTGAGCTTCCTGCCGACCATTCTGATCGGTGTGTTGTTCGGTTTGGCCATGGACTACCAGTTGTTCATCTCTACCGGTATGCGTGAAGCCTACGTCCACGGATCTGACGCACGCACCGCGGTCATGCAGGGCTTCAAGTCCGGCCGCTCGGTGGTCACTGCAGCGGCGATCATTATGATCTCGGTCTTCGGTGGTTTCATCTTCGCCGATGATGTGATGATCCGCCCGATCGGTTTCGCGTTGGCCTTCGGTGTATTGCTGGACGCCTTCGTGGTCCGCCTGTTGCTCATGCCGGCTCTGATGCACCTGGTCGGTGCAGGTGCCTGGTGGTTCCCGAAGTGGCTGGACAAGATCGTGCCGAACGTTGACGTCGAGGGCTCGTCCCTGGACGAAGAGATCAGTCGCAAGGAAAAGGACGACGCAACGGCTCAGGCCTAAGCACTGATCCGGTCAGCACGTTTTCTTCCGGTGGCCCGGTGGTTCCTCTGTGGGGAATTACCGGGCCACCGGCGTTTAAGGGCACAGGGGGTATCTAGACACGCGGTATCCAGTACTGTGGACCTCAGGATGAAAACTGTGCTGATTGCCTCCGATTCGTATAAGGGAGCCGCCACCGCTGCGGAGGTCTGCCACGCCATTGCTACCGGTATCCACCGTGCTGATCCCTCGATTGTCGTGCGCCAGCTTCCGCTGGCCGACGGCGGAGAGGGCACCGTAGAGACTGTGTTGGCTGCTCGAGGTGGCCGACGGGTCACCGCAACGGTCACCGGAGTCTTCCCCGGCGATACTGTCAGGGCCAGCTATGCGCTGCTAACGGAGACCACCGCGGTGATCGAGATGGCCGCCACGGCCGGGCTACCCTTGGCTGCCGGACATCTGGATCCGGGAGCTACCACAACCCGGGGCGTGGGCGAGCTCATCCGGCACGCAATCGAGTCTGGGGCAACTGAGTTACTGATCGGTGCCGGCGGTTCGGCGACGCATGACTTGGGACTTGGTGCAGCCTGGGCGTTAGGGGCCCGGTTTTATACCGCTGAGGGCGAGGATTTCATCCCCACCGGGTCACGATTGCGCGAGCTCGATCGTGTTGATGTCTCGGCGGTGGCCGACACTCTCGGTTCCGCCCGGTTGCAGGTGCTGTGCGATATTGACAACCCGCTGACCGGACCGCAGGGGGCGACTGCGATATTTGCCCCACAGAAAGGCGCCACCGACCGCCAACTGATCGACCTGGAAGCCGGAATGGTTCACGCCGAGGCGGTGATCGCCCGCGACACCGGCGTGTCCGTGGCTCAGCTGCCCGGTGCTGCGGCCGCCGGAGGTCTCGCCGCAGGGTTAGCAAGTGTGGCCGGGGCGAGCGTGGTCTCGGGCATTGCAACCTTGCTCGATCTGCTGGCTTTTGAAGACCAGCTGACCGATTGCGATGTGGTGCTCACCGGTGAGGGACGTCTTGATGGCCAGTCGTTGTCCGGTAAGGTCCCGGTCGGGGTGGCTCGCGCGACGCGTACCGTGGCTGCACGTACCGGCCGGGCTATCCCCGTGATTGCCCTAGCTGGGGCACTGGGCGATGAGCTCGAGGACCTCTATGCCGAGGGTCTGACGGCGGTGTTCCCCATTGGTTCCGGTCCCCAGAGCCTGCAGGCGGCCATACGTCAGACCACCGATGATCTCACACGAGAAAGTGAGAACTTATTCCGGCTGTTGCGTCGCGTCGGGACGATCGGCGTTCCGCAAGCAAGCCAGTAGTTGTCTCAAAAGGCCGTGGACTCGCTAAGCTGGTAGTCGGCAACCCTCTCCCGCAGGAGAGCTCGGTCCGGATGCGCTGGACCCGGTCATCAACACAGAAGAAAGCAGGAGTGATGGATAGCAATAAGCTAATGCAAAAGGTTCTGACCACCGGTGTCTCGCTGGCCGGCGGTTATCTCGGCACCAAGATCGTCGATCTGGGCTGGAAGGCTATGACCGGTGAGAAAGCTCCGTCGGAAGACGATGAGCAACAAACCTCGATCGCGAAAATCGTGACGTTCGCGGCGATCTCGGCAGCGATCTCGTCGCTGATTACGTCCGGTTCTCAGCGCGGTGTCCGCAAGGCCATGGAAGCCCGCGCCAAGAAGCAGGAGAAAACCAAGCGGACCGCGCGTCGAGTCGGCGACGCCGAAGTCTAGGAGTTCTGGGCTGGCTTCTGGGCTGACTCGTCAGGTTGATCGTGATCAGCGCGCTGATCTTTTTCATCCTGGCGAGTAATCACTTCAGCCAGTTCATCCACATAGAGCAACTCCGGGTCCAGATGCCGGGAACGGTAGGTGGCTCGACCCACCAGGTGCGCCGAGACCGGTGCGGTCACCAGCTGTAGTACCCAGGCGACGACCAAGACGGGAACCCACCACCACGACTGCCAAATGCATCCCAGGCCGGCCAATGCCGTTAACAGACCGAATACCTGTGGCTTGGTTGCTGCGTGAATACGCGAGAGCACATCCGGGAAGCGCAACAGACCGATTCCTGCCGTGGCTGACTGGGAACAGCCCACCACAATGAGAATCGCGCCGGCGATCTCCCACCCTGACTCAAATTCGATCATAGTCGATCACTCCCCCTTTCCCTGCTGTGGCTTCGACTGCTGGGGCCCGATCTTGGAAGCGCGTCGGCCCGGCCCCTGTGCGTGACCGACATAGGTGTCTTTGTGGTCTTGGGACTCCAGCCGTTCTTCGGAGGCCCCCGGGTTGGCGGTGGTACCGTCCACGGTGAAGCGGGACAGGGTCACCGATCCGACGAAGCCAATCACACTAGCAACAACCACAAACATGATGTAGTCAGTCAGCCCGGTCAGGGCCATGATGACCACCAGCGCTGAAGAGACCGTAATCAGTAGCACGTCGGTGGCAATGGCACGGTCCAAGGTCGCCGGCCCGCGCGCGATGCGGTAGACCGAGGCCAGCGCACCGATCGCCAAGAAAACCAGGCAAATCCAGCCTGCCAACTGAAGGACATGCATCAACGCTCACCTCCCCGGTGTTGCGTTTGGTCTGGAGCACGCTCACTGGCCTCGTGTTCCCCACGAATCAAGGCGTAGTCCTTCTTAGACCCGATGGCTCGGATGATGTGGCTCTCGATATTGCGTGAGTCGCGTTTATAGTCTTCAGCGGCTTGATCATTGGGCACATCCAGCACGTGTAAGTAGAGGGTAGAGGTGGTCCGGTCCACGTCAATGACCAAGGACCCGGGGATCAGCGCGTAGGCGTGAGCCACCAGGGTAACCACGAGGTCGTCGTGGCTCCGTAGCTGGACGGCGAGCACCGAATTGGTGATCCGCGGGCCTCGGACGATGGCTTTAATCCCCACATCGATCGAGGCCCAGGTGATCTTCCACAGGAAGATGAACAGGAATTTCACCGCGTAGTAGAAGTTGAACCGGTCGCCGAAGGGAATCGGTGGCAGGCGGAAAATGAACATCACCAGCACCGCGGTGATCGCGCCCATGATGATTTGTCCGATGCGGAAGTCTTGCCACAGCGCACACCAGATCAACACCAGGAGCAAGAACATGGGCCATTGGGTCCACCAGGGTGGCTTATTTTCAATGACGCGCGCGTCCGAGTCGTTCTTGGGTGTCGACGCGGGGGGTGCCTGATCAGTCATCGCGAGCCTCCTTCCTGCCCAGAGTCTCTGATGTAGCATCCGATGCGCCGGTGGCAACATCGGTGGCTTCTTCGGGGTCATTGTCGTCTTCACCGGCACCATTCGAGGACTCGGAAGCTAATTCGATGCCATATCCGTTGAGTTCCTGGAGGTCTTCGGCGGCTTGGGCGGCTGCCTCATCGCCGAGCACGGATTCAATATACGGGGTGCGAGCGAGCATATCTTCGGCGGCCTGGTCCGCGAAGCTATACAGTGGGCCGGCGACCACGGTAAGGCCTACACCCACGGCGACCAGTCCGATGGTGGGGGCCACCAGGCCGGCTAGGTTTTTGCGGATGGGTGGCTGGTTATTCTCGGCGGCTTCGGCTTCTTCGGACACGCGCAAGGTGGCATCTTCGACGTCCTCAGCTCGGCGCCAGAACACGCGGGCCCAGATCCGGACCATCACCAGTAGGGTCAACAGGGAGGTGACTACCGAGGCAATGACGAGGGCGAAGGCCAACGGGGAGCCCTCCCCCACACCGGCCTGTAGCAGACCGACCTTGCCGATAAATCCGGAAAACGGCGGGATACCCCCGAGGTTCAGGGCCGGAATGATGTAGAGCACCCCGATCAACGGTGAAATCTTCAGCATCGAGCCCAGGCGGTCGATATTGGCGGTACCGGCCCGGTATTCAATGAGCCCGGTGACCAAGAACAGCGAGGTCTGGATGGTGATGTGGTGGACCACGTAGAACACGGTGGCGCCCAGCCCCACCACATTGGCTAGGGCCAGCCCAAAGATCATGTAGCCGATATGGGAGACCAAAGTAAACGACAGCACACGTTTGATATCCGACTGCACCAGGGCACCGAGGATACCGATCACCATGGTCAACCCGGCGACCACCAGCAACAGATCGTTGAGCCGGTTGCCTGGGAACAGCAGGGTTTCGGTGCGCACGATGGCGTAGACACCGACCTTGGTCAGTAAGCCGGCGAACACCGCGGTGACCGGGGCTGGGGCGGTGGGATAGGAGTCAGGCAACCAGAACGACAGCGGGAACACGGCGGCTTTAATCCCGAACCCAACCAACAACATGATGTGTAGCACCTGTTGCAGGTCGGGGTCGAGTTCGGCGAGTTTGACCGCCAAATCGGCCAGGTTCACGGTTCCGGTCGCGCCATAGATCATCGCGATCGCGATCAAAAAGATCACCGAGGAGATCACTGAGACCACGACGTAGGTGACACCGGCGCGGATCCGTGGGCCGGTCCCGCCCATGGTCAGCAACACGTAGGAAGCCGTCAGCAGGATTTCGAAGCCCACATAGAGGTTGAAGAGGTCTCCGGCTAAGAACGCGTTGGACACCCCGGCGGTCAGGATCAGGTAGGTGGGGTGGAAGATCGAGACCGGCCGGGGCGTGTCGTCATCGCCGATACCCTGTGCGGAGGCGTAGAGCAACACCGCGAGCACCACAGTGGTGGCAACCACCAGCATCAGCGCCGAGAACCGATCGACCACCATCACGATGCCCCAGGGGGCTTCCCAGCCGCCGAGGAAGACGGCGTTGGCGCCCTCGTTCCAGGTGGCAATCAGTAGCGCGACCTCCAAGAGCAGGGTAACCACAATGGTCAGCACGGTCACCAGGATTTGGCCACGCGGACGTCGGACCAACGTGAAGGCGAGCGCGGCGCCCAGGATGGGCAGCACGACGGCCAGCGGGGCCATGGAGATCACATCGAGCTGCATGAGCGATCATCTCCTGCTGTGGTGGAGCCGGACTCGGCCGAGGGCGCGTCGTAGGCCATGTTCGGGTCCTGGTCGTCGTCAATAAACTCGGATTCTTCCTCGCGTAGCTCGGCATCATCTTCGGCGTCGTAGGTGGGTTGCTCGGCCACCTTGACGTCTTCGACGTCAACGGAGACTTCATCGCGACGGGCCAGCACCCAGGAGCGGTAGATCATCGCCAGCAAGAAGGAGGTGGTGGCAAATGAGATCACGATCGAGGTCAACGTGAGAGCTTGTGGCAACGGATCGGCGTATTCATCGGCACTGACCGAGTCGCGCACGATCGGGGGCCAACCGGCGGGGCCGGCCATGATGATGATCAACAGGTTGGCTCCGTTGGTGAACATGACCAGTCCGAGCATAATGCGGGTCAGGGTCCGTTCCATGACCATATAGACCGCACCGGCGAACAGTGCTCCCATGATGATCAGCAAGATCGCATCGATCGTCATCAGCGACCACCTCCGGTTCGCGGTTGTGCTGTGGACTGAGTACTGACCTGCTTGCGACGGGCCTCAGCTTCTTCGCGGACGGCCAATTCCTTTTCGTACCGACGGTCGACCTCTGCACCCAGGGAACGCAATACGTCGATGACCAGGCCGATCACCACGAGGTAGACCCCGATATCGAAGATCAATGCCGAGGCCGCGTGGACGTAACCGAAGACCGGTAGCGTGAATTCAAAGTCGACCTGCTGGAAGACCTCACCGCCGAAGAACAGCGGGATGATCCCGGAGATGGCGGCCAGCGCCAGTCCGGAGCCCAGCACCACACCGGCGGGGATGCGCACGGTTTGGGCCAGCTCATAGCGGCCAGCGGCCAGGTACCGAATGGTCAGCGCCAGACCGGCCAGCAGACCACCGGCGAAGCCACCGCCGGGGACGTTGTGTCCGGCCAGTAGCAGGTAGATCGAAATCAGGATGATGATGTGGAAGATCAGGCGGGTGACGACTTCGAAGATGATGGAGCGACGTTCCGGCGCCAGGGTCCGACCGGCGATCAGCCACGGGTCACGCGAAACCGTCGAGAACCCACGCACCACCGAGATTTCGCCGGTGCTCAGCGACGCGGCTTTATGGTTATAACGTCCCACCGAGCCGGGTTCCACATCGGCCAATGAGTGGTGGCGGAAACGCTCCCGGGTGGCGATGAAGACCAGCGAGGCCACACCGGTGGCGGCCGCGGTGAGCACCGTGATTTCGCCGAAGGTATCCCAGGCGCGCATATCGACCAGGGTGACGTTGACGATGTTGTAGCCACCGCCTTCTTCGGCGGCCAGTTCCGGCATTTTCAGTGAAATGGGGTCCTGCACACGGGAGGCCAGCACGGTAGCAGCCAACCACATCATCACCAGACCGAATCCGATCGACAAGAGCGCGCGCGCCCAGCGGTTATTGCGTCCATGTAGCCCGGTGGGAACCCGCGGTGGCAGCACCCGCAGGCCCAACACCATGGCCACCAGCACGATGGATTCCACCAGCAACTGAGTCAGGGCCAGATCCGGAGATCCGCGGAGCGCGAAGATGGCGGCCAGCACGTAGCCGGTGGCTGAGACCAGCATGACGGCCATGAAACGACGACGGGCCCAGACGGCACCAGCCACGGCAATGATCATACAAATCGAGGCCAGCACCAGACCCGGTGATTGCTCCAGTCGCCAGTCGCCGAAGAAGGCCACGTTGGGCAGGCTGACAGTGGTGGGATCGTTATTGGTCGGGAACAGCATGGCCAGCAACGGTCCCACGGTGGCCACGGTAAGAATGATGAACAGGTAGAAAGCCAGGTCACCGCGCTGGGTGCGACCGGTGACCCAGACGGCAAAGGCATCTAGACGCTGCAGGGTCCAACGATAGACTTTGGCCGAATCCACCCAGGACGGTACGGCATCTTGTGCATGCCAGACCCGGTCTTTGAAGGCATAGAGCACCAGACCGACGAGAATGATCGCGATAGAAATTGCCAGCACCGGGGTGAATCCGTGCCACAGCGCCAGGTAGGCCGGATCGTTCTCAAAACCGGCTAACGGTTCGGCGGTTTGGCCATAGGCCTCGGGCAGGGCACCCATCAATCCGGGAACGAAGGCGGCGACCAGGCTGATCACGCTCAGCACCGCTGCTGGGGTGGTACCCAGGATCGAGGCCGACTTTTCGACCGGGGTGTCGTCCATCTGCTGGGTAACGCCCTGGTCGTCCACGGTGGTTTTGGTGGCGAAACCACCCCAGAGGAACCGTGCAGTGTAGGCTACGGTGAAGACCGAACCCAGTACCGCCACGGCGAGTGGCAGCCACGCCCAGACGATACCCCAGAAGCTCGGGGCCGCATACGCGTCAGTGGCGACTTGTGAGTGGACCTCGCCCCAGTGCAGGGCTGATTCCAGCACGGATTCTTTGGCCACGAAACCAAAGAACGGTGGGATACCGGCCATCGACAACGAGGCCAGCAGGGCGAAGGCAAAAAGCCACGGGTGGTTTCGGCCCAACCCGGACAGGCGGTTCACATCGCGCGTTCCGGCCATCTTATCGATGAGGCCCACCAGCATGAACAGGGGTGCTTTGAACAGCGTGTGGGCCATCAGCATGGCCAGTCCTGCCATGGCGGCGTCGCGGTCACCCAACCCGTTGGCGATCATCAAGAATCCCAGCTGGGAGACGGTGCCGAAGGCCAGGACGAGTTTAATATCGGTTTGACGTAGGGCTCGCCAGCCGCCGACAAGCATGGTCCACATTCCGACCCCGAGCACCATCACTTGCCAGACTGGCATGTCGGCGTATCCGGGGGCTAGTCGTGCCACCAGATAAACACCGGCTTTGACCATGGCAGCCGAGTGCAGGTAAGCCGAAACCGGGGTGGGGGCTGCCATAGCCGCGGGCAGCCAGAAGTGGAAAGGCACCTGGGCGGATTTAGTCAACGCACCCAGTAGCACCAGGCTGATGGCCCAGCCCATAAAGGCTCCCGAGTAGGGGCCAGTCAAAAGTTCTTCGGAACGGTTGACAACCTCGGAAATCCGGTAGGTGCCGGCTGATTCACCGAGCATCATCAGTCCGACCAGCATGGCCAGACCACCGAAAGTGGTCACTATCAGCGCGGTAATCGCGGAGCGACGGGCGAAGATTCGTTGCCCGGCGTAACCGATCAGCAGGAAGGACAGCACCGAGGTGATTTCCCAGAAGATGTAGAGCACCAATAGATCATCGGTGGTGACCAGCCCGAACATGGCGCCGGCGAAAGCCAAAAGTTGAGCACCGAAGGTACCGTTGCGCGGGTCGCCGGCGCTGAAATACCGAGAGCAGTAGACCAGCACCAGAGCGCCCACACCGAGCACGATCAGCGACATCAGTGCCGCCAGGGTATCCATCCGGAAGGAGAGTTCAACGCCGATCTCGGTTAACCACGGGTAGGTGCGCACCAGCGGGTCATTGGCGGCATCGGCGGCTGCTCCGGAGGCTAAGAGTTGCTCGGAGTGGAGAATATGTGGCATCTGGGTGAGAACCCAGATGAAACCTGCGGCTGGGACCGCAGCCAAGACAAAGAAACCAGCCCGATCGGTAACTCGGAAAATCCAGGGCGCGACCAATGCGACGGCGAACAGTGCAATCAGCACAATAAGCACGGTCGTCCTCCAGAGCAATTATGGGGCAGGCACCCTTCTTACTTTAGCGCTTTTCGGTGTGGTGGATTGTCACAGGACGTCGTCACCGACGATGCCAGAGGGCTTTAAATCTGCCCACAGAGACGTTATTCCGGTCGTAACGAGTCAGCCCACAGCATCAGAACAGACCCCGGGGTTCCCCGGCATTTTGGGGTAGCACCGCCATTAACTCGGCCATATCGCCTTGAAAAATACATCTTTCATTCAGGTTCCAGTACCGCTGGTTGCCAATTCACGGTTATGAAAAATTTCACAGGGTCCGTGAAGTCACCTTCGGATCCCGGACCGAAATCAGCAACAAGGCTCCGGCTAGCAGAACCAGCATGATGGCAGGAATCATGGCGCGGGAGTCTCCCACGATCCCGACGAACAAAGTGATGAGTGCGGGTGAGAGGAAGGAAACCGACCGCCCGGTGGTGGCGTATAACCCGTAGATTTCACCGGCCGTGTCAGGAGTCACCAGTCTTCCCAGAAAACCGCGGGATGCCGACTGCACCGGGCCCACGAAGAAACACAGCAATAGTCCACCGCCCCAGAACGCTCCCGCACCGTCGAGGAAGAAAATCGTTCCGGCCAAGACCAAGAGACCGGCCAGTGAGATCCAGATGACCCACTTAGGCCCGAGCTTGTCATCCAGGAACCCTCCGGAAAAAGCGCCGATGGCTGCGACAACATTGGCGCCAATACCGAACAGCAACACGTCGCTGGCGCTGATGCCATAGACCGTGGTGCCCAAGACTGCGCCGTAGGCGAAGATTGCACCGGTGCCGTCGCGAAAGACCGCCGAGGAGATCAGGAAAGCTAAGGTGTTGCGGTCTTCACGCCACATACGCACCAGAGTGCCCCAGAGTTGGCGGTAGGATTCCACCACGCTAGGAGAGGGTTCGTGTGCGTTCTTCTGAGCCGACTCAGCCGAGTTGGTGAGGTCAGCCCCGACGCCACGCCGTTGAGCGAAGAGCACAGGCAAGGAAAACAGGAGAAACCACCCGGCCGCGATGACTGCCACGATACGAATGTTGAGCATCTGCTCATCAGGGACCCCGAACCAGTGTGGCCCCTCGGAAATGAAGCCCAGGTAGAGCAGACCCAAAAGCACTATTCCACCGAGGTATCCGCAAGCCCAGCCAATACCCGAGATGCGTCCGATCGTGGACGGCGTGGAAATATCGACCAGCATCGCGTTGTAGTGGACTTCGGCGTATTCGAAGAACACGTTGCCGGCTGAGAGCAGAATGACTCCCAGCACCAGGTAGGTTTCCTGCGGTTGGACGAAGAAACAGCTCGCCATACACGCCACCACGAGCGCTGTGTTCATGCCTAACCAGAGCGTTCGTTTCCCGCCGCGGTCGCCCCGCTGGCCAATCACCGGTGCGGTCACCGCAATTAGTGCGCCGGCGACCGCGTTGCCGGCTGCCAACCACGAGGTGCCTCTGCCATCGGGACCGAAAACCTCAGAGCTCAGATACGTGCCGAAGACGAAGGTCACCATCACGGCATTGAAGGCCGCCGACCCCCAATCCCACAGCGACCACGCCACCACACGCAGACGCCGCGACGTTTGGCGGGACCCGTCAGGAACGTGTTGGAGGCTGGCGGAGCTCATGGTCTGGAATCCTGTCAGCGTTCGATCGTGGTGCGGTAGAAATTCAGATGGCTCCGCGACGCGGTCGGCCCACGCTGACCTTGGTAACGGTTGAGATTTCCGCCGGAACCGTAGGGCTCCTCGGCCGGCGAGGAGAGGTTGAAGAAGCACAGTTGGCCAATCTTTGACCCCGGCCAAAGCTTAATCGGAAGGGTGGCCATATTGGACAGTTCCAAGGTGATATGACCGGAAAAGCCCGGGTCGATAAATCCGGCGGTGGAGTGCGTGAGCAGCCCGAGCCGTCCCAGTGACGACTTCCCTTCGAGTCGCGCTGCCACGTCGTGGGCGAGCGTGACTTGCTCGTAGGTCGCACCCAGCACAAACTCCCCCGGGTGCAAAATGAACGGCTCATCCGGGTCTACGCTGACCAAACGGGTCAGATCTGGTTGCTCTACCGAGGGATCGATGTGCACATTGCGGTGATTATCAAAGAGACGAAAGAATCGGTCCAAGCGCACATCAATACTGGCCGGCTGGACCATGTCACGGTCCAGCGGATCGAGTTGAATACGGCCAGAATCCAAGGAGGCCTTAATATCGCGATCAGAGAGAAGCACGAATCTAACCTATCTCAGTTAGCAACTTCAGACTTAATGGCACGTGTCAATGTCAATATCACGGGTCAATGTCAGGTTTTGCCACACCGGGGTGATGGCACATCGAAAGGCAACATCTGGTACCCTCTATATGTCTCTGATGTGAGATCTGCGGGCGTAGCTCAATGGTAGAGCGCTTGCTTCCCAAGCAAGATACGCGGGTTCGATTCCCGTCGCCCGCTCGTTCAACGTTCCCGTCGCCACCGGGCACGCAGAAAAAATGCGGTAGATCTGCTCGGACGCGATAGGTACCCACAGCGATTGATGGCCCGGAGAGCCCTGCGCCCTTCACAATAAGGTTATGCCGACCATGTTGTCCCTGCCGGTGGCGAGGTGGCCGGGACTTTTGTTCCGGAACTTTTCCGGGGCAGTTAGAAATGACAACCAATCCCCCGGGTCGCTCGATACACCCGAACCCCGATAAATGCGGGGTGTCGCTGATCAGTTCTTCGCGATGCTACGCGATGTTTGACGAGCAAATCACGAACTGATCGAGGCACCGACGCATCCTGGCCCGGGGCTTTTGCTCGCCAGTGGACTACCGGAATTTCGGGATGTACAAACACTCATCACGTCCAGACCGATCCTCGTGGCGCATACCATCCGTGAACTCGACACTGGGATGAAGAGTCGCTGACGGTGTCGCGTTCAACCAATGACCGGGCTTGAAGCACCGCTGTTCGCACCTCGTGCTAACGGCCGCACCGCACAATGCAAGGTCCACAATGACCAAAACCACATCGGCCTGACAAGGAGTTTTATCAGAGTTCCGGTGTTCGGAGGGCCGGCGTTACCTCGTATTTACGTACCCGGACCACAGTGCACACGTACCCAAAAATTACTCACACCTAAGGAGTACTGTGCCGTTGAATCACGCGTTGCCTCGCTGGCTGACAGTAGCCGGCGCAAGCATCAGCATTGTCGCTGCGTCCCTGATCGCCATTCCGCACGCCACCGCCACCACCTCTGAGGAACCAGCGTCCGAAGACCTGGCTTCCCGCTTTAGTCTCGGGATCCTTCCCGACACCCAGTTTTACTCACGCTACGCCACTGAGGAAACGGGAGACCTATTCAACGCCCGTTTTGGGTCCGAACCCTACGATGTCCAGACCGCATGGTTGGCCGAGCACGCCAATGAACTCAACATGCCACTGGTCACCCATTTGGGCGACGTGGTAGACCAGGCCCATGTTCCTGCAGAATGGGACGTCGCAGACGCGGCGATGAAAAACCTGGAAGATGCCAACGTTCCATATTCTGTTCTTCCGGGCAACCATGATCTGACTTCTGACGGGTCAACCCCCTATCTCGATCATTTCCCCACCTCTCGCGCAGCTGAACAGGAAACTTTCGCCGGACGCTCCCCGGACGAACACAGCGAATACCACATTTTCGAAGCTGAAGGCCAAAAGTTTTTGGTCCTCGCCCTGATGTATCACGCTGATGATGCCACGTTGGAGTGGGCATCTGAAGTCCTCGACCAACACCCAGATTTGCCAACAATCCTGACCACCCACGAGTACTTGGGACTCGACGAAGAACGCACCCAGGTCACCGATACGGAGTACGGTCAGCACCTCTGGAACACTCTCATTGCTGACCACGATCAGATCTTTATGACCCTCTCCGGTCATAATCACGGTGCCGGTTACCGGGTTCAGCAGAACAATGCCGGCCACGATGTCGTGGACATCTTAATGGACTACCAGATGGCCTACCAGGGTGGCAACGGTTTGATGGGCGTGCTGGAATTCGACCTGACCAATAACCGTCTCCAGCTCGAGGCGTTTTCGCCCTGGGTCAGTGTGAAGCCGTACGAGACGCTGACATCGTTCGACGACCTCTTGCTTCCTGATGAACCGGATAGCTGGACCCTCGACTTCGATTTTTCAGAGAGGTTTGCAGGATTCAATCCTGATTTCACCGCTGGCACCCCCGACGAGCAACCTCTGGCTGACCGCGCGGTGTCGTTGGTTTCTCAAGGCTACGTCCCCTATGAGCCGGGAGAAGCAGATCTGCCAGACAACCGGAACGACTATCCCGAGGTTGACGGTACGGTGGCGCACTGGCGACCCGGTGACATCGATCAGGAAGATGGCAGCGTCATTGGTATTGGGGGCGTTATTCCCGATATCACCGCTGACCAGCACTTCACCCGTCAAAGAGGCATTAATGGGGCAACAGAATTAGATGTCACCCTTAGCAAAAGCACGCACCCGCTGTCCTCTGACGGTGCCGCGGTGTGTTTTGCTAACGCCGATAAGCACTTTGGTGGACGTGACGTCTCACGACTGAATTACTTCACCACCGACGATGACGCTACGATCAACAGCGAAACCTTCGACAACGGTTATACCGCCGAAACCTTCATTCGCGTCGACGAAACCTGGTCTGCCGACCGAAACCCTTCCATGACGGCGTTCGGCCGCATGGGCGAGCGTAACAACATCACCCAAGGCGGTGGCATGGACATGCCCGTCAACCTGGCATTCTCCGATCTGCAGGAGTTGCAGTGGTCTTCCATGTCCAACCAGCTCGACAGCTCATCGAATTGGTCCCACGAAGTACCCAAAGCTGAGTGGGTCCACGTGGCTGTGGTCAATGACCCGGTTGAGCAAACCGTGACGATGTATGTCGATGGTGCACCGATTCTGCGTAACGTCATCAACGCCACCGGTATTCAGCACGATGACGGCAAACCCTGGATTCTGGGAGCTGGCCTATGGGGCGAGGAGCTGACCGACGGATGGAACGGTTGCGTTGGCGAAACGCGTCTGGTCACCAAACCCCTTGAAGAGCGCCAGTGGTTGACGGCACGCGCCGCAACCTCGGCGCCTGCTCCGAGCGAGGAGCCCTCGGAGGAGCCATCTGAAGGCACCAAGGAACCCGCTGAAGAACCCACCAACAGTACTGGACAACCAACCCTAGAGCCCAGTGACAGTGACACTCCGTCCGAACAACCCACCGACAGCACCACTGAGCCGACCGCTGAACCAACCAGCGCCGAGTCCCTAGCGACAGAATCACCTGAGGCCGACGCAACTGAAGAGGTAGCAACTAGCGACAATCTAGCCCGAACCGGTGCCAACGTGTTCTGGCTCATTGGAGCAGGTGTTGTTGCGATTGCTCTGGGAATCATTTTGACGGTGGTATTGCGTCGTCGTAACGTCTCCTAAAAGCCACCCCCGTGTGAGGTCACCGCGGTGATCTCATCAGCGTCAGGCTACGGAGCCCTTGCTCCGTAGCCTGACGCCTTCTCTGTGATTAGAGCGTCATGTCGCCCTCATCCCCGCAGGATCTGCCCAAAGGCGTGGCAGGCTTGGTGAAAGTTCTCATCACGACCTCCCCCGAGACCGACCAACACCATATTGGAGGACACATCGGCGTGTAAAGGCTTGCCTCTGTGGTCGGAAATGCTCCAGTACTCTGGGTCCACCACCGCCCCTAGGTGCGCGCGACGGAATTGTTCGGTCAGCTCCAGAGAGGTAAGGGGCAGACCATCGTCCAGGTAAACCATGGCGTTACTGCCACCATGTCGCTCGTCCATGGTGGCAGTAACAGGTAGTTCTGCCCCGAGGATCTCACGGCGTCTCATGGCTCGGTTTCGCTGGTGCGCCAGATCGCGAGAGTACTCTCCGCTATCGAGCAAAATCCGCCAGATGGTTTGAATACCGGACCCTAGAGCAGGACCAATATCTTGGCGGGCACGCCGAAGTTCTTCGGCCAGCCCACTTCCAGCCACCACGAAGCCTCCACCTAGCGCTTGTGGAGCTGTCGAGGAAAACGATCCCAAGGTCACCACCCGTTCAGAGTCCAAGGAACTCAACAGCGGTAGCGGTTCCCCGGTGTAGCGCAACGCAGCGTCGTAGTCGTCCTCGATGACCCAGGACCCGGTGGCACGAGCCCATTCCACCAGTTCGAGACGACGTTGTAGCGGAAGAGATGCCCCGGAGGGATATTGGTGACTTGGCGTGACGATCACCGCGTCGAGGTTGTCGGGCAGCCGGGAGGTGACCAGCCCCTGCTGGTCTACCTCCAGCCCGGTCAGTTCAGCTCCGAAACGCGCCGCCAGGTGATGTAGGGAAGCATAGCCCGGGGATTCCACGCCGAGACGGGGCCGGTCTTCCAGGGCAGCCAAAACCAAAAGGAGACCTTCTCGAGCCCCACCACTGACGAACAAACGGTCAGGATCGACAACGGTGGCTCGAGACAACCGCAGATATTCCGCGAGCGCATGGCGCAATCCCGGATCTCCGTGCACGCCGACCGGTGCAGCGTGCGCCGCTTGTCGCCAGGCTTGTATCCAACTGCGCCGGTGCGACAGCTCGCTGAGGGTCACGCCGGGAGTCAGCGGCAAGATGTGATGGAGCGTCGGCTGTGAAGGCTGGGTCCCGGCACCAACCTGCCGGGCCGGCATCGGTGGCAAATCCGGATGCACCACCGTACCGGCCCCTTGCCTGCTCGCGCAGTAGCCTTCCGCAACGAGTTGTTCATAGGCGCTCACGACGCTTCCACGAGAGATGTTCAGATCCCCAGCCAACTGTCGGGTCGAGGGCAATTTATCGGAGGCGCGAAGCACCCCGGACAGGATGAGATCACGCAGTTGCCGGGTGAGCTGAACTGGGATGGATTCAGCGGTATCGGATGCGATCTGCAGGCTCGGGAAGGCTGTCATCACCACCCAGTCTAAGCGCCTTCCCGCAAACTGGTCTGAAAAATTGACACAAAACTGGACCTACGATTGGTCCGGTAACGGTCCTACAGTAAGGAATCATGACTGACATTAACACCACACAGCACCATGCTCAGACCTTTTCGTCCGCCACTGTCCGCCGAGGCCTGGCTGACCAGTTCATCGGTGGCGTCATCATGGACGTCGTCACCCCCGAACAGGCCACCATCGCCGCCAACGCAGGAGCCAGCTCCGTCATGGCCTTGGAACGCGTCCCGGCCGATATTCGCGCCGAAGGTGGCGTAGCCCGCATGTCGGATCCCGACTTGATTACCGGCATCATCGAAGCCGTCGACATCCCAGTGATGGCCAAGGCGCGTATCGGTCACCAGGTTGAGGCTCAGGTTCTGGAGTATTTAGGAATCGACTTCATTGACGAGTCCGAGGTCCTCAGCCCCGCTGACTACTCCCACCACATTGATAAACACCAGTTCAAGACCCCGTTCGTCTGCGGTGCCACCAACCTGGGTGAAGCCCTTCGTCGAATCGCTGAGGGAGCAGCGATGATCCGTTCGAAGGGGGAAGCCGGCACCGGTGATGTTTCCGAAGCCACCAAACACATCCGCAAGATCAGCGGAGAAATTGCCCAGGTGGCCGCCCTGCCTGAGGTAGAACTCTACGCGGCAGCCAAGGACCTGCAGGCTCCGTTGAGCCTGGTCCAAGAAGTCGCCGCCACCGGCAAATTGCCGGTTCCGCTGTTGGTCGCCGGCGGGGTCTCCACTCCTGCCGATGCTGCCTTCATGATGCAGCTCGGCGCTGACGGCGTCTTCGTCGGATCCGGGATCTTCAAGTCCGGCACCCCTGAGGCTCGCGCCCAAGCGATCGTCAAGGCCGTTCAGAACTACAACGACCCTTCTGTGATTGCTGAGGTCTCTCGCGGACTGGGTGAAGCCATGGTCGGCATTAACGTCGCCGACCTACCGGCTCCGCACCGTTTAGCCGAACGTGGCTGGTAAAAACCTCACCACCATTGCACCCTGGCACTGCTCACATCGGACCGGAGTCACTAATGGCTCTCCGGTCCGATGTGCCGTGTCAGGTCATCTCACCCGGATCATCCCTGGTGGTGGTGTGGGTGTTCTATGGTGGAAGAACTGGTACCTGGTACGAGTGAAACAACAACGAGGTGGTTTCACTCACTGAGCACGAGAGGTTGAAGTCTTTCATGGCTGAATCAGCTACATCAACACCCCGTTCCGTGGATGTCGCCGTTTTTGGGGCCGGTCTTATCGGCCTGTGCACCGCCTTTGAGCTCACCCGCGCGGGACATAAGGTCACACTTTTTGATCACGAGACGTTGGGCTCCGGCGCAGCCCGTGGTAACGCCGGTGAAGTCACGCCCCTGCAGGTGTTGCCCATGCCCGAGCCGAAGCAGTTAAAGGAGATCTTCCGGGGCGTGGCATCCAATAGGCACTATTTGTCGATTGACCCCACCGCTCTGCCGTGGTTGTCTGCTTTCGGTCTGGGCTTCATGTCCAACTGCACTCCGGCAGCAGTCCGACGGAACACCCGGGACTTGGACCAGCTGGTCAACGGCATGATCGCCGCGTTCGATTCTATGGCCACAGACGGTATCGACTTAGGCGGTGGTGGCACCGGCTTCCTCAACACCCACAACTCCGTCGACGCACTGCGTGATGCCCGGGATGCCCAGGCGGCACGGGCTCGCCATTTGGGCACGCCCGAGCCGGGCCCGATCATGCTCGATGACGAACTTCACGACTACGAGCCCTTCCTGAAAACCTCGGTGCGTGCCGGATTCGTGGCCGAAACAGAACGGTTCTTGGACCCGGACATCTTTGTCGACTCGTTGATCGGCTGGTTGCGCAAGTCGTCGGTCACCATCCACGAACACGCCACCTTGACCACTATCTCGGACGGTACTGCCACCGTATCCTTCGGAGGTGATTCGGCAGGGTCTTCGTCTCAGCGGGAAGAAACCGTGGAGTTCGACCGTGCTGTGGTGGCCATCGGCGCCTGGTCTTCGCTCACCGAGATCCCCGGATTGGACGTCATGAAGTCCGCTCATGTGACCTCCGGTGTGGGCTACTCCTTCCGGGTCGACCCCGAGATCCTGCCGAAGAACCTCGTGTCTTCCCTGGACTACAAAACCATCGGTGTTCCCATGTCTGGCCACCTGCGCGTGGTGGGCTTGATGGATTTCTCCCGCAACACCGTTGAGCTCAAGAACTCGCGGATGAAGCACCTGCACCGAGAGGCCGCCGCCTTCATGCAAGGGGTGGGCAACCTGCCCCGCACCGAAGAGTGGTCCGGGCCTCGTCCGATGACACCGACCGGTCTGCCAATCATCTCAGCTCTGCCGGATGCCCCGCGCGTCATTGTGGCTACCGGCCACAATATGCACGGGTTGTCCCTCGGCCCGGTGACCGGTGAGGTCGTGTCTCAGATCATTGCCGGCCAAGCCCCTGAGGTCGCCGGCAAGACCCTGAATATGCGCCCCTTCGCGCTCTAAACACCTCCCTCGGCCCAGGCCGAACGCCCTCCCGCTCCGTAGATGTAGCAAACGCTGGTCTAAACTAAGGTCAGCGCACCACGCGCTGGAACAGTTGACAACGACACGATACACGAGCGGGAGGGCGATTTTTTCGTGGCCGAGGTGATCTCTGGGTTCACCGTCATTTGGGTGATTATCCTCGTCGGCTACCTGGTAGGGAAAACCAGGGTGCTCGGCCCCCAAGCCCAGCAGGTGCTGTCTCGCACCGCTTTCTTCGTCGCCAACCCCGCGTTGCTATTCAAAACCCTGTCGGAATCCGATATCTCGGTGATTCTCGGCCCCCAACTGTGGGTCGCCGCCATTTCGGCATTCACCGTCCTGGTGGTCTACCTGGTGATCTCCCGCTTCGTGATTCCCGCCGGCACCTGGTCAGAACGCTTCATAGGGGGCATGTCATCCTCCATGGTCAATTCCGCCAACCTCGGCATCCCGATCTCGGCCTACGTGCTGGGCAACCCCGCCTGGTCTGCTCCGGTGATCCTGTTCCAGCTCGCCATCTACACCCCCATCTACGTGCTGGTACTGGACACACTCACTGACCGCGAACAGCGTACCGATCGGTCCTCCACAGCCCCACGCAAGGTACGCCCCACCGGATTTCTCACCGTCATGGCACGAATGCTCGTCAGCATCGTGAAAAACCCGATGATTATTGGTTCGGGCCTGGGCATCATCTCCGCTCTCACTGACATCCACTTCCCCGGCCCGATCGACGAATCGATCACGCTGATCGCCGGGGCCTCCATCCCAGCGATGTTGCTCGCCTTTGGCCTGTCCTTGGTGGGCTCCAAACCCCTCGAGAAAGACAGCCGTCGTCGCAGTGCCGTGTTGATCGGCTCTGCGCTGAAACTGGTGCTCCACCCGGCTTTGGCCTGGGTACTGGCCCAATTTGTCTTTGGCATGGATCCCGTCCACGTCTTCACCGCCGTGGTCCTAGCCTCCTTACCGACCGCCCAGAATGTGTTTGTCGCCGCCAGCCGGTACAACACCGGTATCGTGGTCTCCAGAGACACCGTTTTCATCACCACCATCGCAGCCATCCCGGCCACGATCCTGATTGCGGTGCTACTGGCCTAGTCCTGAACGAGCTTCCGGCCATTACAGCCAGAGACCACAACACCGGCACCTCTACACCTGTCACTTCCTGGAAAGACCATCACTCGTGAGCTCGCACTCCACCGCACCCACACCGTCTAGCCCTCACGCAGGCTACCGTCCTCATTCGAAGCCCTCCCGAGCCGGATGGTGGTGGTTAGCGGCTGCCGGAGCAGTGCTGGTCGCCGGGGCGGTAGCCGTTGTGGCGCTCAACGCCACCGTGTTCTCGGCAACCCAACCCGTCAAGCAGTACCTGAAGGCGCTCGCCAATGGGGACGGGGCCACGGCAATGGAACTCTCACAGGCGTATCTCACCGATGAAGACGGGGAACCTGTTGATTCCGGAGATAATCCACGAGGTGTTTCCACCGCCCTGTTAGACGGCCAGCCCCTCATCGATACCCAAGCCGGTTTGGGTGAGCCCACCATCGAGGTGGATTCCGACGCCGAGATACCAGCCGAGTTTCGACGCGATGACCTCCACCAAACCGTGGTGCGGCTCAGCTACGACCAGCAACAGGACCCGACTCTTTTCGTCGTGGACCGCCACGGTCGTGACTGGCTGGTTTTTGACCGCTGGCAGATGCACCCGTTGCCCTTGCACGAGGTGCACGTGGCCAGTGACGGGTTCCCCGCTGGTTCCCGGATCGACCACCCCACCGGAACCATCAACTCCGCGGAGGTTCCGCTACTCGGTGAGGCCAGCGAACAGCACCTCTCCACCCCGGTCGCCACCTTCGTTCCGGCTCAGCTGACCGTGGACTATCACGGTACCTATGTGGCCGCTGACCAATCGGTCACCCACACTCTCACCGACAATACCCCGCCGTTTGCCGATCAGACTCAGACACTGGAACTAGATCTGGAACTCACCGAACAGGTCACCGAGAAAGTTCACGAAGAAGTCTCTCAGGAACTTACCCACTGCACCGACCAACAGGTGCTCCAACCGAGCGGGTGCCCGTTCGGTTACAGCACGGCCAACCGGGTAGACCCGGACAGTATTGAGTGGTCTCTGCTCGATAGTCCCGAAGTCATGTACACCGACGAACCGGGCTCACCCGGCATCGATCGCATTGAAGCCATCGCCCAGCTGGAAGTGGATGAAATCGATGTGGGCACCGGCGAGCAGTCTCGGACCGAGTACCAGCAGCCGTTCACGCTCGAGGCTGACCTCCGACTCACCCCCGAGCACATCGAGGTGACCCTGCACTGGCAATAACCTGGCTGACAGGTCACCCTGTCGGTTTAGTTGGCTCCGCGGTTGCCGATGGTCTGGGCCCAGCGCTTGATAGCATCCCAGTCACGAAAGTCCCCGTATTCGGATTCGTCCACGTGACGCTTTTCGGCCCCAGACAGCACCGAGGGGTCAATTTTGCCACGGAAGTAGCCGAGTTCGCGGGGCCGGTAGCTGGTGAGCACATCGGAGACGTCCTGGGGCAACTGCTCAGCGATGCCGACCGCGGCCACGAACAGCGACTTACGGGCCAGCTCGGCCTGATTGGCCAGGATCACACGGCTGGCAACCTCGGAGAACTTACCCTGGTAAATCGGGGCCAACACCACCAGCGCGTCGATGTTGTCAATGTTGTTGCCGACCTCGTCCAGCTCTGCGAAGACCGCGGCCGAGCCGTTGGTGGTACGCAACACTTCCACAATGTAGTCCGCTATCTCGCGAGTGGAGTGATGCCTGGAATCGCAGGTGACGATGGTGGCCATAGTGGGATACCTCCGGAGGGGATCAGGACTGTCGGTGACAGTCTAGTGAAATACGGGCAATTCGTGCAGGTTTGGTCAGCGCTGAGCAGGCAGGTCAGTGAATCCCGCGCAGGTCCAAATCCAGGCGACGGTGCACCGGCGTTGCGTCATTCTGCCCGGCTTTCTCAGCGCTCGCGACCTCAACGGGGATTCCCCAGTCCTGCTGGTAGAGATGACAGGCGGCCGCATCGGGGATCGGTTCGCCGGGCTGGCCATCACAGGCCGCAGCTCGGGCGGTAATGTGTAGCACCCCGGAGGTGATGTCCGGGTTGATCTGCACTTGTCGCTGTAGCCCGGTCTGGGAGCCGGTGCCCTCCACGAGCAACTCCTCCGGAGAGGAGGAGATCGTCAGCTGGGTGGGATCCCCCCACCGGTCATCGAGTTTCTGCCCGGCCGGGGCGGTGAAGCCCACGGTCAGCTCCAGCTCGCCGGCGGCAATCCGGGTGGTGGGTCGCTGGGTCGTCATCGCCCCCTCATCGACGCTGAGGTATTGTTCGGGCACTGCGATCCGGACCAGCTGGTGGGCGTTGGTCTCGACCACCACAATCGACACCGCCTGCCCCTGAGCGTTATATTCCACGAGCACATCGGAGGGCTCGTGGAGATTGCGAGCCACCGTGGCAACCGTGGCCTCGGCGGTGGTTCCATCCGGGTTGGTGTGCTCCGGGGCGTAACGACGCACCGCGTGATTGTAGGTATCGGCGATCAACACCGAGCCATCCGGTAGTCCGGCCACACCCAATGGGTGCTGTAGTCGAGCCTGACCAGGCGCACCGTCCCGGTACCCGAAGTCAAACAGGCCAAGACCGATGGGGCTAGACACGCTGATCTGGTCAGGGTCGCTGACGTGGAGTTCACGCAACGCCGAGGACTCTGAGTCGGCCACCCACACGGTGCCGGCTCGGCCGGTAGCCAGCCCGGAGGACTGGGCAAACCAAGCGGTACCGGCCGGACCATCGGTCAGACCCTCCAAACCGGTTCCGGCAAACAACCCCAGCACCGCCGTATCGGGGTCGAAGGAGAAAATCTGGTGGGTTCCCGCCATGGCGATCAGCACGGTGTTGAGCTCGTCCACCCACAGCACATCCCACGGCGAGGACAGTGAGGTCTCCGTAGCGTCGGTACTCAGCGCGCCCAGCTGGACGTGGTCGCTGGGCTGTTTGGCGCGTTCGGAGTCGATCAGACGCTGGATGCCGTTACCGGCCAGAGTGCCGACCTCGCCGGTGGTCAGATTCAGACTCCGCAATCGGTGGTTGACGGTATCAGCGACCACCACGTCATACCCCACCCGGGCGGCAAGTTCTGCTGGCAACAACGTGGTGCCACCGGGTTCACTGAACAGAGCGGTGGCCGCATCACCATCGGCGTCCCCGCGCTGGCCCATCAGGTCTCGGTCAGTGGCGTCCAATGGCAGGGGGTCACCGCTGCCGTTTCCGCCGTAGACGGCCAGCACGGTGGTCAAATCCCCGGCGAGTTCCACCAGGCGGTGGTGTCCGGAGTCGGAGACCAGAAAAGAGCCCGGTTGGGACCCACGGGTCCCCAGCGCGGTCGCCTTGCCCGGGAACCGGAGCTGACGTGTAGCAGGGGCTGGTGCAACGAATGGACCGTCACCGCGGTGCAGGGTGCCTTTGGCGTCATGGATATCGACGAGTTCTTCCACCAGTGAAAAGAGTCCGTTCACTTGGCCTTCACCGGATAAGTGGCCGACAATATAGCCTTCGGGATCTACCACCACCAGGGTCGGCCAAGCGCGGGCCGAATAGGCTTGCCAGGTGTGTAGCGCCGGGTCGTTGACCACCGGATGGTTAATCTCGTAGCGCTCAATAGCCGCTGCCACCGCGGAGGTCTCCCCTTCGTAATCGAATTTCGGCGAGTGCACCCCGACAGTGACCAGCACGTCGGAGAATTTCTCTTCCAGGGGTCGGAGCTCGTCTAAGACGTGCAAGCAGTTGATACAACAGAAACTCCAGAAATCCAGCAACACAATCTTGCCACGCAGGCTGGCCACATCCAACGGTTCCCCACCGGTATTGAACCACGTTTCACCCATCAGCTCGGAGGCGCGAATGCGCGGGGCCGGAGCTGGTGTAGAACCTGATGCAGAAGCTGAGGTCTCGGGGTGGTCTGGTGTCTGTGAGAAAGAATCTGCCATAGATCTATTCTCCCTGATAACGGAGACGTTCAGCTCGGAGCATTTCACGCTTCGTTATCTCACATAGTGATCACCGGGTGGCGTGTTACTCAAGGCGGTGGCGGGGCCTGGCTACACTTGGGTCGTGACCCAGATAACCTCCGAGTCGAAGGAGTACCCATCCATGTCCGAGAAAGCACCGATGGTCCATTGGGACGGTGAGCTCAACAGTGAGGGCCTGGCGCTGATGCGGGCCGGCGGGAAGGCCATCGTCTCCCCCACCAAAGTTGGTTATATTGTGATGACCTCGGATCTTGGAGGGCTCGAGCGCAAATTCGACCTCAAACAGCGCAAGCGCAATAAGCCGGCCGTGGTGCTGTGCGGTTCGGTCGACCAGATCACGGAATTGGCCGAGCTCAACGACGAGGTGGAGGCCTTCTACCGCACGCACGAAGAACAAGATGTCCTGATGGGCTGCATTCTGCCCTGGAAGCACGAGGCCAAGCGTTATATTCCCGCCGGTGCTGAAGAGCTGGTCATCGACGGTCGTGGCACCTCGTGTTTTGTGATGGCCTTTGGCAAGCCCGGTGAGCAGATTGCCCGGGCCCGGTGGGAAGAAGACGGCGAGCTAGTCTTCGCGTCCTCGGCGAATCCTTCCGGCCAGGGTAACCGTGGCTTGGTGTCGGGGATCGGCGAACGCATCGAACAGGGTGTGGATCTGATCATTGAGGCCGATGATTACGTGGCCTCCATCCAGCCCGATGCCACCGTGGAGACCCGGTGGGAGCAGGGCGTGATGGTGTCCTTCGTCGATGATCAGGGAACCCTGGTGCCCGAGCAGAAGGGCGAGCGCGATGTCACTCCGGCTCCGATGCTCATTCGCAAAGGTGTCTACCTGGACCAGATTTTGCGTAACCTGTCGGATCATTTCCTGTCTTGGGACTTCCGCCAGGGCCATTACTACTAAAGCCGAGACTGGCATACTGAGTAGAAGCTGAGCTTCACGTCATAATTCGCTCACATTCTGCTCGGTCGCTAAGCTATCGGTGACTCATCATTCACAGCACGACGTTGGGCCGTCCGGATATTCCGGGCGGCCTGATGTATGTCTGGAAGGATTTCTAGGAGTTGACCTCACCGTCGATCCCCGACAGGGTCGCCTCCAGGATCTCATCGGCCATGGTGTGGAACTCCTCGGAGGACACCTCGCTGTCACCGGCGAAAGAGACCATCACCGCGTACCCATCGTGTTCGGTGGTCAGCACCAGGGCAGTGACTGCTTCACCGTGTTGTTGGGTTGCTGATCCCCGGGGAACGCGGGACCACAGCAGCCCGCTGCCCTGGTCTGGCTCCACGGCTTCAGAGCGCATCGTATAGGTCAGGGTGGTCTCCCCGGAGGGGATGTCCAAGTCAACCTCGGAGCAGTCCCCGGTGAGCTCCTCGACGGTGGCCTGGTAGGCGTCCAGTTGCTCCTGGGCCTGCGCGCCACCGCCCCGCTCGGCGTCTAGACCGGCGATTTCGATGGTCCCGGCCCCGTTGAAGGTCTCGGTTCCAAAATCCAGGCGGGTGATCTGTTCGGAGTCCGCCAGCAGTGGCGACCAGTCCATCTTCGCGATGGCTTGTTGACACGAGCTGGGACTGACTTGGGTGGCTTCGGCTTGATCTTGTCTCTCGTTGGCTTCGTCGCGGGCGGTGGAGATTTCGTCGTCGGTGGCCACGATTTGACGGTCGAAGCCGAAGGAGGCCGCACGTTGGGCACCGGCACCGACCCCGTGCTGATCCGGGCGGGCCTGTGGATCCAGCAGAGCTTCCACGCCCCTGTGAGCGTCGGTGGCTACCTCGGTTCCCGACGGTTCGGGGTCAGCTGGTTCTGAAGAGCACCCGGTAACGACCATCAGCCCGGCCAGACTAACACCCAGTAGCGTGGGAGCATTGGCAGGAGCAATTGGTGTGGTGGCCATCTGGTGATCTCCTTCTCGTGGTCTGGTGAATGGTTTATCTGGCGTACGTGCCGCTATTGGTGTCGTGACGAGCTGTCTGCGTAGTACTCATCCTCGGTCGCCATCTGCGCATACATCTGGTTCCAGGCCTGCAATTCAGCATCGCCGTCTCGGTCGGCGCGACGATCCCGGCGGGCAGCCACAGCCAGATCATACCGACGCCACTGGACCACGGTAATAATAGCCATAATCACTGTGGGGAATTCACCGATGCCCCACATGATCGCGCCACCGATCTGTTGGTCTGCGATGGCCGAAGGACCCCAGTCGCGTCCAATCGCAGAAAACCATTCGGCTTCCAGCAAGGATTCCGATCCGGTCATCGCCACCCCGATGAAGGCGTGGAAGACCATGGTGGCCAACAGCAACACCAGTCGTAGCGGGTAGTTGGGGCGGTGTGGCAACGGATCAATCCCGACCATCACCGAGGCAAAAATGAAGCCGGTGATCAAGAAGTGGAAGTTCATCAGTTCGTGGCCGATGTGCTGGTCCAACGCGAATCCGAAGAATGGCGTGTAGTAGAAGATCAGGATGGAACCGGCAAAGTTGATAGCAGCAAAGATCGGGTGGGTCACCAGCTTCGCCCACCAGGATTGCAACAGCCACAACATCCATTCTCGGGGCCCGCGGGTGCCATCAGCTCGAGCCGGTAGTGAGCGCATGGCTAGGGTGATGGGCGCACCCAACACCATGAAAAGTGGGGCGATCATGGTCAGGGTCATGTGGGCGACCATGTGGGCGGAGAACAAAATCATCCCGTACACTGCCGGGGCCCCGGAAGTGACCCACATCAGCACCACGAGTCCGGACATGAAGGACACTAGCCGTAACACCGGCCAGTTATCGCCACGACGACGTAGCCGCAGGAAGGCCCTCAGGTACCACAGGGCCAAGAACACGATGATGGCCACCCACAACCAGTTCAGCCGCCATTCGGTGAACCAGCGGTCAAAGGTCAGCTCGGGCGGAAGCTCATAACCGGTCAGCAACCGCGCCGGGGAGGCTTCTGGGGGTTCTTCTTCGGGCTTGGGAGGCTCGGTCCGGGCCAGGATCACCGCCACGGTAGTTATCACGACCATCAGCACCACTTCGACCCCGATCAGTCGCCACAACAGTCGCTTGGCCCCGGGGCCGGGTTCAGCTGAACCGGTTTTCAACTGCGGAATCACGACCTGACGGTGGGCGAACCCAACCAGGGCGAGAAGCACCGTGATGAGGAACTTGGCCACGATCAGCACCCCGTAGGGTAGTGCCAACTCGTTGATGCTGTTCATCCGAATGTCGGCGTTGATCACCCCGGACAGGGCCACGGTCATGATCGACAGGGCGGCCAGCACGGAGAAGCGGGCCAACACCACGTAAACCAGGGGCTGGTCAGCCACCCCGGAACCGGCGGTCTCGCGGGCGCGGTCGTGGCCGATCAGAGTGGTGGCGCTCAGACCGAGGACAAGTAGCCCTCCCACCCACAGCAACACGCCAAGCAAGTGTAGTCCGATCGAGTTCACGGCAGCGAAGTGGTCATCTCCAGAGGAGGAGTGCCCGATCAGCGCCATGGGGACGATACCGATCAGGGCCAGCACGGCGGTGAAGGCCATCGAGGTGGCACCTCGAAGTCCAAAAATCAGCGAGGTCACCACCGCTGCGATGAGGGTCATGGCGAACCAGGCCCGGCCCACCGCGATCGAGAGCACGAAGTCCACCAGGCCGATGGAGAACTCTGGTGAGGCATTGAGCGGCATCCCGGCCATGTCGGAGTAGGTGAATACCAACTGGCTCAGCGCGCTCACGGTCCAGATGACCGAAGAGATGGAGGCGATGAGCATCACGCGGGTATAGGCCGGATGCTCGTTGAGGTCTACTGTCTCTCCCCGGTGCACGGCCCGGCGGATTTGGTAGCTGGGACCAGCCCAGCGCGGCAGGATGGCGCAGGCGAACACGAGCGCACCAACGGTGGTTGCCCAGGCCAGCGAGTGTATGACTTTGGTGATCGGCAGCCCCCAGCGGGTTAGGCCACCGGGGTCAGAGAGTTGTTGGACTCCGGTGACCCCAGCGGCGAGACCAGCTACCACCACGGTGAGTCCCCCGAGCACGATCGCAACCGGCCATACCCAAGCGGGCATACCCACGCTCGACTGTCGCACCCGGGCGGTGCTCGGAGTTTTCTCGATGGTCTTCACGGTAACCGGTCACTTTCTGCCCACTGGGGGCTGGATCAGCAAGGTGTTAGCGCTTGGTATCGGCCTCGGGCGAGTTGCCACGGCCGGCACGCATAATCAATGCCACGACAATGACAACCACCAAGACAACAGCCGCGACGATCGCCCAGAACACCCAGGAGGTAAAGATGGAGGCTTCCTCGGTGTTCTCGCCAGTTTGGGTGGCCGTGTTGGCTTCCGCCGTTTGGGTGCCTTCCTCGCTGACTTCGCTGGAGGCTTCCTCGGTGGGTTCCTCAGCGGCCCCATCGCAGTCTTTCGCGGGGTCGCCGGACTCCGGGGCGTTGGGATCAGCATTGGTGAAGCTCATGGTGTCTTCGCCGGTGTGCCCATCGGAGTAGATCACCCGGTAGCTGATCTCGTAGTCGCCGGCAGGCAGCCCGGGGCAGACATCGACGGCGATGTCATAGCCTTCGACCGAGACTTCACCGGTCTGCCATTCCTGACCGTCTGCGTCCGAGACGGTAATCAGATTAGCGAGGTTGGCCCCCTCAGTGGGCTGGCCAGAGAAGGTCAGGCGCACCTCATCGGGAGTGGTGCTGGTTTCTTCACCATCGGCCGGAGTGGTCTCGGTGAGGACATCGTGGGCTTGGGCAGGCGCCGACAGGCTCAGTGCCATACCGAAGCTGAGAATGACGGCCATGAATAGGCCGGTGATCATGGTGGTCATGCGCACGCTATGGCGTGCAAGGGCAAGTGCGGTGTTCACGATACATCATCCTTGTCTGTACACGTTGTGACAACGTTGAAAATTAGTGATTCTGGCCGCGCCAAAGAGCCGGCTCGGCCGGTGAGGTGGTTTAGAGACAAGGTTGAGTCGGTGGTCCGCGAGTGTGCCAGGAGAATAAGGCCTCGCAGGGATGGATCCACCAGCGCGGCGCGCTACGAGGTATCCGGGGCTGTAGCTGTGGCACCACGCCCAGCCCGGTATAGGAGAAGATTCGGCGGGGTACGACGACCACCGTGCGGTCGATCATGATCAGACAGATCCGCTGTCCGTGGACGATGAGCGCGGTGGTGAATAGCGCCGCCATCAGGTGGGCCATCAACATCGCGGAGCCCGCCGACGGCACGGCACCGGTCTCGGCGGAGTTGACGATAATACCGGTGACGTGGTGGTCAGGGTGTCCCGGGGCGACCACGCCAGTCACGGTGGTGCCCGCAGCTGCGGTGATCAGGGTGGAGGCGCCGTGAAAAATGATCTGGCCGAAGGTCAGGATCACCGCGGTCGCCCACCCGGAGATACGCCGACCGGCCAGCAAGGTCGCAATTGGGGCGCAGAGTACGACGGTCAACAGCCAGACCGGTGAGATCAGCAACTGCATCAGCTCGGCGAGGATCCCGTAGCCGGTGGGCCCGTGTGCCAGTCCGTGGGCCATCACATGGGCCACGGTGGCCACGCTGGCCGAGCCGGCTGCCACCAGCCAGCCACGTGCCAGGCGTGCCGGGCCGTGGTGTCGGGGTGCAGGCACACCACGAGAGCGGAACGGAGCTTCTCCGGTTCCGATCAGAGTGGTCGTGGCTGACACAGTGGGCCCTTACATGCTCGAAGTGTGGTGCGGTCTCTGCCTATTCTGCCACTCCTTGACCCAGAGGGCTGACATCGTGAACTCTAGGCCACCGCACACGATAATGCCCCCGCAGTCCACCACGGATTTGTGACGGCCTGCGGAGGCACCGCGACAGAGCCAGGCCCTGTCGCAACATGCTGAGGAGGATTACTCTCCGGAAGCAGCAGCCTTCAGCTTGGACCCAGCGGACAGCTTCACACCGTGGCCTGCCGGAATCTCGATGGCTTCGCCGGTGCGGGGGTTGCGTCCGGTGCGAGCAGCGCGGTCGGTGCGCTCAACAGAGAACCAGCCAGGGATGGTGATCTTTTCACCCTTGGAAACCTGCGAGGCGAAAACCTCGAAAACGGCGTCCAACACGCCGTTGACGGCGCTGGCAGAGTTTCCGGAACGCTCTGCAACAGCTGCAACGAGTTCACTACGATTCATAGCCATGTGTCCTCCTGGACGTTTGGTTGTTAGGTAAATCCGCCCAGCACCTGACTGGGCTCCCTGACGTGAAACTACCATCATTTCGGCTCCAACACGCAGTTTTCGTCGCGATTACTCGAGTTTCACGCCGAATTTTGCGCGATCTCTCAGCATGTGGACATTTTCTCCACGTGCGAAGTGTCTGCAACCGGTCTTGTACCTCCTTCGGCTATTTGGCCGGCTTGTGGGAAGCCGAACCCGGGGTGTCAGGGCTGAGATCTTGGTACTGGCTCACATCAATATCGGAGCTAGGGATGACCTCAGTGGGGTTATCGCGCGGGTCGATGCGTTTGATGCTGAATCCGGTGTAGGCATAGATCAAGTTGATCACCGGCACGAGCATCGCAAAGAACACGAAGGGAATGAATTCCAGCGGCGAGAGGCCGAAAACGTCGGCTGCAAAGACCGCGGGAACGGACCAGGGCACGAGGTTGATACCGACCGTTCCAGCAGCCTCGGCCACCCGGGTGAGATTGACCGGGGCCAACCCCATCTTCTGGTATGGGCCCAAGAAGGCGCGTGCGGGTAACAGGACGGAAACGTATTGTTCACCGGAGGAGATCGCCACGGTGAATCCGGCACCCATCGAGGTAGCGACCATGGAACCGGGGCGCTTGACTCGGCGCACCACTGTTCCCACCAGCGATTTGAAGGCTCCGGTTTTTTCCAAGATTCCGCCCAAGGCGGTAGCGACCACGACCAGGGCAATGGTGCTCAGCATCTGGGCGACACCACCCCGAGAGAGCAGAGAATCAATAAATTCCACACCAGTTTCGCTGGCGATACCAGCACTCATCGACTGCATGACCTCGGTCAGGGAGCTACCCTGCACGATTAACGCCGTGGCTGCCCCCAAAAGGGCCACCATCAGCAGGGTCAGGAGCGCCGGAACCCGAATTAGCATCAGCCCAATGGCGATCACGGGCACAATCAACAGCAAGGGGTGAATCACGAACTCGGCGTCTAAAGCCGTGAGAAGTTCTGTCACCTCGCCATCACCCACGCTCCCCTCGGCGCCCATCGGCCAGCCGATGAACGCGTAGATGGCCAGCGCAATCACCAGAGCGGGTATGGTATCCCACAGCATATGGCGGATGTGGTCGAAGAGTTTAACCCCGCCCATCGCGGCCGCCAAGTTAGTGGTGTCAGACAGCGGGGAGAGCTTATCGCCGAAGAAGGCCCCGGAGATCACGGCACCGGCCACCAGGGCTGGGTGAAAGCCCATTCCCTGCCCAATCGCGATAAAGGCGATGCCGACGGTAGCGATGGTGGTCAGCGAAGTCCCCAACACCAACGACACGATGGCCGGTACCAGGCATGCCAGCGGAAGGAAAACCACCGGCCAGATGGCCGTCAGACCGTAATAGATGATGGTCGGGATCAGACCACCTTCGATCCACGTGCCGATAATCATACCGATGAGAAACAAGATGAACACGGCCGGCAGTGCTCGACTGACGCCGCGGACCATCGACTGCTCCAGCTCTCGCCAGGTATATCCCAGCGCTTTACCGATCACGACAGTGACGATCACGGCTGACATCAACGGGATCACCATGTCGATATCCCACACAGAAATCGACAGCAGGGCCATCACCACCAAAACCGCGATCGGCAGCAGGGCTACTGGCACCGCAGGAAGCTTATGTTCTGTCATCGGTCTCCTTAGACGGGTGGCCGGGGTGACGGCCAGAAATGTCAGGGCGCCAGTTCCTTGGGTCAGGAAACCCACGCTTTGTGTCTTGGCTCACATTAGCGCAGAGATCTACTCAGCACAATCATCCCCGTTATCGTTCTCTATCGAGATAGACAACTCGACAAAAGACAATGACCCGTATGCCACCCACGGGTGTGCATACGGGTCATCGTGCTGGCTGACTGCGACTGAGCGGAACAGCTCGCACTAGCAACTAGCTGGCATGAACTGATGTTTACCAGGAAGACTTGGTGATACCGGGCAACTCGCCTCGGTGTGCCATGTCCCGAAAACGAACGCGGGAGATACCGAACTTCTGGAGGGTACCGCGGGGACGGCCATCGATGGAGTCGCGGTTGCGAACCCGAACTGGCGAAGCATCACGGGGAAGCTTCTGCAGGCCGACGCGAGCTTCTTCACGAGCCTCATCGGAGGCGTTGGGGTCAACCAGTGTGGCTTTCAGCTGCTTGCGCTTCTCGTCGTAACGGGCGGCAATAACTTTACGCTGCTCGTTCTTGGCGATCTTGGATTTCTTAGCCAAACCTCAGCGCTCCTCTCGAAACTCTACGTGCTGACGGACAACGGGATCGTACTTATTCAACGTAATCCGGTCAGGGTTATTCCGACGGTTCTTCCGGGTCACGTAAGTGAAGCCGGTGCCGGCAGTCGACTTGAGTTTAATAATGGGACGCAGGCCCTTATCTTTTGCCATCTTAGAGCTTCACTCCTTTGGCGATCAGATCGTTGACCACAGCATCGATACCGCGAGCGTCGATCACCTTGATGCCTTTGGTCGAGACATTCAGGGTTACCTTCCGGCCGAGCGAAGGCACGAAGTAGGTCTTTTTTTGGATATTTGGATTGAACCGGCGCTTGGTACGACGGTGCGAGTGGGACACGTGGTACCCAGTACCTGGCCCAGCTCCGGTTACCTGGCAATGTGCTGCCATGATCACTCCTCGATTTAAGTACTAGTAAAAGGACGGGCAGAACCCGAAAGAGGATCCCGCCACCAGTGTGTACACCGCACTCTTACTGCGACTTTCCGAAGGTAAACCAGGCTGGGTGAGAACCAACCGAAGTGCCCTTAATCGCTAGGGTGAAGACGGTGAGTCCCTGTTTTACCAGGGATCCAGTTTAGGGAACGCCGCCGTTTTCCGGCGCGAGGACACCATGACGCATCTCAACGTACATGATGCGGACTCGCACGACGCGTAACAAACTTCTATTGTAGGAGTTTCGCTACTTGCGGGCAAATTAACCACGGGACGAGCTGATCACATCGGGCGATCAGTCGTCTTCTTCATCCTCGTAGTCCAGCAACCAGTGATCGGGGTCAATTTCTTCCAGTAACTGAGAGAACAGGTCGTCAATCGTTTCCAGATCTTCGTCATCGAACACGGACAACACCCGGCGACGCACCGAATCAGCGTAACGACCCTGAACCTTCTCCACTTCCTTCTCACCCTGTGGAGTCAGCTCAGCCATGGTCACACGCTTATCGCTCGTGGCTGGGGTACGGATAATCACGTCGCGTTCTTCGAGCTTGCGGGCCACGTGAGACAGGCGCGACAACGAGGAATTGCACCGCTCGGCTAATTGCGACATGGTCAACGCACCGTCTGCATCATGCAGAGCAGACAACACTTGGAACTCAAAGAAGCTCAGAGAACCGGCTTTTTGAAGATCCGTCTCGATCATCGGGCCCACGGTCATAACAACCGCTACCGCGCGCCGCCAAATATCTGCTTCCTTCTGGGTCAGCTGCGCTTTTCGTCTTTGTGAGTGGTGTGGAGCCATCTTCCTTGTCTCTCTTGCCTTCCCGAAAGTTCGCCCTTGATGGGTATTTAAAGTGCGAACAAACAATTGTAAACGTAGAACACCTTGTGTTTCACGAATACCTTAGCCGACACTGGTTTTGGCATTGGTTCTGGTAATCTCCGGTCGACTAGGGGAATGAGTTTAGTCAGAGAAATAGTACACCACAGAAGTGGGAAGAAACGCCAGGGTTTCATCAATACTACCGTGAATTCTCTCAGGTACTTATCAGTAATTATTCAGTTCTTTTACTGCCTCGCCAGTCCACGATGGCGACGAACAAAGCAACGAGGCCGAAGACCACTAAAACGAGGATCGAGACATCGAATGCGTTGAGGTATTCTCGGGCAGTTTCTGGTCTGATCTCCTCAACGTCTTTTCCGGCATTCACCGGCAGGTGAGCGGTCATGCTATAAAACACCGCGGTGGCCACGGCCACACCGATGGCATTGCCGACCCGCTGGCCGACCTGATAAAAGGAGCCAGCAACGCCGGCTTGGGGCAACGGCACGTCAATCAAGCTCCTCATCTGGTTAGCTGACATGACGATACCGGGAGCGATACCAGCTACACCCATAATGATTGCCATAATCAGTGGTGTGTATTCAGCAGAGACTATGCGGGCACCCAGCGCCAGAGACAGCAACGCGATGATGAACAGGATGAGACCGGCGAAGACCAGCTGAGGAGCGTAGCGCAACGTATATCGCCCCACCCAGGCTGCGGCGATAGCCGATACCACGGCCCACGGCACGGTGATGAGCCCGACCACGAGCGCCGAGTGACCCAGACCTTGTTGGTTGTAGAGGGTCATCACCAGAAACAGCGGTGGCATCATAGCGAACCAGAGGCTGGTAATGATCACGCCGTAGCGATATGAGCTGTAGCGGAACAGCGCGAAATCGAGCACCGGTGATTTACCCTGGGCCTTATACCGAAACTCCCAGATGACGAATCCGGCACCGGCGATAACTCCGAGGACTAGCAACAACCATCGGGCCGGGATGTCTTGGTCGGTGCCACTGGTCAGCACGAAGGGCAACATCATGAATAACACAGTGGCTGCCAGAAGCCCGACGCCGACCAGGTCAAGTTGTCGGTCGCGCACATCGCGCGGCTGATCCTTGGGAAGTAGCCAGATAGCCAGTGGGAGCACAATGATCACCAGGGGAACATTCATTCCGAATGTCCAGCGCCACCCGAGTTCGGGCCCGAGCGCTCCAATAAATAGACCACCAACCGCTGGGCCAAAGGAGGTTCCCAAACCAATGCTGGCCCCAAAGAATCCGAGTGCTTTACCACGTTCTTGGCCTTGGAATAAGTTTTGAATGATGCCCAGGACCTGGGGCATCAAGGTGCCAGCTGCAATGCCCTGGACAATGCGAGCGGTAACCAGCATGGTCGATGAGATCGACAGCATGGCTACCAGCGAGGCGATGGTGAACGTCACCAGCCCGATCAAAAACATTGATTTGCGGTTCCAGGTGTCTCCCAGCCGTCCGGCGGGAACGAGGGCCACTCCGAAGGCCAACACATATCCGGCGACGATCAGCTGGTTATCGGTCGTGGTTGCGCCCAGGGTTTCTCGAATAGGTGTCAACACCACGTTGACCTTGACCAGATCGAGGATCGTCAAAATCGCGGTGACCGCGCAGACGGTAAAGGCTAACCAGGGGGATTGTCGCGGTGCGGTAGTGCCAGTGGCAGAGGCGGACACCGAAATACGCTCCTTCGTCTCAGGGGGTGTTCGTGACAGATCGTCGCCGATAATAGTGTGATAACCCGATTATCCTACGCCGATTGGATTCATCGTGACCGACGAGCCTACGCCTCCACAACCCGCTCTGCCCGCCTGCCTATGTGGCAGCTTGCGGGTGGCCGAGCAGTGCTGGATACCGTTGTTACGTGGCGAGCGGTATGCGCCCACGGCTGAAGCCTTGATGCGGTCTCGCTACACGGCTTTCGCCGTGGCAGACCGCGACTATGTGATGCGCACCCGGGCCAGTCAGTCTCGCCCCGAGCAGGTGGTTTTGGACCCTCGCCAGCGGTATACCGCATTGCGGATTCGTGACGTGGTTGCTGGTGGGTCTCAGGATGAGACCGGAATCGTGGAATTCATCGCTTTTTCCCGCGATACTCACGCAGGTCGCATCATCCAGCATGAGCGCTCACAATTTATCCGCCAAACTCTTGACGATACCCCCGGGTGTTGGGTGTATCTTGAGGGCGAAATTTTCGAACACTGAATCCCCGACCTTCAGCCAGCTGCGCAGACGAAAGGACCCGTTGTGCCAAGAGTTCATGTCATCGCCACCGGTGGGACCATCGCCTCCCGGACCGAGCACCACAGCATCGGCTCAGTGGCCTCCGATAGCGTCGAGGAGCTCCTGGGAGTCATCACATCCGGTGATCGCGAAGCCCACGAGGATTGGCCGGAGCATCAGGTCAGCGGTGAACAGCTCTTCTCGGTCAATAGTTTCCGACTGACCTTCGCTGATCTTCGCCAGATCGCGTTGGCGGTTGAGCAGGCAGTCGCCGATCCGGAGGTGGTTGGCGTGGTGATTACCCACGGCACCGACACCATCGAAGACACCGCCTTCTTCTTACACTGTGTCTACACCGGTACCGTTCCGGTGGTCATCACCGGGGCCCAGAAGCCTGCCGATGACCCAGCGGGGGATGGCCCGGGAAATTTGCGCGAGGCCATCCTGGCAGCCGGGCACCCGCACATGGCTGACACCGGGGTCACCATTAGCTTTGCCGGACGGATTCATTCGGCTCGCGCCACCCGCAAACACCACACCTTGGCTCCAGAGCCTTTCACCGGGGGCACCGAGATCGCGACGGTGACACACGGAAAACTGGTTCGCCAGGCCACGGCGGCCGCCGGGCCGGGGCTGCCGATGCCAACCGCCGAGATTGGCTCGGTGCAGATCCCGATTCTCGAAGCCGGCCTGGGCAGCTCGGCCCAGTTGGCCCGCCACCTGGTCGAGGACTCCGCCTCATGTGGAATAACCCTGGACGGGCTGGTATTGATGGGCACCGGAGCCGGTAATGCCGCCGACGGATTTGTGACGGTCGTCGACCTCGCCTGTCAGCACCACATCCCGGTCGTGTTGGCTACCCGCACCACATTCGGTCCGGTGGTGGCGATCTACGGTAACGGTGGGGGTGTGGACCTGGTCGCGGCCGGGGCGATGCTGGCCGGTTCGCTCAGCCCCTACCAGGCCCGGATTCTGCTGGCACTGCTGGTGTGCGCAGGTTTCGCAGCAGATCAGCTGGCTGACCGGTTTGCCGAGGTAGCCGGGTAGAGCGGGTTGTGGCCGGCAGTGACCTGCTCAGCAGGGCGCACCGGTTCGGGTGCGGTGCCATCGCCGAAAGGTGTGCCACCCAGTTCCTCACGACGGTGAGCGCTCAACCAGCCGGAGACATTGGGTCCGGCTGGCACGATCTGGGTGGGATTAATATCGGCGTGGACAATGTAGTAGTGCTGTTTGATCTGGACGAAGTCCACGGTGTCACCGAAACCGGGGGTTTGGAATAAGTCCCGGGCGTAACCCCACAGGGCCGGGAATTCGGTGAGTTTCTGGCGGTTGCACTTGAAGTGGCCGTGATACACCGGGTCAAAGCGCACCAAGGTGGTGAACAGGCGCACGTCGGCTTCGGTGATGTGCTCGCCCATGAGGTACCGGCGGGTGGACAGCCGGTCTTCTAACCAGTCCATGGCATCAAATAATCGCGTGTAAGCCCGGTCATAAGCCTGCTGCGACCCCGCGAATCCGGCCCGGTAGACCCCGTTATTCACCTCGGTGAAGATCCGGGTGACCACCTCGTGCATCTCCTCCAGCTGGTCCTCCGGTAACAGGTCAGGGGCTCCAGGCCGGTGAAAAGCACGCCACTGGGTAGAGAAGTCCAGAGTGATCTGCGGATAGTCATTGGTCACCACCGCGCCGGTCGGAATGTCGACGATGGCTGGGACGGTAATACCGCGCGGGTAGTCGGGAAACCGGGCAAGGTAGTTTTCCTGCAACCGGTGGGTGCCAAGCACCGGGTCGTGTTCTGTCTCATCGAGGTCAAAGACCCAGGAGCGTTCGTCATGGGTTGGGCCAGGGGTACCCAAGGAGATCGCGTCTTCCAGCCCCAACAGTCGTCGCACGATCATCGTCCGGTTCGCCCAGGGGCAGGCGCGGGCGGCCACCAGCCGGTAGCGTCCGGACTCCACGGGCCAAGCTTGCGCGTCGTCGGTTAAACCGGCCGAGAGGTCGGTGAGCTGGCCTACCTGGTCATAGGCCACCCGTTCAGCGGCCGTGATCGCTTCCGGGTCGGCGACGATCCGGTCGTTGATGTAATTTGTGTCGCGGTTATATTCTTGACCGCTTGTCACGTAGCCGGTTGCGCCCTGTAATTCCATACACTCAATACTATGGCAGTGGTACAACGCACAACAGCTCATACCGAAGTGGTCCGTTCTGATAATGCCTCGGGGATGACCCTGACCGGCACCAATACCTACCTGATCGCCGCCCCAGAGGCGCAGACGGTGGTGCTGGTGGATCCCGGCGAGGCCGCCTCACAGCGCGAGCACCTGGCGCGGGTACGTCAGGCCCTGCACGGTCGGAGCGTGGAACTGATCGTGATCACCCATCACCACCCGGATCACACCGGCGCGGTCGAATACTTTCACCAGCAGCTCCAGGCCCCGGTCACCGCATTCTCCTCCAGCTGGTGTCGCCATACCCAACCGGTGGCCGACGGAGGGCACATCACCGCGGCCGGTACCACCGTGCAGGTATTGCACTCCCCCGGCCATACCTCTGATTCGATCTGTCTGGTTTTACCGGAAGACCCTGCGGTGATCACTGGGGATACCGTGCTGGGCGCCGGGACCACGATGTTGGATCATCCCGATGGTCGACTGGTGGACTATCTGGCTACGATGGACCGCCTGATCGCCACTGCCGAGGGCCTGACTGATCATCCAGCCACCACCGTTCGTGGTCTGCCGGCCCACGGGGATCCGTTATCGGATCTGGCGCAGGTTGCCCGGCAGCTCTCCGCGCACCGCTTGCAACGCGTCGAACAACTACGGCAAATGGTGGATCTTGCTGCCTTCCGGGGTCGTGATATCGAGGTCGCTGACCCCGTCGTGCAGTCTTTAGCCACCGAGGTCTACCCCGATGTTCCGCCTGAGGTGCGCGGTCCGGCCGTGCAAACCGTAGCTGCCACACTGCAGTATCTGATCGATCACCGCTGATCCCACGCCCCGTGCTGATTCGAAGGAGTTTCCCGTGAAAAACACGGATGACCGCTCATCGACCTCCTCCTACGAGCAGGCTTCCGACCACGCACCCGTGGCACTGATCACCGGCGCCTCCTCCCAGCTGGGGGCCGCTTTTGCCCGGCATTTGGCCGCTCAGGGGTATCGGTTGGTGTTGACCTCTCGCCACCTTGACGGGCTGGCGGCGGTGGCTGAGGACGTCGAGTCCCGCTACCGGGTGGTGACCGAAACGTTAGTGGCCGATCTGGCGGAGTTTGCCGAGCGCCAACGGGTGATCGACCGGTTGGTGGATCCGCGTTACCCGGTCCAAATGCTGGTTAATAATGCCGGTGTGGGGCTGGCCGCGGACTTTGCTGATAGCGACTGGGAGACTGAGGCCCGGATGATTGAGGTCAACTTCACGGCCCCGATGCATCTGATCCACGGCGCGCTACCAGCATTTCTGCGTCGCGGAGGTCGGATCGTGAATGTCTGCTCGATCGCCGGATTGTTCCCGGACGGCTCCTATGGGGCCACCAAGGCCGGTCTGGTGGCTTTCTCTCGGTGGGCGCATGCTCGGTACCACGCTGACGGTGTTAATGTCACCGCACTGTGTCCGGGCCTGTTGGACACCGACTTCCATGTCAATTCCGGCGTCGACGTCTCCCATCGGCCCAAGTGGAGTTTCACCGAAGTGGATCAAGTGGCCCTGGAGGGGTTGGCCGCGGTGCATAAAGGCGACCCGTTGTGCATTCCCGGCCGTGCTGCGAAGTTGCTGGCCCGCTCCGCCAAGGTGTTACCCAACCGACTGGTGGCCTCCATTGCTCGCAAACGGCCGCTAACCGGTAGCTCCGAGCAAGATTAGCCCAGAGACGATAAGCTCAGAAGTGTTCCCTCCGCCGGTTGTTACCGGTGGGATTTCGCCGGCGAAAGGACGACAACGACCATGACCATTCTTGTCGGGTATAAGCCCTCCGCTGAGTCGCGGGCCGCCTTGCGCACTGCCCTGCAGATCGCCGAACGTTGCGGAGAAAACGTCGTGGTCCTCAATGCTGGCCCTGGGGGCGA
Source organism: Auritidibacter sp. NML100628 (assembly GCF_003185985.1). Lineage (NCBI taxonomy): Bacteria > Bacillati > Actinomycetota > Actinomycetes > Micrococcales > Micrococcaceae > Auritidibacter > Auritidibacter sp. NML100628. Next base: position 252,380 of record NZ_QHLP01000001.1, read on the forward strand.
GCACCGCACTTCGTCGTCGATGACCGAAGAGACCCGGCGGGAGCTGAACTCCATCTTGGCAGCGTCCTCAGCCACCACCGAGTTCCGCGAGTATGCGCGGGGAAACACCACCATGGACGAGTTCAAGACCGTCGCGGCCGAGATTCGCCCCTCGATGATCGTCATCGGCATCCGCCACCGGTCCGGATTCGGCCGGTTGATGATGGGCTCGGTGGGCGATCAGATTCTGCAAGAAATGCACGAACCGGTGCTGGCGGTCAAGGCCACCCAGGACCAGGACCTCACCTCACCGGATGCCACCCCGGAGATCACCGGGGATACCGACCCGAAACAGGTGGAATCCTAGATGCTCACGCCCCCATCGCCAAGTTCTCCACACGGGTACCCCATCGAGGTCATCACCGGTGATATCACCATCCTCGAGGTCGACGCGGTGGTCAATGCCGCCAATTCCTCCCTGCTCGGTGGTGGTGGCGTCGACGGAGCGATCCACCGCGCCGGCGGTCCCGCCATTCTGGAGGCCTGTCGTGCCCTACGGTCGGACAAGCTGCCCAAGGGACTTCCCGCTGGCGAGGCCGTGGCCACCACGGCCGGGCATATGCCCGCTCGCTGGGTGATCCACACGGTCGGGCCGGTGTACTCCGTCAAACAGGACCGTACCGAAACCCTGAGATCCTGTTATCGGAAGTCTTTAGTGCTTGCCGATGAGCTCGGCGCCACCTCGGTGGCTTTCCCGGCGATCTCAGCCGGTGTCTACGGTTGGCCGATGGATGATGCCACCCGGATCGCCGCCCGAAGTTGCGCTGAGACTTTGGACGAGCTCGCTGCCCGCGAGGATGGGGCACCCACGGTGAAACAGGTGGTGTTGGTGGCCTATAACGACCAGGCCGAGGCCGGGTTCCGCGCGGGGGTTTCCAGCCTGGCTTAGTCCGCGTGCTGTGGCCGGTCAGTCTCCAGCCCGGCCAGCACCATCCGCCACTTATCGGCCAAGGTGTCAATGATCTCGTGGGCATTGAGCCCCGACGGTTGTGGCACCACCCATAATTGCACCTCATCAGGCCACTGCGCTAGCAACTCATAGGTGGCCCGGTCTGTCGCACTCAACCGCCCCAGCTGGGCCTGAGGTGCGTGATATGCGGTACGAAATGCGGTGATCCCGGCAATCGCCACAGCGGCGGGGCGCAACTGCCCCACTCGCCGGATCAACCGTTGGCCACCCTCCCGGAGTTCTGCGGTGCTCAGCTGGTCAGCCCGGACAGTGGCACGTTGCACCAGATTCGTCATCCCGATTCCCGAGGAGACCAGCTGATCGGCCAGCTCTGCACTCATTCCGGCACTGACATCGACTGGCTCCTGGAGCATCCCGGCACGGTACAGAGAGGGCCAGAACCGGTTTCCCGGGCGGGCGAACGGAGCGTTGACCGCCGCGGTCCACAACCCCGGGTTGATGCCACAGATCAGCAACCGCAACCGGTCTTCGGGATCGACCGGCAACACATCATCGGTGATCTCTGGATCGGTGGTATCCACCGCGTTCAAATCCTGGCGAGTGGGTTTGGCCCCACCCAGCGGAGATTCCCGTCGCGGCTGGGCCTTAACTCTGGGAACCGTCATCGGCCCCTCCATCAGATTCTTCGGCTTCTTCGGCGCGTTTGCGGGCCTGGTACTGTTTGAGTTCTTCGAGCTCTTCGGTGGTGAGGTTATCGATATCGACCGGCTCGCCGGTGTTCGGATCGATCTCCGGGATCGCCCCGGTGGATTCCGCAGTCCGTCGCGCCCGCTCTGCGTAGGCGTCTTCACCAGGTCCGGCCATATCCCGACCACGTTCCAGCCCAGCAATCGAGGAGGTAAAGACCGAGGAGGCATCCGAGGACCGGGTCAACGGCACCGAACCGGAATCCTGAGTCTCTGGGGTGGACTCAGCATCATCGCTATCGGAGTTCTGTGGCTTCGATGTGCCCGAGGATGCGGACTGTGCCGACTGATCTGCCCCGCGGACGGCCTCGTCCAGGGACTCCCCCGGACGGATCACCGGTAACTGCGAGATCACCGCGGGAGGCTCATTGGTGTCGTACCAGTTCTCCCAGCGGGGCTGTTGTTGGTGCTGGTCTTGTGTTGCCTGCTGAGTCGTCTCGGACTCCGTGTTGGACTTGGTCTGAGACGAGTCTGCACGATCGTTCTCACCCGGTGCCACGTGGAAGGACGATTCCGTCTGATTCAGCGGACCGCTGGGTTCCATGATGCGCATCCGGTAGATCACCTCGGGGTGTTCGGTGCGAATGAAGGTGGCGAGATCTTCGCGCACCAGGCACCGCAGATCCCACAGTTCACCGTAGTTGCGGGCGGAAACCACGGCCCGAATATGCAACATGCCCGATGCCGCGTCGGTAACCTGCATCGAGGCGTCACGGCCGTCCCACAGGTCGGTGGAGGCAAGCAGGGCGCGCAACCGTTCACGCAGGTTGTCCATAGGCACCTGCCAGTCCACGTCGAATTCCACCACACCCGACAGTGCGGTGCCCACACGGGTGAAGTTTTCATACGGGGTGGTGGTGAAGTGGCTGGAAGGGAACAGAATCCGCCGACCGTCCCAAATCTTGAGCACCACATAGGACAGGGTGATATCTTCCACAGTGCCTTCGTAGTCGTCCATCGCCACCACGTCACCGACACGGATCGCATCGGTGAAGGCCAGCTGGATGCCGGCGAACACGTTGGTCAAGGTGGACTGGACTGCCAGGCCAGCAACCACCGAAATCAAGCCGGCCGAGGCAAGAAGACCTGCGCCCAACGCCCGCACCTGGGGAATCGCCAGCAGAATGGCCGACACCGCAATGACCACGATGACCGCAACCACGATGCGACGGATGAGTTGCATCTGGGTTTGGATACGACGTTCACGCAAAGAACCAGTTCCGGCCACGTGATATTTATCGGCGATGCGCGACTCAATGAAGCTCACCACGCGCAACCCCAACCAGGCGAAGCTGGCTACCACACACACCAAAAGGATGAAGGCCAAACCCGAATACCAGGCCAAATCTCGGCCAGAAAGTCCCAACGCAATGCGGGCACCCAAAAAGACCAGGGCGAGAACCATCGGGGTATACAGACGACGCAACTGAGCGTGGAAGGTCTTGCGCCGACGGAAGGCCATGGAGGTAACCACCACAATGATGCCAGCGACGACCAGGCCCACCAGGGCGCCGACAGCCAGGTTAAGCACCACGCCCAGGACAGGCCCCAGCGATTCCACGTTGGAGGAGGCCGAATCTTGAACATTTTGGGGTAGCGCGTCTTCTACCTCGGCAAAGCCATCGGAGGTGGAGGGGCTCGGCTCTGCTGATTCAGGGGTCGAGGATGCTAAGAGGGTGAGTCCAGAAAGCATAATCTCCACTGTGCCATGCGGGTCTGAACTCAGGCTGAAAAGACCAAGGGGTTTCGTCACTCGAGAACGACGTAGACTAGCCAGTATGCTCAACATCACTGACCTGCGAGGCCGTCCCTTTGCTCCGGATCGTGATTTGCCCCGGGCAGAGGTCGATGTCACCGCCGCCGTGGAGAAAATTACCCCGATTCTGGCCGATGTGCGCCAACGTGGGGTCGCTGCGGTCTTAGCGGCTGGCGAGCGTTTCGACGGGGTGCGCCCCGACCAGCTACGGGTTCCCGCCAGCGTGCTTGCCCAGGCGCTGATCGACTTGGACCCCTCGGTGCGGGTAGCACTGGAAGAATCCATTCGGCGGGCTCGTATGGTCCACCAGTCCCAGCGTGTCGAAGACACCGTGGTGCAACTGGCCGATGGCGCTCACGTGGAGAACCACTGGGTCCCCATCCAGCGCGTGGGTCTGTACGTGCCCGGCGGGCGGGCTGTTTATCCCTCCTCGGTGGTGATGAACGTGGTCCCGGCCCAAGCGGCCGGAGTCGAGTCTCTGGCGGTGGCCACGCCCCCGCAACGAGAGTTCAACGGCCAGCCACATCCGGTGACCTTGGCCGCCTGTGCCCTGTTGGGCGTCGATGAGGTCTACGCTGCCGGTGGTGCTCAAGCCATTGCCATGTTTGCCTACGGCGTCCGAGAGGCTGAGCGTGCGGAGGACAATACCGCAGAAACCGGTCCGGCCGAGTCTGGGTGGGTGTGCCCGCCGGTGGATCTGATCACGGGGCCCGGAAACGTGTACGTCGCCGCTGCCAAGCGCGCCGTGATGGGAACCGTGGGCATTGATGCCGAGGCCGGTCCCTCCGAGATTGCCGTCATTGCCGATGAGACGGCCAACCCCGCCTGGGTTGCCGCCGATCTGATCAGCCAGTCCGAACATGACCCGATGGCTGCCTCAGTGCTGATCACCCATGCTGAGTCACTGGCCCAGGAGGTCAATGATCAGATCAATCAGCAGGTCCCCGGTTTGCCGTTGGAAGACCAAATCCGGGAGGCGCTAACCGGCCCGCAGTCGGGAATCTTAGTCGTCGAGGACCTGCCGGCTGCCATCACCGTGGCCAACGCTTATGCCACCGAGCACCTGGAGATTCATACTGCCGACCCTGAGGCGGTCGCCGAGCAGATTACCTCTGCCGGAGCAGTGTTTATCGGCGGGTACTCCCCGGTCCCGTTGGGAGACTATTCGGCCGGATCGAATCACGTGTTGCCGACCTCCGGCACGGCCCGACACTCCTCAGGGCTGAACACACTGAGCTTCATGCGCTTACAGCAACGCATCCGGTACTCAGCATCCGGACTGTCTGCAGTCACCCCCGGGATTGTGGCCCTGGCAGAATCGGAAGGCCTTCGCGCTCACGCCGAAGCTGTCTTAGCGCGCCAGCTCACCCCAGGCGCTCACCACAACTAACCCGAGACACCGGCCTCTGCCGGCCCAGAATCTCAGGCGCTGAGCCCTAGCTGACCAGTGACTTTATCGCGGTCTGAATGTTACGATCGCCTCATGACTGCAGAATCCGTGGGCTTTGCCATCGTGCTCCTGGCAGCCTTGTTGCTCTTGGGTAAATACCTTCGCGTGAAAGTCGGCCTCTTTCAGCGACTTTTCCTTCCCAGCGCCATTATCGCCGGCTTCCTCGGCCTGTTGATCGGTCCCGAAGTCCTGGGACGCCTGGGCGAGGCCCTGAACTGGTCTTGGTTGGAAAATGGTGGCCTGTTTACCGACGGAGCCTTTGAGGTGTGGGGCGAACTACCCGGACTGCTGATCTCGGTTGTTTTCGCAACCCTTTTCCTCGGCGAGACCATCCCCTCCCCCAAACGTGCCGCCAAATTAGTCGGGCCTCAACTGTCAATTGGTCTGGCCTACGGTTCTGGACAATACGTCGTCGGCATCCTGCTGGGGGTACTCGTGTTGGCCCCATTATTCGGTGTCGACCCCATTTTCGGTGCCCTCATCGAGGTCTCCTTTGAAGGTGGTCACGGCACGGCGGCCGGTATGCAACCGGCCTTCGAAGATATGGGCATCCCCGAAGCAACCGACCTTGCCTTAGCCATGGCGACCGTGGGTCTGGTGACAGGCATCATCATCGGTATTGCCGTGGTCAACTGGGGTGTGCGCACCGGTCGAACCCGGGTGATTAAGCAGGTCTCTGAGCAGTCTGCCTCCGAGCTGCGCGGTCTCTACAGCGATACCGAACACGTCCGTACCGGCGTGATGACCTCTCGCCCCAGTTCCATCGAGCCGCTCACCCTCCACGTAGCGATCGTGGGTTTGGCCATCATTATCGGCTGGGTATTGCTGGAAGGCCTCGTGTGGGTCGAAGACCAGCTGTGGGGCCAGCCCGACTCTGTCTGGCCCGGAGCTGACGGCGAAGGTCTCACTCTGCTGGGCTATGTCCCCCTGTTCCCTCTGGCGATGATCGGTGGCGTCATCATCCAGTTCGTGCTCGATCGCACCGGTAAGAGTTACCTGGTGGATCAAGAAACCATGAAACGCATTCAGGGTCTCGCCCTGGACATCTTGATCGTGGCCGCTCTGGCCACCATCTCGCTCGAGGTCATCGCGGATTACTGGCAGACCTTCTTAATTCTTTCTCTGGCCGGCGTATTGTTCGGCACGTTCATGTTGCTGTTCTTCACCCCGCGGATTATCCCCTCCTTTTGGCTCGAACGCGGTATCGCGGACTTCGGTCAGTCTATGGGTGTCACCGCCACCGGTCTGGTGCTGTTGCGGGTGGCCGACCCCGAGGACAAGTCTCCGGCCATGGAGGCCTTCGGCTATAAGCAGCTCTTCTTCGAACCCTTCTTCGGTGGCGGTCTGGTCACCGCACTGTCCATCCCGGTCATCTTCGCGACCGGCAACCCCTATTGGATTTTGGTCCCAATGGCGATCCTGTTCATCGTCTCCATCACCGCGGGCATGATCTACAACCGTGGGGTCAAGAAGGGCAGATGGACCGACCCTTCCGAACAGGCCGCCAGCGAAGGCGTCTAGTCGCGTCCCTTCGCACCGTCAATGCACAGGACCCGGTAGCACGGAGCTCGCCGTACCTGTGATCCGCTGCAGCGCCTCGCGCGGGTGAGAAAAACAACAGCTTCGGCTTGGGGTTAGTCATATGGCGTTTACCTAGCGTTGTCTGACGAATAACCCAGAGCCCCTAAATTTGTACGGCGTGATTGAGACAGCCCACGCCAAAGTCCCGACCCCACCGGGGGGTGGGACGGAGGTAATTCTCTCCGGGGTGTCTCGACTTTTCAGCGATGGTACGGGTCTCCACCCCGTCGACCTACACTTTCGCCCCGGAGAATTCGTCAGCATTCTCGGACCTTCGGGTTGTGGCAAATCCACACTTCTGCGTTGCCTAGCCGGACTCGAAATTCCCGATGACGGCGCGATCACATTCGGTCAACGCACCGTCTCGGCTCCAGGCCAGAAACCAATCCCGACTAATCGACGTCGGATTGGAATGGTGTTCCAGGACCTCGCTCTGTGGCCACACCTGTCCGTCACAGACAACGTTGCTTTCCCGCTCAGGGTCTCCGCGGCACCTAAGAAGACGATCGCGCCCCGTGTCAACGAAGCACTAGAACGAGTCGGCATGGAAGAGTTCGCTCGTAAAATGCCCCACCAGCTATCCGGAGGCCAGCAACAGCGCGTGGCGATCGCACGCGCTGTTATTTCAGCACCGGAGTTGCTCCTACTGGACGAGCCTTTCTCCGCTCTGGACGCGACATTACGCGCCCAACTCGGGATGGAACTGGTAGAACTCGCCTCTCGGCTGAACCTGACCACCCTTTATGTCACCCACGACCAGCAAGAAGCGATGTCCATGAGCCAGCGCATCGTGGTCATGCGTGCAGGCTCCCTGCAACAGTTCGATACCCCAGAGGCCCTCTACCAAAAACCAGCCAACGAATTCGTAGCCGGATTCGTGAGCAGGTTCAACCGCTTGCCACAGTACGAGTCCCAGATCGAAGGCCACGTTGTGGGCGTCCGCCCAGAGAACGTCACTGTCACCGGGCCCCTTGACCATGATCCGGTCACGGAACCGGTGCACGACTCTGCAGGACTAGATCTGGAGGCTACAACGGTGTCCTGTCTGTACACCGGTGGTGGCTACCTCCTTCGTTGCGAGGTCCACGGTAGCGCCCCCTGGCAGGTTGACTCCACCGATCCCTACGAGCCGGGCACACCCATTGGTCTCCGTGTCGACTCTGCCCATCTCTTGCACCTTACCTAGCCTCACGCACTATCCGAACATCAACCGAGAGGAGCACCCGTGCGAGTCAGCACTCATCGCCCCACCAACCACCTTCACCTGCTTGGAGCCGTGAGCCTGATTGCCACCCTGGGCCTAGCTGGTTGTGGGTCAGTCGAGGACACTAACGGCGACGGAGCAGACAACGGAACGAACAACAACGGTACTACGACGTCCGATACAACTGACAGCGACATCGGTTGGGAAGCACCTGAAGATCTAGACGGTTCAGTTACCCTCTACGCTGCGAACCCTCAGGGGTTGAACGAAGAGCTGGCCGATGAGTTCACAAAAGCCACCGGCGTTGATGTCGAGATCTATGGCGATACCACGGGATCGATCACGGCTCGTTTGGATGCCGAGTGGGACAACCCTCAAGCCGATGTGGTCTACATCGCTTCCTGGGGCCCGGCAGCCGCCTACGCCAAAGATGGTCACGTGGCAGACTACACCCCTGAATTCGCCGACAGCATCCACGAGGACTGGAGGGGCGACGGCTTCTACGGCCGTGACGGTTCTGCCCTGGCACTAACTGTTAATACCAACGCTGCCCCCTCGATGCCTGGCGACTGGGAAGATCTCACCGACCAAGAGTTCGAGAACCTCGTGTTGATGCCCGATCCCCGTGAATCCGGCACCGCTCGCGACCTCATTGCAGCCATGGTCTCTACATGGGGCAAGGACGAGACATGGGAGCTATTCGACGAACTCTTCGAGAACGGAATGGATGTTCAAGGGGCGAATGGTCCGGCGCTTGATGCGGTCACTGCTGGTTCCTACGCGGTGGTGCTTGGCGGAGTCGATTACTCCGCCTACTCGACAATTGAAGAAGGCGAGTCGCTCGAAGTCGTGTTCGCCGATTCGGGGACCATGGTCTCCCCGCGCCCCTTCTTCATTTTGGAGGAAGCTCCGAACCGTGAAAATGCCGAAGCACTGGTCGATTTCTTCCTCTCCCACGAGGGCCAGACCATCTCCGCTGAGCACAATATGATCCCCGCACAGCCCGAGGTACCAGCGGAGCACGTGGACTACGACGATGTCGACCTGCTGGACTACGATCTCGACGCTCTTGAAGACGAAGGCGAAGAGTTGCTCGACGAGTTCGTCTCCCGCTACTTGAGCTAAGACGAATCCTTTAATGGCCTTATCTGCACCTGAACGCCACGCTAGGAATGTGGCCACACCACTGCTGATCTTGCTGATCATTGGTGTGGCCGCACCCCTAGTCATGGTGCTCATCCGCGCGCTAACCGGCTATGGTGATCAACCATCCGCGTTACCGGAGCTCACCAATCCCCACCACCTCCGCACCCTCGGCAACACCATCGTGCTAGGTGTCATGGTAGTCGCCATTGCGACCGCCATGGCCGCGCCACTAGCGTTCCTGATGTCCTGGACTCGGATGCGCTCTCACCGGTGGATCGACGTCGTGGTCATGTTGCCCTTTATGACCCCGCCTTATGTCTCCGCCATGGCGTGGATTGACCTTACCCGCTACAACGGACTCGGCGATCAGTTCTTCGGCGCGACTGGAGGTGATCTTCTTCGGTTTATAATCATGAGCCCCTTCGGGATGGCTTTGATCATGGCCAGCGAGGTCTTCACTTTCCTATATCTGATCCTGCGCAACTATCTTGATTCTGTCCCGGCCAGCTCCGATGAGGCCGCTGCAGTCGCTGGCGCGTCCGCCGGACAACGGTTCCGCCTTATCCTCTTGCCCCTGTGCACCCCCACCTACTCGCTTGGGGCACTGATCGTATTCATCCGGGCCGTCGGTGAATTCGGTACCCCGGTGACTCTAGGAAACCAAATCGGTTTCCCTGTGCTGGTATCTGAGATCTACCGCTCTGTGACGATTAATCCGCTCGATTTTCCCACCGCTGCAGCACTGTCCAGCGTGTTGCTGGCCTTGGGGTGTACCGTCTGGGTCATCCAACAGTGGGTCTCTCGGAAAGAACACCCGTTTGGGGGAAGAGCTCAACGCCGAACCACTGTGACGCTCAACCGCAGAACAGCAACAGCTGGTTGGTTCTGGTTTGGTCTCGTCGCTGTCGTGTCGGTGGTGATCCCCTACGTCGGGATCTTTCTGGGTGCCATGACGCTCTTGCGGTCACAACCGATCACCCTGGATAACCTCACCTTCGACTACTTCGGCTTGGTGCTGCAGTCCGCCGGTGGCCAACAGGCTTTGACGAACAGCACCCTACTAGCCCTGATTGCCACGACTCTGGCTACCATGGTCGGGATAGCGACCACGCTAGCTTCGACTCGTTTAAAACACCATCCCCTCGGACGTAGCATCGACTTGCTGGCAGTCGGGCCTGATACCGTGCCGACCATCGTGCTTGCCATCGGTCTTATCTTCTTATGGAACGCCCCGTGGCTACCGGCCACCCCATACAACTCACCCGCAATGCTCGTGCTGGGTTACACGCTGGTGCTTCTGCCGATGATAGTCCAAAACATTAAAACCTCCCGAAGCACGATCGACGAACGTTACCTGGAAGCTGCAATAACCTCCGGGGCGACCGGAGTACAAACGTTTTTCCGGATTACTTTGCCGTTACTGATGCCCGGCATTATTGCCGGGTGGTTGTTAGGGTTACTACTGGCCTTCCGCGAAGTCGTCATTTCATCGCTACTGCGCCCAGCCTCCTACGAATTGCTGTCCCCGTGGATAATGAGTCAATTTGATCAAGGCTTCCGGGCCGAAGCCATGGCTATGACGGTCATCGGCGTCTTGGGGTCCGCCGGTGTTCTCGTTCTGGTGGACACCATGCGTCGCCGGTACTTCGAGAAACGAGACTGACAAACCAATAAAAACTACTCACAGGTAGCGACTAATCACTGACAAATATGACCACACTCGCACTGATCTCAGACTTGCACATCGGGGCACCGGTCAAGGGGGTGGATCTCCCTGCCGAGCAAGCCCAGGCCGATGCTTATCAGGCCATCACCAACATGAAGGTCGCGGTGCTAAATTCTGGGGCGGATGCGGTGTTATGTGCCGGCGATATCTTTGACCGTCACAACCCCAGTCCAAAGGCTCTGCAAACCGCTGAGGATCTCTTCGCTTCATTCGCCGACGCCCATCTACCGGCAGCACTCATCGGAGGCAATCACGATGCCGAATCCCCGCTACCGGCCCGGTTGCGACTTCCAGGCTCGGCCCAATGGATCGGGCAGGGCGAGCTCGGACGGTCGGGGCCAGGGACCCTAGTCTGGGAACAGTTCGGGATAGCGATCCACGGCCAATCAGTCCGCCGGCGGAATGAGACTCAAGATCTCGCCAGCGGATATCCGCGCCCTGTAAAAGGGATGTGGAATTTGGGGCTCCTCCATACCTCATTGACCGGGTACTGGAGTCACCGGGACTGCGCGCCCACAACGTTGGAGACGTTGGAGGCGTCGTGTTACGACTGCTGGGTGTTGGGGCACGTACACCGCCCCATGGTCGTGGAAACCCACCCCTTAATTGCTTACCCGGGGAGCGTACATCTTCACCGGACAGGAGAACCAGGCGGCGAGGGCTTCGCTCTACTCCACCTCACCAACCAGGATGTCCCTCAGGTGGAGTTCTACCATGTGTGGACATCCGATACCTGAGGTGAAGTGAGTCGCGTCCCGGTTCACTCGCTGTCCGCCTTGCCGTGCCCCCGACACGCTCACACAGCGTCAGCGACCATGGCGAAGTCAGCGGACTGTGCACATCTCACCATTGGCTGACTATCGGTTGTCCATAAAATTGCAAGTTTGACCTGATCTGGATAAGCTCGTGGTGCGCCGATCAAGGCCAAACGCACTGTGTGACAGGGGACGATCATAGACAACGAGGCAGCAATGAGCAGGACAAGCCGTGGTGCTGTTCTAGCTGTCAGTGGCCCCCATCACCCCACGACACATTCCCCTTGCCTGTCCCTTCGGCCCCGCATAACCGGAAAAACCCCGCGCCCTGCTGACCAGCTCATCTGGATCGAGCCGGTCAGCGTCTCTGCGTGTGCCCGCTGTCTTGTTCCTAGCCTTTCTGATCGGCCACCCGCTGTCGGCGGGCCGACCAGCAACGTTATTCCTCCCCAGCACGGTACTGCCAGACGATGCCAGGGAATCTCTGGGCCTCGACGGCTCTTCCCCATGCTGGACTCTCCCTAGCGTGGGGAGCAACGATGAGTCAACGCCAACGCACGCATCACTGCACAGCTAACGAGACGAGAAGAAGAGGGACATCACATGTATGACGCAGTCATTATTGGAGCCGGTTTCGGGGGACTCGGACAGGCAGCGACGTTGAAGCATCACGGGATCGACAATTTCGTCATTCTGGAACGGGCCGATGACGTCGGGGGCGTATGGAGGGATAACACCTACCCGGGAGTCGCCTGCGATACCCAATCTGTTATTTACTGCTTCAGCTACGACCTCCACCTCGAAGCGTCTTCGATGTATGCTCCCGGGCACGAGCTACACGCCTATCTCAAGAATTTCACGAGGAAGTTTGGCATCCTGCCACACCTGCGTACGCACGCTGACGTCACTCAGGCGCGCTGGGATTCCGCAACGCGCACCTGGACCGTCTCGCTGAGAAACGGCGAGTCTCTACAGACTCGAGCAGTGATCTCGGCATGTGGCCAACTGGGGACCCCGTATACGCCAAACTTTCCTGGCCTCGATACCTTCGAGGGCGAGCAGTTTCATGCCTCGCGTTGGCGCCACGACATCGATCTCGCGGGAAAACGGGTCGCTTCAATTGGTGCCGCGGCCACGGCTATCCAGTACGTGCCAGAGATTGCACCCGAGGTTGCCCACCTTGATGTCTTCCAGCGCTCGGCCAATTACATTCTTCCGCGAGAAGAACAGCTCTTTGACACCCAAACACGTGAAGCAATGCACACGGATCCGGAGGTCTTTCGCGACGTCCGGGAGTTTATCTATAACGATCGCGAAACCGGTTTCTACCGGGCCCTGGAGGGAACCGCTGCTTCCGAAGAAGGCAAACGGCAGGCGCTGGGATTCCTCGAACGCGAAATCACCGACCCTGAGCTACTCGAGAAGTTGACTCCGGATTTCCCCTACGGGTGTAAGCGCACGCTCCGTAGCGACGCGTTCTACCCGACGCCACGTCGATATAACGTGGACCTGGTGACCGAAGAGATTCGAGAGGTGACCCCGCAAGGAATCATCACTGCGGACGGAGAGCTGCACGAGCTCGATGTCATCATCTTTGCCACCGGTTTCCAGCGTCAGAAGTTCATCGATGATATTGACATCATCGGAACTGATGGCGTCGATCTCGCTCAGCGGTGGGGCATCAGCCCGGAAGCTTATTATGGCATCACAGTTGATGGCTACCCGAACCTCTTCCTCGTCTACGGACCGAACACAAATCTGAACCACAACTCGGTGGTGTCGATGCTGGAAATTCAGCACGACTACATCGCTGATTTCATTAAACGGATCTCCTCCGGTTCGATGCATGCTGTCGAGGTTGATGCCGATGCGCTAGCTCGCGTGAACGAAAAGATCCAGAAAGAGCTCGAGGCTTCGTCCTATTCCGCTGATTGTTCCTCCTGGTTCAAGAACTCCGAAGGGCGCGTCACGAACAATTGGAGTAGCACCGTCGAAGACTACCGGGTTGCCCTCAAGACTCCGCACTTCCAGGACTACACGGTGGTATAGCTATGGGTCACCACGACCGCTACAAAGCACGCTAGGTTTCATCCGAGGCTCGCAAGGTGCTGGGCCCGTTCCGGGAAGGCCGAGCTCAACCCTTTCACTTGCTCGCTATTCCTGAACTTCGTGAGACCTACGAAAAAAACTGTGCGGCCGTCGGTTTTGACCAAGTTCCCGTTGCATCGGTCGACGAATTCCAGGTCAACGGCATCACGGCCCGATACTACGAACCCCGCACCGATGCCTCGGCAGCGAGTCCGGTAGCGCTCTTCGCCCACGGCGGGGGCTGGGTCATGGGTAGCCTCGACACCCACGACGGCTTGCGCCGGCAACTGGCGGTCCGGACCGGTTACCCTGTCATCGCGGTGGATTACCGTCGGGCACCAGAGCACAAATTCCCGGCCGCGTTCAACGATGTGGTGACCGTCTGTGAGTGGGTCCGAGAGGCTGGAGCACTACCTTTTGACCCCGTGGCATCTTCACCGAAGGCCTCCCCCTGGTCGATGACACAATGGACTGGTTTGTCTCCCACTACATCAGCGACCCCGACATCACATCTCATCCACGGCTGAGCCCCCTGCACGCAGAGATTGGGCCCCACTGTTGCCCGGCAGTTATCGTTTCGACTGACTTGGATCCTCTCGTCGCCGATGGCGTCACCTACGCTCACTCTCTGGTCCAGGCTGGGGTCGATGTGCAATTCCGCACCTACACGGGGTCCCCCCACGGGATCTTCACCTCCGGGAGCAAATATCCCGTGGCTGATGAAGTGCTGGACGACGCTTGCCTGTTTATCCAGCGGGTGACGCACCCGCTGGAGTGCCAGGAACCGAACCCCGACCACGCATGACATCACGTGACCTATCGAATTGACCCCACAGGCTTCAATGCCTAAGCTAAAGATCATTGAGACAACGTGAATCACGAGTTTCCATCGTTGACAGCCCTGGCTGATGGAACGGCAACCCTCTTCGCGAGTAGTGGGGTGCTCCAGGTGACGATTCGGTCCTGTGGATACCCCACAGTGGCAAGTACCGCGTCCGAGTTTAGCTCATCTTCGGGGAATTCGGGGCGCACACAAAACACAGAGAGTTTGTGATGACCGCGACCAGCTTTGACGTATTTTCGGAGTTACGTGCCGACCTCACTCAGGACATCTCACCTCACAATTTGCGTCACGCCCTGGAACAGTACCCCACCGGCGTCGTGGCGTTAGCCGGATACGCTCAAGGGGTTAAAGAAGGTTTGGTGGCCACCTCCTTCACCGTCGGTGTCTCCGTGGAACCGCCTCTGGTGTCTTTTGCCATTCAGAACCACTCCCGCACCTGGCCCCGGATGCGGGAAGCCGATCACATCGGTGTCTCCATCATGGGGTCACGCCAATCTCACATCTGCGCCCAGCTGGCTTCACGCAGTAAGGACCGGTTTGCCGGATTGGACTTGCGCTATTCCGAACGCGGTTCTATTTTTCTTCAGGGAGCCGCCCAGTGGTTGGACACCTCCGTCTACGCCGAATTGCCAGCTGGCGACCACCACATTGTCCTTCTCGAAGTCCACGGTCTGGCCTCCAGCACCGAGCAAACCTCACCGTTGGTGCGACACCGCCGAGCTTTCCGAGATCTGAAGACTGCCGAAGGCAATGAGTAACTCCACTGCCACTGGTCATCCCTCAGCGGTGCGCATCGACGTCTGGCTCTGGTCGGTGCGGATGTATAAAACTCGTTCGGCAGCCACCGCAGCATGCAAAGGCGGGCACGTGAAAATTGACGGTGAATCCGTCAAACCCTCCCAAAAAGTCCACGTCGGCGATACCGTGAGCTTCCGTCAACCCGGTCGCGAACGCATTCTCGAAGTCACCGGTTTGCTCTCCCGACGCGTTGGGGCCCCGGTGGCCGTCCAACACTATGTTGACCACTCTCCAGAACCCATACCGCGACACTTACTTGCCGTACCCTATCGCGAACGCGGAACCGGGCGACCGACCAAGAAAGAACGTCGCCAACTAGATAAGTTACGTGGCTATAGCTCCCGATAATCACACCAATACTGGCTCACATTCTGGCTAGAATAGTCCCTGAATTGACGTCGTGCAGATCCGTGACGTCTGGAGACAACGCTGTGGCACGCAGCAGGGAGTGAGTACTCGGCCATGCCTCAAGGCACTGTTCGTTGGTTCAACGCCGAAAAGGGCTTTGGTTTTATTACGTCCGACCAAAACGATGACGTGTTCGTACACTATACATTTATTGACCATGAAGGATTCAAGAAACTTCTTGAAGGTCAACGCGTAGAATTTGATCTTGAGCCCTCCGACCGAGGGCTTCAAGCACGACAAGTCCGCGCACTATCCGGAATGCCATAAGAACTTAGCCAGCAGACCTACCGGGTCACACCGATTTGAGAGCCCCAAGGAGTGAGAATGCGCACGGTGAAATCGTCGTGGCGTCTCGTTGCGCTCACGCCACTCTGCCTCGCCTCCCTCGTTGCTCCCCTCACGCTCACGACGCTTCCAGCCACCTCTGCGCCCGCCGAGACACCCGGTGCCACACAGCAACCCAGCACCCCCAGTGGCGAGCCCCATCTGCAGCCCGGGACACGCTCGCCGACCACCGAGCTGGTCGATGACTCTGCCTCACCGACAGAGCAGTCCTCACCCAATGAGCCGTCCTCTCCCACGAGCGAGCAGAGCAGTCGCGAACCCACCGAATCATCCTCAGCTGATCCCGACGACAAGATCACGTGTCAGTCGACCTCGACCACTAAGGCCCCGGTCACGATTACCTTCACCGGACTGGCTAAGGGAGACGAGATCAGCCAAGCTCCACCCACTATCACCGGGACGGTACGGATCACTGAACCCCGTGTGGTCTACTGGCCCAAACGCGGTGACCTCCGCCAGGAAGAGCTCAATCTGCAGGTCACCCGCGACGACGAGGTTATCACCACGTGTTCGGTCACCGTGGGCCCCTTCGATCCGTCCGACAGTCAGTCGCCAAGTGCTACGTCGCCTCCCTCCCCCAGCCAGGACCCTTCCCCCACTTCCAGTCCCGGACCAGGAACCAGGCCGAGTGATTCTGGAGGACAGCAACCTGATGCTCCTAACACCCCGAGACCGGGCCAACCCGACCAACCGGAACAACCACCACAACCTGGAGAACCGCACCAACCAGGTCAACCCCAGCAACCCGGCGGGCCCGCTCAGCCCGGCGCCGAGCAACCAGACGGCTCGGGTGGGGCCCGCGACACGGGTGGCGGTGAGCCCGACATCAAGCAGACTCCGAGCCCCGAGGACGTCCCGGAGGGGAGGGGTTATGTCGCCTCCGGACCCACCGGAGTCATCCACGATGCCTTTGGCCTCGGATCGGATCAGGGCGCAGCCTTACGACGCCCGCCACAGGGCGCCTATGTCGAGCCCTCTGAGCAACGTTCGACAGCGCCGGCGATGTCCTGGGACGAGATTGAGAACTCCGTCGAAGAACGTGAACAAAAGCAATTGAACGAACAGGCTGAGCAGAGCGAAGAAACAGTCCCGCTGACCCGTCAGAACTCACAGACCTGGGTCTGGATCGTACTGACCCTGGGGCTACTGGTCGTGGCCTCAACGGTGGTCTACTTCGTGATAGCCTCCCGCCACCGCGACCACGGTCCCGGCAATGAAACCCAGGCTACGTAACAGCCTGCAGCGCACTCGTTAGTTATTGCGGTCGCGTTCATCGGGATCTGGTCCCCATCGCCTCAATCCCAGTCGTTCGGTAGCGGAGACCAGCAAGAGCGCACTGGCGCACCAGATCCCACCGGCCGGACCCCAGGGAGTCGCCACCAGCCCGGCCACCAGCGGGATGAGGACTTGTCCAACACGGTTACCCACCAGCCGCAGGGCCAGGGCCGGCGAGCGCCAGTTGAGTGGTACCGCCTGGGAGATCTGGGTCATGGTCAACGGTTGGCCCAAGCCCAAAAAGACCCCGCCGATACTGATCAGCACGCCCGCGGCTATAATGCCTACCACAGAATCGTTCAGCACCACCGGCACTAAGGCTACGGCGATCCCGGAGATCCCCACCGCGGCAATCAGCACCGTATTGCGGTAGACGTGACGGGTGACGATGGGCAGGAACACTCGGGAGATCACCGAGGCCAGCCCGCGAGCCGACAACAACGCCCCGATAACCAGCGGCGAGACGCCAAGGCTTTCGCCGACCAGTGGCATAAACGCCACGAGAATGTCGATCATCGCCAGCATGGCCAGGGCGGCGAACATGTTCGAGGCGATGCCTGGGACCCGAAGAATCCGTAGCGCCGTGGGTTTGGTGCCTGAGATCGGCAGGCTCCCAGTTTGGGTGCGCTGGTCGCCCCCGTTGCGGGGTCTGGCTACGGAGTCCTGGTCGGACGAGGAACCACGTAGGCCAAACAGTAGGGGCACGGCCCCGAAGCATAGCAGGGAACCGACCCACAGAGCGGTGGTGATCTCGGAGGCTTCAGCCCGAGATCCCAGGATGAGCCCCGACAGGAACGGCCCGAGCATTTGCCCGGCCGAGAAGGCGGCGGTAAACAGTCCGAACCCTAAATCCATGACGGTGGCCGAGGATCGGCGCGAGACCACTGATTGGCCGGCGAGGGTGAACATCAGGTGGCCCACCCCCAGCAATACTGAGCCGGCGAAGACCCCGATCAACTCGGTGGCTGATCCCAGCGCGGCCCCGCCGGCGCCCAGCAGCACCGTGCCACAGATCATGATCCAACGGATATCGCCGATAACGCTGGTGGCTCGGCCCAGTGGCATGGCGAGCACGAGGGGCAAGATGGCGTAGACGGCGGTGGTGGCCCCGATCTCGGTTTCACCGTATCCGAAAGAGAGCAGCTGATAGCTGGTCACCGGACGCAACAGTTGCACCCCGGTCTGGGTGAGCACCGCCGCAACGACCAACACCCACAACCAACCGGGAGCGGAGCGTGGCCGGTCAGCGGGGCGGGGGACGGAACGGGGCATGGTGTTTAGTCTAGGACGAAGACTCACAAGGCTCACCCTGTCCGGTGGTGGTGGGGTGAGCGATCATTTGGGTGGGCCTACCAGGACCGTGACGATCAGCGGTATCCACCAGCCGAGTGCGGCGGTTGCTACCACCAGAGCTCGTTCGGAGCCGAGGAAGATCAGCCTCATCTGGGCACAGCCGGACCAGCGGTCAGCCAGCTGTCCGAGCTTCCAGCGCCCAGAGCGTAGAGATCCCGTCGTTGCAAAGTGGTGTGAGTTCAAACGCAACCGGGAGGATCGCCCCGTGGTCTTTTAGTCCTTCGATGTGCCGGGGACCGCGGTCGCTGCGGCAGCCTTCGTTTCCGTCGGTTGCGTGGGCGTGGGGCGCTCGGCGGGCGGGGTGGTGGGCCGGGGAGACGGGGCCGAGGACGAACGACTCGGGGTGCTCTGTGGTCGGCTCGGCGATTGCGAGCGCGAGGGGGCCTGCGTCCGAGACGGTGCCTGTGAACGCGAGGATCCGCGCGAGGGTGCCGAAGACCGAGACGGCGCAGAAGAGCGAGACTCCCGGGGGGTCGAACTCGATGCGGCGCTCGGCGACGGTGAAGCGGATTCCGATGGGGAGGCGGACTCGCTGGGTTCCTCCGACGGGGAGGCGGACTCAGTGGGTTCGTCCACCTCGTAGAGTCGGCGCAGTTCTTCTTCGGTCATCGCCCGCGGCTGGTTTGGCACGGCCGGCAGGTAGTCGGCCGGATCGACCCAGCGACCGTTGACGATAACTTCGAAGTGCACGTGGGGGCCGGTCGAGTTTCCAGTGGACCCGGCGGCTGCGATCAGTTCACCGCGGGAGACCCGATCGCCGACGCGCACGGCCAGCTGGGAGTTGTGCGAGTAGGCGGTGGCCACACCGTGACCGTGGTCGATTTCCACGCGCATCCCGCCGGTGGGGTGCCAGCCGGCGAAGCGCACCGTACCGTCCGCCGAGGCCCGTACCGGGGTGCCAGACGGCACCGGGTAGTCCTGGCCGATGTGGAATTGGAAGCCGGGGCCGGTGGGGTTCTTCCGCATGCCGAACGGTGAGGAGATGCGGGTGGAGGCCACCGGATGAGAGAGTTTGATATCGCCGGGTAAGGATTTGATGCCACCGGCTCCGGCCTGCTGGATATTGATGCCGGCAGCGCTGAGGGTGGCTTCATCGTAGGCCGGTCCGCCCAGTGGAGATAGCCCCAGTCGCATGGAGGCCAGAGTGGCCCCCATCTCGACCGAAACGTGGGTGGAGGCCAGTGGCAGAGCCGTATCGATCGTTGAGACGGTGCGTTGAGCATCGCCGTCGGCTTTGGCCGAGGTGGCCGGGGGATCGGCGATTACGCTGTAGCTGATCGCCACCGCTGAGGCGAGGGTTGCGGCCACCACCGCTACCGGCCGCGTCCAACGGTTCGTCGCTGCTACCCGTTGTTGACGACGGGCTTCTGCCCGTGTTGTTGGCGCATTTTCCACGACGGCGACCTCGCTGTTGCAATATTCAAAGGTGTGAGTAACCGGTGATGCCTAGCTCAACATACGAGGGTTAGCGTATGAATAACGTGAGGTGTCTTGCCGGTAACGTTGCTCCGTTGCGGTGCGGGTCGCGTCAGTTCTCCCGCACTTCACGACTGCTCAGAGACGATTTTTCGTGCACAAATGGCATCATTTCCAGCCGGGATGCACTCACGACAGGACGGTGCACCAGCGTCACCGGGGCTTCGGCACCGCGGGCGTGCAGGATTGCGCTGGCAAGCTGGTTTCCGTGGGCTTGGGCCTCGGGGGTGGAGTGATCGGTAATCAGGCGAATCCGGGGTTCGGCAGTGATCTGGGGAATCAAACGTCCGCTGGCGGTGGCCCGTTCGGGTGCGGGCTGTTTTTGGAGGCTACGCCGGAAGCTACTGGCGTCTTCGCACCGGTAGGTCACGGTGGAATCCAGGTCCAACAGCTGGCGCAACTGCTCGGGTAGGTCGTGGGGCACTGAGACGGTCATGGTGGCACCGATCGCTAACCCTGCAGCGACCACGCGGAGCAGGTGTTGCAGCGGTCCGGTTTCCCAGCGGATGGTCACCGGTGTGGGTTCGGCCCAGGCTTCGACGATGATCCTGCGCTGTCGTGGGAGCCCGGCCGGGGAGGCTACCTGGTGGGTGCCCAGCAGTGTTTTTAGCTCGCGGGCATCCGAGCGGGCTGCTTCACTGACCCAGTCGCTAGCCACACCATCGGCTTCGGCCGCGGCCAAGAGGCGTTGCACCGCGGTGGGTAGACCTGCCAGTGCGCTGACCAAAGCGGAGGGTTGAGATTGTGGGGTGGTGCGGGCAGCGTCGTGCCACGTCATGAACTGGTTGAGCCAGGAGCGGGCGCCCAGGGCCCCCAACATCCCGGAGGCGGAGTGCTTCACCCCAGTCAGCCCGAGGATTCCAGGGCGGATGCGGTTGATGGGCGCGTTGTAGAAGTGGATGGGAGCATGAATCTTCTCCCGAAAAACCCGTTGAGAGTGCTCATCGGCGGTGTGGATGCCAGCACTGAGACCGTAGGGAGTCATGTTGATGATCTCGATAGCGTCTTCCACAGTGTCGGCCTCCATAATTGACAGTACCGGACCACGGTATTCGCTGATGTGGGCATCCGAGCCCACCCGCACTCCGGCTCGCAGTCCCGGCGAGTAGAGCCGACCGGTGCTGTCCTGCTCGGCTGGGGCCAGCCACCAGGATTCTCCGGGCCCTAATTCGCGCAATCCGCGGTTGAGGGGTGTGGCCGGTGGTTCCACGAGTCGCCCGAGGTGAACCCGCGGATCGGTAGGGTATCCGATTTCGAGGGATTCGGTGGCATCGACCAGCTGGTTTTTGAATCGTGCGGAGCCGGTCATGGAACCAACCAGCACCACGAGCGAACACGACGCTGGAGTCTGTCCGGCGGTGGTGAAGGCCGAGGTGACCACATCGGCCACCGCCTGGTCAATATCGGCGGTGGGGGTAATGATCATGGCGTTTTTCGATGAGAACCCGGAGATCAAGGGCATATCGGGTTTCATGATCCGCAATCGGTGGGCTGCGGTATCGGGCCCGAAGTGCACGACCGTGGCCCACCGCGGGTCGGTACAGAGCACTCGACCCAAAAAGTCCTCGTCGCCGGCCCGGACCACCGCGAAATCGATGAGACGTTCGGCCAGGGTGCGCTGTAGGATGTCCACGCTCACCGCGGTGGTGCGAGCCGTGAGCGGGTCGGGCGAGATGACACAGCCTCCGCCGGTGAGATAGATTGCCGTCACCACGCCGAAGACTTCGACCAGCGGATGGGATCGGCCACTGAGAACCAAGGTCGGGGTGGCCGCAACAGGGCGGGCACCGCGTAGCGCGGGTAACTGTTGGGCAACCGTCTGGTTCCACCGGACCGCATCGATGGCGTCACCGTATTCTTCCACCGCGTCGGTCAGGGTTCGTCCGGTTTCCGAACATAGCACCTCCAGCAATTGATCGCGCTGGGTATCCATGGTCGCGATGAGCTCATCAACAACAGCCACTCGCTCCGAGAGATGGGAGAGGACATCCGGTTCGGGGTGCTGATCTTGCTGATCTGGTCGCTGTGCTGCAACAGCCCGATCCACGACGGCACGCACATCATCTGGCGTATTCAGCGTGTGTGCCGTTACTGATGGTGTCCCGAGCTGAGAGTCGGGCAGGCAGGCAAGGATCTGTCGTCCGGCGCGTAACTGCTGCAGAGAATCCTGATGGGGGTACACCAGCCGGGTCTGGAACCCGAAATGGGGCCCGTTCAAGGGCTGTTGGTCCAGGCCCGCAGCCACGTCACCGTGCAGGAGGCGGTGGTACAGGGCCCGGATAATCAGCCGGGTATCGGTCTGCCACACCAGCAGACCATAGCGCCGTACCCGGTGGTGTTCGGCCTGTAAGTGCTCGACCAGTTCAGCGGGTACACCTCGCATCAGCTCGGTAGTCACCGATCCACCGGGGTGCAGGCGTGCTTCGAGGTCGTAGAGTTCGGCCAGCCGGTGCAGTTGCTGGGTATCCCAGGGGTTGACCACCCGGATCCGCAGATCTGCCCGCTCCATGATCTCAGGGGTCATGACGTGCTGAATCCAAGCTGACCAGAGGGCATATGACTGCTGGGCGCCGCTCAGCGCGCGGTGGTCGGCGGTGTTGAGCCGGATGACTGCCCGGTGGCCGGTGGCGGTATAGACCCGCTGGAGGACCGTGGCGAAGCGCTGGTGTAGCTCGGTCAGCTGTGTCGAGCTGGTGGTATCAAAGGGCGTGGGCAGATCGAGGCCGAGCACTAGTCCGCGCAGCTCTTGGCGTTCGCACAGGTTCAGCACCAGGTGCTCGAGCACCGTGAGCTGAAAGTCGTGCTGGATCTTGAGGAAGACCGCCCGCGGTTCCCAGGTGTCGTCGGGGTGCTCTGAGGCCTCGGCCCGGTTCGTGCTGGCCAGTAACTCCAGCAGTGGTCCCAGCACCGTTTCCAGGTCGCGGATGGTTTCTTTGAACGCCCAGTGCGGGGCCGGAGCTAAGACCTCGGCCAACGGGACGGTAACCGAGCCCCACGCCGGTCGGTCCAGCAGCACCCGCAGACGTTCCACGCGTTTGGCAGCCTGCGACCGGCCGAGCACGCTAGCTTCCATAATCTGCAGGTCGGCACCGGGGGTCGGCTCGGTCTGCGGGGTATCAATGACAGCATCCAGTCCTTCGGCCATCACGTTGATGATCTGGTTGCGAGCATAGCCGGGTGCGCGCCGGGCAAAGCGGGCGGCTGTTTTCAGTGCCGCCTCGACGTTTTCGGGCCACCCCTGGCGTGGGCGAGACCTCAGTTCGGTGATGGCGTCGACGGTTTCACCCGGGTCATCGGGGCGGATCACACGATGGAGGAGTTCGCTAAAAACCTCGCGGTCGGTATCGGTGGCTAAGGTTTGCAGAATCGTCGGCAGGGGCTGTTGGGTGGTTTGCGCCAGGGACTGAGCCCAGGCCTGGACCGACTCGTCCGTGATGGGATCCTGTGATGGGCTCACCTGTGCACCGTCCCTTTCTCACCGTGTGTCTTGTTTCATTCTCAACAACTCCTCGGCAAACCTCAAGATCGCTCGGTACGGCTCAGCCGACGAATTCGATGACCGCGACACCGCTGAGCATCACCACTAAGGTCAACAGTTGTGCGGGCACGAAAGGCTTCTTGGCCGCGTGGAAGAGACCGAAGGAGTCGATGATCAGTGAGCCGATCAACATGCCGGTTTGCAAGAGAATCATCGTAGCCCCAGCACCGAGTAGCGGCACCAGCACCGCGGTGGTGTAGATATAGATGGCCCCGATCAGACCTCCGATCCAGATCCACCAGGGGTTGCCCTTGCCGGTGGGGTCGGTGAGTTGCAGTCGCGGGCGCAAAATGATCAGCAAGATCAACAACCCGACGAATCCGACGGTGAAAGAAATCAGCGCAGATTTCACCGGCGACCCCAGCACCTCACCCAAGGTGCCGTTAACCGCGGCCTGAAAAGCGTAGAGCAACCCGATGCCCAGACCGGCCAACAATAGCAACACCTGTCTGGTGCTCTGACCGGCCATCGGATCGTCATCGGCCATCCGTTGCAGGTTGCGTTGCAACCTCAGACTAGCCCGGTTGCCCAGATATACCGTGGCGATGGCGCCAACCAGTACCAGAACCATTCCCACCACGCGCAGCGGGGTCAGCCGGTGGTGGGGTGCGTTAAAGAGTTGAAAGTGATCAACGAGCGCGGCGGTGAGAATCTGACCCACCAACAGCGAAACCGTGGTGAGCATCGCCCCGAGGTGCGGGATCAACAACACGATAGACGTCATGCCCACCATGCCGAAGGCACCGCCCAGCCAGATCCACCACGGATGTTGAGTTGCTACCCCGACGAGATCGAATCCGATACCGCCATCGGCAATCAATGCCAGGATCGCGAGCCCGGCTGTCCCGACGCCAAAGGAGATCGTCGACATCACCCATGGCGATTGGACCGCAACGCGCAACCTGGCGTTGATGGCGGCCTGTGCTGGCATAATGCATCCCACGAGCAGGCCCAGCAGTATTGTCATTATTCCTCTCTTCTATTGTGACTTCTCTGGTGTTTTCTGTTGTGTGTGGTGTGCCTTATCTCTGGTGCGCGCTGTGAGGTCGAATGATCAGCAACGATTGAGCGTTGCACACTCACCAGGTGTACACGCAGTGAAAGTAGCCCGAGATGACTTAGATTAGCTAGTCTAGAACGGCCGGGTGTCGTGAGATTAGCCCCGAGGTCACGAGACGTGAAACAGCCCCGGCACGGGTGTGAATAAAACCCCGTATGATGGTGGACATCGGGCCATTTTTCGACGGCGACAAGGTGGGTGATGATGCAGTCCGCGCAGCGTACAAGCGCGTGGGAACTTGTTCCTGAATCAGATCCGGTTGAACGCGTCTGGATGGCTTTCCCACCCTTGAACTCCCTGAATGCCACCACCAGCTGGCAATTGTCGTCATCCCGTCGGCTCTGGTCCCGGGTCGCTGAGACAATTCACCGCACCGTTCCGGTGGCGATGTTGGTGGATCCCGCCGACGGGGAGACCGTTGATACGTATCTGCTGCGTGAGATTCCTCGCCTGCACGTGCCACTAAATAACGCACTTTTGGGTCGAACCGGCCCCAGTTTTGTGGTCTCCGATCCCCCCACTCCGCGCCGGTCCGGACGTCCCGGACGCAAACGGGTCACCATGATTGACTGGACCTTCAACGGCTTCGGTCGCGCCCCCGGGGTGGAATACCGGCTCGATGATATTGCTCCGGGCACTATGGCCGAAAAACTTGGACGCAGCGGGAAGAACTTCCCCCGTCAGCTGTCGCTAATGGTCGCCGAAGGTGGCTCCTGGGTTAGTGATGGCGCAGGTACCGCCATCGCCTCCGAACAACTGCTCACCGACCAGCGACGTAACCCCGGTTGGAATCACGACACCGTAGAACGCGAATTGCACCGGCTGGCCGGGATCAACAAAGTCATGTGGATCCCGCAGGGCCTCACCCGCGGTTCTGGCCGGGGGCGTACCGGCGGACATATTGACCACCTGGTGAACTTCATTGAGCCCGGCACCGTGGTGTTGCATCAGCAAAACGACCCCTCCCATCCCGACCACCGCATCAGTGCAGAGACCGAGGCCCTGCTCTCCCAGCAAACTGATGCCTCCGGCCGTCGACTCTCGATCATCCCCATCTCGGCTCCACAGACCCATTCGGACGCCCTGGGGCCGGTGAACTGGTCCTACTTGGATTTCCGGGTGCTCAACGAGCTCTTGCTGGTTCCGCGTTTCATCGACCCTGCCGACCACGAAGCCTTCGAGATCCTCGGTGAGCTGTTCCCCGAGCGGGCGCTGACCCCGATCATGGCCCAAGAGCTCTTCGACCGACGGGCCAGCCTGCGTGCCATCACCCTCCCCCAGCCTCGGCCCGGCATCGCCCAGACCGTGCGCTAACCGTCGAGCCCCGTCCCCGGAATCCTGAGCAATACCGTGTCCTCAGCACCCTCAATGACGACCACCCAGAAACAACTTCTGGCGGTGGTGATGGTGCCAATGTTTATGTCTCTGCTGGCGGTCTCCAGCATCAACGTTGTCCTCCCCTCCCTGTCGACCACCCTGGATGCCACCACCTCCCAGATTCAGTGGGTACTCTCCGGCTACACGCTGGCCTTTGGTATCACCCTGGTCGCCGGCGGACGGGCCGGCGACATCTACGGACGGGGCAAACTCTTCGTCGCCGGAGTCTCCCTGTTCGGCGTTGGCTCTCTGCTCTCGGCCCTAGCACCGACCGGGCTGGTGCTGGACGCCGCCCGCGTGCTCACCGGAATCGGCTCCGGTCTGCTCAACCCCCAAACCATGGGCTTTATTCAGCAGTACTTCCGTGGCCAACAACGCGCCCGAGCTTTTGCGATCTCCGGCAGTCTGATCTCGGTCTCGGTGGCCATTGGCCCGGTTCTGGGAGGCACTCTGATCAGCCTGGCCGGGCCCGAATGGGGCTGGCGCTGGACCTTCCTCGTCAATGTCCCTATCGCCATCTTTGCCGTGATCTTTGCCCGCTGGTGGTTTCCCGCCTCGGCCTGGCAACGGCCCGGTAGCACCGCGGATGTCGCCCCACGTGCCCATCCCGACCTTGACCCGGTCGGGATGATCACCCTGGCAGTTGCGGTGTTGTTGATCATGTTGGCCTTCATCGAACTCACTGAAGGCTGGTGGGTGGTGCTGATCCTCGTCGCCGGTCTGCTGGCCTTCATCGGCTGGCTGGGTTGGGAACACCATTACCGCCGGGCCGGCCATGACCCGATGGTCAACCTCGACCTGTTTCGCATCCGTGGCTATCGCAACGGCGCGTTACTGATCGGACTGTACTTCACCGGCTCCACCTCGATCTTCGTCAGCGTGGCGATGTACCTGCAGGCCGGGATGGATTTCTCCGCGCTGGCTGCCTCACTGATCGGTCTGCCGTCGGCACTGATCGGCGCCTTCTCGGCACAGCTGGGTGGCAAACTCGTGTTGAACGTCGGCCGCAAACTGGTCGCGATCGGGATGGGGATTGTCATGGTCTCGATGGCACTCACTGCCGGTGTGGTCGCCGGTCACCTGGTCTGGGGCCTGAGCCCGTGGTGGATGATGCTGGCGCTGACCATCAGCGGGATGGGACAAGGCCTGGTGGTCTCCCCCAATCAAACCCTGACCCTGATGGATGTGCCGGTCCAGAATTCTGGGGCGGCGGCCGGGGTGATGCAGACCGGCCAACGCATTGGCACCGCGATGGGTACTGCGCTGATCACTACCATCTTGTTTGAGCTCTCCTCAGCAGCCAACTGGGACGTGGCTTTTATGACCGCCCTGGCAGTGATTGTCTTCTGCATGGCCGGCGCCAGTATGGTCGCCCTGCTCGATCATCGCCGGGCACTGCAGGAAAGAGCCCCGGCCGACGACAGCCCCTCACCCCGGTAGCACGCCGAGCTGACAGGCGGTCTCGCTCACATTTTTTGGAGTCTGTCCACCGCACGACGTAGCCTAAAAATGCTGAACCGCTGGGGCATGCGTGCATGCCGTGATTGTCCTCGGAGATCGCTGTGAGCTCGAAGAAGAAAGACCTGAAGAAAAAACTCAAGGCTGCCGAACGCGAGCTGAAACAACAGAAGAAAGCCACCAAAGAATCCCAGCGCGAGCTGAAAGACCAGCTCGCACACGCTGAGGAGACCTCACAGCAGTTGGCACAGCGTCCCCGTGCACAGGCCAAGGTCAAGATCCCACAACGCCACCACCAGATGCGCGCTGAATCTATCACCCCGATCTCGGCGACCCTCATCTCCGTGGTGCTGACCCCAGCAACCGACAACATCCGGCCGGTCAGTGAAGATCTCGTCGAAGAGTACGTGCGCGTTCTCATCCCACCCCATGACGTGGACGGAAGCGTCAAGACCCCCAGCACGGTGCGGGAAACCGACAAGGGCGTCTTGCCGTTCTGGGATGAGGCCAAGCCGGCCTCCCGCAAGTACAGTGTGCGACGGTTTTGGCCCGAGACCGGCGCGATCGAGCTATACGTCACCCGCCACCAACGTGGGCCGGGTACCGAATGGGCCGAGGACCTCCAGCCCGGCGACACCGTGTGGATTCAGGGTGTGAAGTCCGGGCTGAAGATCTCCAACGACTACGACTTCTACCTGATGATCACCGATGACTCCGGGCTGGGCTCCACCTTGCGCTGGATCGATGTGCTCCCGCCCAACGCCCAGGGCGCGCTGTTTGTGCTCACCAGTGGCCCGGATGCAGTGTTCAAACTGGATTTGCCGACCGGTTTCTCCATCACCTGGGCCTACCCGACACACCCGGACGACGCGCTAGAAGCACCCGAAAATAATGAGGCGCTCAACGAGCTGGTCGATAAAGTCACCTCGCTACCCCGCCCACAGGGCTACGTGTTCGGCTGGTTGGTCGGTGAATCCTCACTGGTGCGACCGTTGCGGGAGTTCATCCGCTCCGGCTGGGAGCTGTCCAAGGCCGACAGCTACGTGCACGGATACTGGAAGGCCAAGGGCGAACCGCCTTACCGGCTGGTCGCCGACTACTCCAGGCTGTCCAAGGCGGAGCTCTATGTCTACGCCCAACAGCGTGACCTGCCGCAACGCTCAGCACTGAATAAGGCACAGCTGATCGAGGCGTTGCGGGCAGATCAACGCGGTCAGGATCCGACTGAGGTTCAGCAGGCCGATCCGTCGGATGCAGCCGTGGACGACCACGCGGTCAGTGGCAACTAGCCAATAAACAGATCCGCCAGCTGGTAGATCGCCAATCCGGTGACCACCAGCAAGGTAACAAAGCCCAGGATGTTGGCGACCACACCATTACGGTGAGTGCCCAATGCGCGGGCCTTATTCATGGTGTAAAGCAAGAAACCGGCAATAATCGGCAAGATCAGCCCATTGGCAGCTTGGGCCACAACAATCACCGTCACCGGATTGACCCCGGTGACTGCAATGATGATGCCGATCACGACCACGCCTAGCGCGATCAGCCGAAAGGGCCAGGAGCTCATGTCGGCTTTCCAGCCGACAATCCCGCAAATCGCGTAGGCAGCACCCAGTGGCCCGGCCAGCGCGGAGGTCAAACCGGCAGCGAAGAGCCCAACGACAAATACCCAGTGGGCAGCCGGCCCGAGGAGGGGCTCAAGCTGGGTGGCCATATCGGCAGCTGATTGGGCGCTGACACCGTGCACGAACAGCGTTCCGGCCGAGGTGGCCAGCACGGCCAAGGTGATCAAACCACCAATCGAGATCGACACGGCGTTATCAACTTTGGCTTCTTTCAGCGACTGCTCACGGTCGGGTTCATGACCCCACTTTTCCTGGACCAGTGAGGAGTGGAGGAAGACGTTATAAGGCACCACAGTGGTACCGATCAAGGCAATAGCGGTCAGCGCGGATCCGGCCGGCAAGCTGGGTGCGAAAACGCCCGACAGGAAGGCCCCAAAGTCTGGGCGCACCACGATCACGGTGAGGAAAAAGACCAGTGCCATGATGATCACCAGCACGGTCATCACCCGCTCAACTACCTTGTAGCTACCGGTCAGCAACAACAGGAGCAAGATGCCACCGACAATGGCCGCCAAGACCGGCATCGGGAGCGGAATCAGCTGGTCGATGGCCAGAGCAGTACCGGTGGTGTCCCCTCCGGCGTAGCTCGCCCCACCCACACCGATCGCCGCCACGACCAACACGATCATGAAGGTCTTGCTCAGCGGATGGGTAAAGGTCTCGCGCATGATTTCGGCAAGACCTTTATTGGTCATCACGCCCAAGCGGGCCGACATTTCCTGCAAGATGATGGTCGCCAGGATGGAGAACACCACGGCCCAGGCTAAGGCGAACCCGAAATCTGCACCGGCGACGGTGGCAGTAGTGACAGTACCCGGGCCGATAAAGGAGGCACTGATCAACAGACCGGGACCAAACCAACTTCGGCGACGAGGTTTCTTTTCTGGCGACGGTGCGCTCTGCTCGTTGTGCATCAGGCCCTACCTTCCGCAGGTATAAATTATTGAGACCTGCGTAACTCTAGACAGTGATGCACCTCACGCACAAGTTGGCGAGCTCACACGGGGTTATCGGGTAGGAATACGGTCGTGATCGTCGGCGATCTCGGTATAGCCATGCGGAGCGGGCCGGCCGTCTTCTCCCAATGCCACGAACACCATCTGGTCGACCGACAGAATCAAGGTCCGGGTCTCGATACTCCGAACTTCGGCAGACAGGCTCATCGAGGTGCGCCCAAACCCGGTGACATTCAGCCCGAGCTCAATTAGGTCACCCTGCACGGCCGAGGAGATGAAGTTAATGTCGGAGATCAATTTGGTCACCACACGTTTATTGCCCATCTGCGAAATCGCGTAGATGGCGGCTTCTTCGTCGATCCAACGCACCAGGGCGCCACCGAAGAGGGTGCCGTGGGCATTGAGATCTTCTGGCTTAACCCATTTCCGGGTGTGGAAGTCGAATCCTGAGCCGGTGACAGCGGAATCGGGTGTGTTGGGATCGTGGGTCATATCCCCAGTCTAGAAGCCGACCCGGAGACCTAACGGGGTGGTACCCTGCGAGGTTTTTCACATCTTTTCCCAGTCAGCGACCTCACCGGGAACGACGCGAAACACCGGGTGAACTTCGGCAGATTCGGACTGCCAGCGCCGGTAGTCGGCGGACGAACGCGCGGCAAGTTTAGTGCCTAGATGGTTCCACTCGTAGTCCACCTGCCCGTCGGTGACAGTGATCGGAACTACCGAAGACCAATCGGAGACGGGACGCTGGATTAACCCTCGGTTGAAGCGATATCCGCGGTCGGTGGCCTGGTCATGTACTCCGGTGAGGTAGGCCCCGATCGCTACCAATGGGGACTGTTGTTCCCAAAAGCGCACCAACTGTGGATGGTTGCGGTAGCCGACTGTTCCGCCGGCAAGCACCTTCTGCGCCAGCAATGCTTCGCGCCAACACGCGACAAGACCCTT
The DNA here is from genome assembly GCF_003185985.1 of Auritidibacter sp. NML100628. Taxonomy (NCBI): domain Bacteria; kingdom Bacillati; phylum Actinomycetota; class Actinomycetes; order Micrococcales; family Micrococcaceae; genus Auritidibacter; species Auritidibacter sp. NML100628. The sequence goes on from NZ_QHLP01000001.1 coordinate 283,242, forward strand.
GGCATCGAGATGGTGCGGATGTAGTGACCACAACCTCACGGACCTCTCCTTCCTCCCATGATCGTCTTTCTCCTGCACCGACCCCACCCCCGACGACGCAGGTCTCAGGAACTACACCAGGACACCGCAGAAGTTGGGGTCCACGCGCTTTAACTCCGCGCCTGTTGCTCCGCTCCCCTCCAAACCCGACGGAGAACTACTGCTCTTCGGTAGCAGAGCCTTCCTCGGGCTCAAAGCTGTGCAGGACCTTTTCATCGGAGACGAAAATCGACAGGAACCTGACCGGTGCCTGCAGAATCTTCGTCGCCCCATGGATTCCTTCACCATCGAAGGTGATGCTGTCGCCGACCTGCATGTGGTAGGTGGTTTCTTGGTGCTGGTACTCCATCTCTCCTTCGAGTACATAGACGAACTCGGTTCCGGCGTGCTGGAACAGCGGAACAGTCTCCGAGTCCTCAGTCAGCGTGACCAGCAGTGGCTCGAGGTTGCTGTGGTGACCGGTTAATTTCCCCAGCAAATGGTAGAGATGGCCCAAGTGGGAGCCGCGTCGAATGGTTTCTTGTCCGCCTCCATTTTTGACAAAGACTGCCTGGGTTTCATAGTCAGCACCCCGAAACAAGCTGGTCACAGGAACTTCCAGCCCCTGAGCCAGCGCATCCACCGTAGCCAAGGAGGCCGAGGTCTGCGCGTTCTCGATTTTCGACAGCATTTGACGTGAGATACCAACCCGCCCAGCCAGTTCCGCCAATGTGAGACGACGGGCTTTACGCATTTGTCGCGTCGATTCGGCGATCGCCTGCTCCAGCGTCTTTGGTCCACGAGCATCGGGTCGGTTATCCGGACTCTGGGTCGGTTTTAACATCTCCGGGGACAGGTCGGATTCGAAACTCACTCAAGCCCTCTATCTTCATCCTGTGATGATTACAGTGGCCTTCACCACCATGGCATGGTTTTCATCTTAGCGGTTCGCAGCAAGACCAGGGGGGAACAGTTCTCGAGCGTAGTAGCCACAGCCACCCACCACCCCTATACTTAACCGGGTGCTCGGGGCGGGGTTGACTCGCCCCGAGTTGTCCATTAACGACCATCACTTACCTCTTGGATCTTTATCAATGAACGATCAATTTTTCATTTACCTTGCGATAGGCATCTACTTCTTAGTGCTGATCGGCATCGGAGTTGCGGCCTATCTGCGGACCAGCGACCACGAAGGCTACATGCTGGCCAACCGGGGACTACCCGGCTGGGTGGCTGCGCTGTCGGCCGGTGCCTCCGATATGTCGGGCTGGCTGATCATGGGTTTGCCCGGCGCCATTTACGTTGCCGGACTCATTGAGGCCTGGACCGCGATCGGTCTGACCATCGGCGCATTCGTCAACTGGCTCATCATTGCTCCACGTTTGCGCGCCTACTCTCAGGTTTCCCGCAATTCCATCACGCTACCGAGCTTCTTCGAAAACCGCACCCGCGACTCCTCCCGCGTGCTTCGAATTGTTTCCTCGGTCATTGTGTTGGTCTTCTTCACGCTCTACGTCTCCTCGGGAATGGTCGCTGGCGGTGTCTTCTTCGAGTCGTCCTTCGAGGCTGACTACCTGACCGGTATGCTCATCGTCGCTGCCATCACGTTGCTCTACACGCTCTTCGGTGGCTTCCTCGGTGCCTCGTTGACCGATGTGGTCCAGGGCCTGATGATGTTTATCGCGCTCATCATTGTCCCCATCTTTGCAGTGATCTCCGTGGGTGGCTGGGGCGAAGCCGTCTCGCTGATCAATACGCTGGAGCCCAACCACCTGAGCTTCAGCGGTGGTGGACTGACCACTGCCTCCATCATCGTGATTGCCTCCGGTATTGGCTGGGGCCTGGGCTATTTCGGACAGCCACACATTGTGGTGCGCTTCATGGCGCTGCGTGCACCCTCGGATGCTAAGCAGGCCCGTCGGGTGGGGCTGGCCTGGCAGGCCATCTCCATGGCCGGAACCGTTTTCGCCGGGCTCATCGGTGTGGCGTGGGTACACCAAAACAATGTTGATTTGGCCGATCCCGAGACCATCGTGCTGCTGATGTCCCAGGCACTGCTGCACCCGCTGTTCGCCGGTTTCGTGTTGGCCGCCGTGCTGGCTGCGATTATGTCGACATTCTCCTCGCAGCTGATCGTGTGCTCGTCGGCTCTGGTCGAGGACATTTACAAGGTGGTCCGCAAGGATCCACCCAGCGACCGCAGACTGGTACTGATGGGCCGTGGCGCGGTGCTGGTGGTGGCCATTATTGCTGGCCTGCTGGCGCTGAATCCCAACGGTACGATTCTGGAACTGGTGGGCTTCGCATGGGCTGGCTTCGGAGCTGCCTTTGGCCCGCTCGTGTTGCTCAGCCTCTACTACCGGAAGCTGACCAACTGGGGTGCGCTGTCTGGCATGATGGTCGGCGCGGTTGTCGTGTTCGTCTGGGCGGAACTGACCGGTGGCATCTTCGACCTCTACGAGATCGTACCGGGCTTCATTCTGTCGCTACTGGTGACCCTGATTGTCTCAGCAGTAACCTACAAGCCCAACCCCGAGGTGGAGCAGGAATTTGAGCGCGCGGCCTACTTGGCCAAGAACCGGAAGGCCTTCGATGAGCTGATGGCCTCCGAGAAAGTCACGGCCAACGCCTAACGCGATTCATCGCCTCTCGTTGCTCCGGCCCGGTTTTTGCAAATTCGCAGAAAACCGGGCCGGGTGTTTTAACCGCGTCAGGATTAGTGTTGATGTCTAACACACTAATAACACCACGCCCCTGCTGGGCAGAAGGAGTTTGAACCATGAATTTCACAGGTGAGGTCGCACTCGTCACCGGTGGTGGCGCCGGAATCGGTGAAGCCATCAGTAAGACCCTGGCCAAGCACGGTCTGAAGATCGTGGTTTCCGATATCAACCTCGAGAACGCAGAAAAAGTAGCCAACGAGATCATCGAAGCCGGCGGTGAAGCCAAGGCTGTTGAAGCCAACGCTGCTGTCCCGGAAGATGCGAAGGCTTCGGTCCAGGCTGCGGTAGATGCCTTCGGTGGACTGAATTACGCGGTGAATAACGCCGGTATCAGTGGCGATCCGGTCCCGGTCGCTGACGTGGAGCTCGATGACTGGAAGAAGGTCATCGACGTCAACCTCAACGGTGTCTTCTACGGCATGAAGTACCAGATCCCTGAGTTGCTCAAGAATCCCGCTGCGTCCGGAATCGTCAACCTGGCCTCCATTCTGGGGTCGGTCGGATTCCCCCACGCAGCCGCTTATGTCACCGCCAAGCACGGCGTGGTCGGTTTGACCAAGACCGCCGCTGCGGAATACGGCGAGCAGGGCTTGCGCATCAACGCCCTAGGTCCCGGCTACATCCTGACCGCTTTGATCGAGAAGCACCTCGACGACGAGACTCAGCAGTCGTTGGCCGATAAGCACTTGCTAGGCCGGCTGGGTCGCGCCCAGGAAGTTGCCGATGTAGCCGCCTTCCTGCTCAGCGACGAAGCAAGCTTCATCCACGGTAGCTACCACCTCGTCGATGGCGGTTACACCGCCGTCTAATCGTCTCGACACCACCAGCGCACACGCGTGGCCCGGCCCGAACGACCTGTTCGGCCGGGCCACCTGCATATCTGCATCTGGTGTTGTGAACCGTAAGCGAACAGCCACTAGCGCAATGTCGGGTTCTTCCACAGCACGGCTTTGAGTCGCGAGATATAACGAGTTTCACCGTGTTGATTCGTGGTCGTATTCTTCACCCAGCCGGAGGCTCGCGGGGACTCAGGGCCGGGGTCCCGCAGTGATTCCACCACGCACTCTGCGCGCAGGATGTCTCCCGGCAGTGTTGCAGAGGGCCAGGCTATCTCGCCTTGTCCCCCGATCACACCGGTGGCAACAGGAAAAGAGTCGATCACCAGGCGCATGCTCATCGCGGCGGTATGCCACCCGGAGGCCACCAGCGTGCCGAAAAGGCTTGCTGTGGCCGCATCTGCATCGGTATGAAACGGTTGCGGGTCGAATCGCTGTGCGAAGGCAATGATTTCTTCCACAGTCACCTCGTGGCTGCCGGTCGTGAAGCTGTAGCCCTCGTAGAGGTCCTCAAACCATAATCCGTTTTCGTTCACCACCGGTGGCATCTGAGCAGACATCCGCAATTCCTTCCAAGAGTGCTCTCTATCACAATAGTTGTTCCCCCCACTGTACGGAGACCCGGGCTCTCGGGGAAGCTATCGTCACCCAGAGGTGCCCCATCAGACAACGTCACGGCGAATCGTGACGCCAGCTTTTACGAGAGAATTGTTTAAACGCCTCCGCCAGACTCTGCCGGCAGGCGTGAACCGCTGGCGCCTGTACCGAAGAACGGCGAGCCGTGGTAAAGATACTGCGCTCTGGGTTCTGCGGCAATGGCCTGAGCGCCACGCTGTCGAGTCGGTGACCGGTCAGAAAAAGCTCCGGCAGAATCCCAACAGCCAGCCCGGCGCTGATCAGCTTCAGCTGGGAGGCGAGATCATCCGTGGTGAACCGAACGTCTGGTTCGAAACCCAGGGCCCGACATTGTTGTAAGGACCATTCTCGCGCTACGGTTCCAGCCGGCTCCATCACCCAGGGATAGGCATCCAGGTCTTCGGCGTCTATCCCGGCTAGCTGTTGGGGGACCACCAGACGCAGGGAATCGGTTCCCAACGGTTCAATGTCAAACTCAGCTTGCCTCGGCCTGCTCATCCCCGGATATTGCTCTGCCACCACCAAGTCATGGCGTCGAGCCTGCAGATCAAATAAGGCCCGCTCCGGTGGCGCCTGCACAATCTCCACCCGCAGTTCCGGGTGTTGGGCGCGCAACTGACTCAGCGCTGCCGGAACGAGTGTGAGCGCGACGGTCTGAAAAACTGACAGTCTCAGCAGGCCACCGACTTCCGGTTCAGCAGATGTCAGCGAGCGCAAGGCCTCTTCTTGCAGATCCAGCATCGTCTGAGCATGTTCAGCCAGACGAAGACCTGCCGTCGTGAGCCGTAGCGTACGTCCGCCTCGGTGAAACAGGGCCACCCCAACTTCATCCTCTAACAGTGTCAGCTGTTGGGAGACCGTGGAGGGACTGTACCCCAATGAGGTGGCCACCGCTGAGATCGTGCCACGCAAGCGGAACTCATGAAATAGCTGGAGTCGATGCAGATTCAGCACAGTACCCTCCCCGTCATTCAGCGTCTTCCGATGGAGTCGGAGGATTTCATTCGATTTTAACGAAGGATAAAAAGTGACTGCTTACGATGTCTACGAGACCCACAACACATCATGGAATTCCGGGTCCTTCAACGTCAGGAGAGGACGAAGCTGATGAGCGAAATCACTTCCACCGAACAGGGCGTGCAGCAAGAGCTCCGCCGACTGGCCGATGAGGCCGTGCAAAAGGTCAGAACCTGGTTGCAGAAGACCCAAAAATCCGGGGTCAAACCTCATAGCTCGGCCAAACTACTCTCTCAGGTCCTTGCCCACCCCACGGGCCTGGACTTTACCGTCGGCTTCGTAGACCGCGTCATCCGCACCGAAGATACCAAGGCAGCCGCGAAGGCACTGAACGAGCTAGGCGACATCGCTCCCGATACTCTGGATGCGCTCGATCGTGCGCAGATCCAAGCTGGCTCTGCTCTGGGACGTTTGATGCCGGACATCGTGGTGCCGGTGGCGCGTCGGCGGATGCGGTCGATGGTGGGCCACATGGTGGTCGATGCGCGCGATAAACAGTTCGGCAAGGCCGTTAAAGAAATTAAAAAGCAGGGCAACCGACTCAACATCAACCTGCTCGGTGAAGCGGTGCTAGGTGAAGACGAAGCCACCAAGCACCTCGAAGACACCGTGCGGTTGTTGCGTCGCGATGACGTGGACTACGTCTCGATCAAGGCCTCTTCGATTGCCAGCCAGATTTCGATGTGGGGCTACGAAGAGACCGTTGACTACGTGGTCAACCGGGTCACCGACCTCTACCTTGAGGCAGCCAAAGCACCGGCTGGCACCAAGTTCATCAACATGGACATGGAGGAGTACCAGGACCTGCGGTTAACCATCGCAGTGTTCAAGCGCTTGCTGTCCAAGCCAGAGCTGAAGAACTACGAGGCCGGAATCGTCATCCAGGCCTATTTGCCCGATGCCTTAGGCGCAGTCCAGGAACTGGCCGAGTTCGCCAATGAACGAGTTGAGAACGGTGGCGCTGGCATTAAGATCCGCCTGGTCAAGGGCGCGAACCTGGCCATGGAAACGGTGCACGCCGATATTCAGGACTGGCCCCTGGCCACCTGTGAGTCCAAAGAAGCCACCGACGCCAACTACAAGCGCGTGCTGTACTGGTTGTTCACCCAAGAGCGGATGCGCGGTGTCCGCCTGGGCGTGGCCGGTCAGAACCTGTTTGACATCGCCTTCGCCCACCTGCTGGGTCGCGAGCGCGGGGTAACCGACCGCCTGGAATTCGAGATGCTACAGGGTATGGCCGCCGAACAACAGCATACCGTTCGCGACGATGTCGGCCAGCTCTTGCTCTACGTCCCGGCGGTCCGTCCCGAAGAGTTCGACGTCGCGGTCTCCTACCTGGTGCGTCGTCTGGAGGAAAACGCCTCCAGCGAGAACTTCATGTCGGGCATCTTTGACCTTTCGGTGGACAAGAAAGGCGAGGGCAGCGAGATCTTCCGTCGCGAAGAATCCCGGTTCCGCAACTCGGTGGAATCGCTGGGAGCCATCCTCGTCGCGGAGGGTACCGTTGCTCCCGGACCCAACCACCAACAGGATCGGCTCGCCGAAGAGTCTCACCAGCCCGGCGAGTACTCCGAAGTTGTCCCCGAGTTTCGCAATGAGCCCGACACCAACCCGTCGTTGGAACCCAACCAGCGTTGGGCCGAACAGGTCATCGAACGGGCCACTCCCGAGTGGCTGGAGCACCAGTCGGTACCGGAGAAAGTCGCCACCGAAGACGTTGACGCTTTGGTGGCCAATGCGCGCGCTGCTGGCCAGCAGTGGGCCGCCCGCCCCGCTACCGAGCGGGCCACGATTCTTTACCGGGCCGCAGATATCATGGCCTCCCGCCGAGGACACCTCGCCGCAGTGGCAGCCGCCGAGGTGGGTAAGTCCGTGGCACAGTCTGACCCGGAAATCTCTGAAGCCATCGACTTTTTGCGGTACTACGCACACAGCGCGTTGGCTCTCGAACAGGTCGAGCACGCCGAATTTACCCCGGACAAACTGGTGATGATCACCCCGCCGTGGAACTTCCCGTTGGCCATCCCCACCGGTGGTACGGCTGCCGCGCTGGCCGCCGGTGCCGCGGTGATTCACAAACCATCGACCCCCACACCGCACTGTTCGATGGCGTTGTTGGAATGCCTGTGGGATGCCGGAGTACCGCGGGAGGTGTTGCACGGAATCTACCCTGATGAAGGCGATGCCGGCAAGAAGCTGATTTCTCACCAGGGTGTGGACCGGATTATTCTCACCGGCGCCTCCGATACGGCCGCACTGTTCCGCTCCTGGAAGCCCGAGCTCAACATCAATGCTGAGACCTCCGGTAAGGACGCGCTGGTGATCACTCCTTCGGCCGACCGCGACCTAGCGGTGGCGGATCTGGTGGCCTCGGCTTTCGGTCACGCCGGTCAGAAATGCTCGGCTGCGTCCCTGGGTATTCTCGTAGGTACCGTTTACGAGTCCGAGCGGTTCCGTCGCCAGTTGGTGGACGCCGCGAAATCGATGGTGGTGGACTGGCCACAGAATCTGTCGGCAACCGTCGGCCCGTTGACCGAATTGCCGACCGAGAAACTCACCCGCGCATTGACCACCCTGGAGCCCGGCGAACAGTGGCTCTTGAAGCCGCAACAACTCGACGACACCGGCCGATTGTGGAGCCCCGGGATCAAAACCGGAGTCAAACCCGGTAGCTTCTTCCACCTCACCGAGGTGTTCGGGCCCGTTCTGGGCCTGATGGAGGCCAAGGACCTAAAGACCGCGATCGAGTACCAGAACCAGACCGAATTCGGTCTCACCGGTGGCATCCATTCCTTGGACACCGACGAGGTCGCCGAATGGCTGGACAACGTCCACGTCGGCAACGCCTACGTCAACCGCGGGATCACCGGCGCGATCGTGCGCCGCCAGCCCTTCGGCGGTTGGAAGGCTTCCTCCGTGGGGCTGGGTTCTAAGGCCGGTGGGCCAAACTACGTGATGCTGTTTGGTACCTGGAACGACGCCGTAGACACCACCAAGGTGTCTACACCCCACACGGCCAACGAGGTCGTTCAGGACCTGTTGGAAACGGCCGAGGCCAAGTCGTTGGTGTCTGATACCGAGCTGGAAGCACTCAAGGTTGCGGTCACTGATGACGCCGTGTGGTGGGACCGAGAATTCGGTGTCGCTCAGGATCCCACCGGCTTGTCCTCAGAAGCCAATATCTTCCGCTATCGCCGTGCTGATGTGGTCCTTCGCCTGGCTCCTGGAGCAACCAGCCACGACGTAGTCCGCGTCCTGTTGGCGGCAGCAACTGCCGAAGTCACCCCTGTGATGTCATATCACCCCGACGCCGATCAGCGTGCGGTGAAAGCACTGAAGACTTTGGCCAAGCAGTTCAACGTCAAGCCGGCGAAGGAAAAGGACACGGAGTTCGCGAAGAAGCTGGCCTGCGGCGAGTACGACTTCGGTGTTGGGACTCGGGTTCGGCACCTCGGTGAGATCGCCTCGAAGGTCCGCGAGAAGGTAGCCGACCGTCCAGTGGTGGCTCTGCTCGATGATCCTGTGACGCACTCGGGTCGAGTGGAACTGCGGTACTGGGTCAAGGAACAGTCGATTTCGATGACCTTGCACCGGTTCGGCAACGCGTCTAAGTTGTTCCACCAATTGGCAGACAAGCTCAAGGGTTAAGGAACATTCGGGCTGGCGCGGCGGTTCGCCTGTTTTTTCTGGTCTGAACGGTCAGGGAAAACAGGCGAACCGCGTTTGAGAGGGTGGTCAGCCGCGGCTGGCTGCGGTCAGACGAGAGGCAATGAACGGGAAGATCAACACCGTCACCGCACCACCGGTCACCATGATCGAGGCCAAGGTCGTGGAGATGAGACCTGACGATACCGCAATTTGGGTGACCGCAACGATGATGGGTAGGCCGGTTGCTGAATAGAATCCCAGCCCGATGCGTTCTTGCACGGTTTTCAGCCCTGAATGCATCGTGGTGAACTGCTCGCGTAAGAAGACCGGTAGCCCGCGGACCACAGCAATGACCACGACGAAACCTAAAAGCAGAGGCCACTGGCTAACAACGGCCCCCAGGTCGATCGACATACCGCTGGTGACAAAAAACACCGGAATCAACAAGCTGAACCCGACGACCTCGATCTTGTGCATGACCTCGTCGGCATGAGCGGGAGACGTAGCGCTCAGCGCTGCGTTGAGTAGCAGACCGGCGGAAAACGCACCGAGTGCCACGTCGAGTTCTAGCAGTGCGGTGAGGAGCATCAGCGTGATCAGCACCCACACGGTGATGCGCAGAGTGGTTTGCATTGTTGAATCAGAGGCGTCCCCGAAGGCCCGCCCCAGGCGTGGAAGCTTGCGGAAAATCCGCGTCGGGACCGCCACGGTGATCATGGCAACGAGGCTGAAGAGGATGAGCACGACCGTTGCTTGCCAGGTACCCCGGGTGGACAACAGTAAAGACATGGCCACGATGGGCAACAGCTCTCCGTAGGCCCCGTGCACCATGGTGGCACGCCCTAACGGTGACTGCAGGGCTCCCGAGTCTTTGAGGATCGGCAGCAGGGTACCCAGCGCAGTCGATGTGGAGGCAATGCCAAACACCACAGCGAGTTGCCACCCATCTTGGAGCAAGAGGAACCCAGCCCCAGCACCAAGAAGCGCGCAAATGAACCATGTCAGGGCGGCATGCCGACCCTGCCGGCCACGCATCTCAGATGCATTGACCTCAAAACCGGCCAGCAGGAACAGAAATCCCATACCGAGTTCGCGCAAAAACTCGACAGCTTCAGTGCTTTCAGCCAAACCGAGCATGTTCGGGCCGATAATAATCCCGAACACGAGTAACCACACGACATCCGGTACAACGCGTCTCGTCACCAACGCGAGAATGGGAGCGAGTACAGCGACGATCGCAATCCACCACATGGACAGCAGGTTGTCAGCCAATAACTGCGCACCCTCCATGAGACCCCCTCTCTAGAACGGGTTTTATGCTATCAAGAGTTGCAGATCTGCCCAGCTGAGCAAGTCAACGGGCGCTGTCACGCTCACACCCTGTTCCTTTATCACGCCGAAGAGGGCTCTGAGAGTTCCTTTTGATCGATGACCTCTCGTTCGCCCCGACCACGGCCGTCTGATGACGGAACAGCCCTGGCCTCACACTCCGTTATCCAGTGAGTTTCCTGCTCGAACAAGCATGGCCGCTTGTGTGCGGGTGGATACTCCCAGTTTCTGCATGATGCGCGCCAGGTGCGTTTTCGCAGTGGCTGGGGAGATCACAAGTCGCTGAGCGATTTGCTTGTTGGTCAGACCTTCGGCGACCAGTTGCAGGACTTCCCGCTCGCGGTCGGTCAGCTCCGGCGCGGCAGCCCTGGTTCGATGTGCTGGCGGGTGTTTGCCTGTCGCCTGTGCGATGACGTGCCGGGTGACCGACGGGGTGAGATACGCCTGTCCTGCTGCGACAGCGTGCACAGCGTCGATCATCTGCTGTGGCTCGGCCGTCTTGGCGAGGAACCCTGTCGCTCCGGCATCCAGAGCTGCGGTAATGTTGTCGGTGATCTCATAGGCAGTAAGGATCAACACGCGAGTGGCGGTCGTTGCGGTGATCTCGCGACAGATGTCAACGCCGTCGCGGTCAGGTAGCTGGAGGTCGAGGACGACCACGTCCGGCTTCAGGCTTTGGATGGCCTCGATCGTGTCGTGGCCGGTCGCTGCTTCGCCAAGGACCTCAATTTCCGAATCGGCCGTGAGGATGGCTGTAACGCCCGCCCGCACGGCGGCGTGGTCATCGACGATCACGAGTCTAGGCATGCTGTGACTCCCGTCCGGTTCTCAGCGGCAGACAGACCCGCAAGGTCCAGGTGTCGTTGGAGCGGTCGATGTCGAGCTCTCCGTTGCAGAGGCGGACACGTTCGGCCAATCCGATCAAGCCGTATCCGGACGGCATCGCTCCGACGTGCCCAGGCTGGTGTTGTCCGTTCGTGATGGTCATAGCGAGGACCTCGTCCTCGTGTCGGATATCGATGGTCACATCGCTGCCCGGGGCGTGTTTTTCGGCGTTAACGAGTGCCTCGCGGAGGACGTAATAGGCGGTGACCGAGACGAGCGGGTCCAGGTTGATCGTCGCGGGGTCGTCGCCGGTCAGGGTGATAGATGTGCCGGATTCTCGCGCACCTGCAATGAGCGAGTCCACCGATGACCAGTTCTGGGCGAGCGCGAGGGATGAGGGCGTGTCGGTCCGGAGCACGTCGATCAGGGTTCGCATGTCGCCCATCGCGTCCAGACTGAGAGCCCGGACTCGCTCGAGGCGCTCGGTCAGTTCCTCGGCTGTGGGCGGTGTTGTGGTCGCCAGGGCCCCAGCTGCCTGGATTGTGATGGCAGACAGGTGCCCGGAAATGGTGTCGTGCAGTTCGCGACTGATCTGCAGTCGCTCAGCGACCAGCGCCTCTCGTTGTTTGGCCGCGACGGCGTCAGCGATGAGAGTGGCGCGTTCACGTTCTTCCTCGGCCCGGGTCATCGGTGCTCGTACGGTGATACCCCACCACAGAGTACCCCCGACCGCCAGTAGCAAGGTAGTCATCTGCAACAATGGCTCCGCGAGGAGGTTCGCTAGAAGCAGTCCACCGACGGCACTGGACAAGCAGACCGCGGCGATCATCGGCAGTAGTCTCCGGGACCGCGTCGTTGGTCGGGCAATGACCAAGCTATAAAGGGCATCACACTCGATCAGGATCGCCCCAACCGAAGTGGTCCCGGTTGTGAGGCCCTCAGCGGTCATTACTGCCAGCCCTGCTACGACGACCACGGTGGGCCACTTTTGCCGGAACAGATGCACAATGCCGAGGGCGATCGCGGTAGCGATGCTACCGATCAGGACCTGTGAGCGGGGTGTCGCGAACCACTCGATCCCCGCGCCCGGCACGAAGCAGAAGCCAATCGCGACCACGACATACCCGATGGTGATCCACGTATGACGTAGCGACGGGATCGACCCTGTCCCAGTCATACCATCACCTCGCGACCCGCGATCGTCCACGCCCTTGCTTCTATTTCAACCCGATGATGGGTCTCACGCAAGCACCATCCTGCGTAGCCCAAACGGGTGACGCACAGCCTGCGAAGTGCCGTCATCTGGTCGATGATGACACAGCGCGGATGCGACAAGGTTGAGACATGGATTTCTCTGGGAGCTGGATAGTGGTCGCCATCATCGGCGCCGAGATCGCGTTCTGGGTTCTGCTCGTGCTCGGACTGCTCGCTCGCTACGCGCTCAAGCTGAAACGGACCAGCACGGCCCTGCTGCTCAGCGTGCCACTGGCCGATCTGGTGCTGATCATCCTGGTGAGCCTGGATCTCTCCCGTGGTTCCGAGCCCACCTTCGTCCACGGGCTTGCCGGGGCCTACCTGGGCTTCAGCGTCGGTTTCGGGCACTACATCATCAAAAGAGCGGATGCATGGTTCGCTTATCGATTCGCCGATGGTCCCAGACCATCACGTCCACCACGGACAGGGCCCGCCAAGGTCCGGCACGAGTGGCAAGACTGGCTGCGTGTGCTGACGGCCTGGGCCATCGCCGTGACGTGTCTGTTGATCATGCACGCATTCTCCGGATGGTCGTTTCCTTCGACGATGGGGGAGTTCTGGTCAGACGAGCTGTGGGCCTGGGTTGCTCGTCTCACCCTCATCAACATCGCTTGGCTACTCACCGGCCCCGTCTACACCACGATCTTCAAATCACGATACGTCCCAGAAGAACCCGACACTCGAACCAAGGAGAACGCATGATCACAGCAAACAACAGCGTCGGGATCGGTCCTTGGTCCTTCGACGCCGGTCCCTTCGCGGCCATCCTCCTCGTCGTCATCATCAGTATCGTCGTCTACTACATTCGTAAAGACGACTGAACCACTCGTCGCGTGACCGCCCGCACCATCCCGATGTCACGCCCGGAGCCACCAACCATGAGAATTTCTCCCGCCATCAACGGGGGTGCTTCTTGTTGCCCATCTTACGTAGCTGAGCCTTTTACCTTGGGGCGCAACAGCAGGTGGATACAACTGGATGTTGTACCCGACTCACACCGAGTTGCAGATGGCCAACGTCATCATGACGAGCTACGGTGGCGCTGGTGCTACTAAGCGGGTTTATCAAAGTAACGACTCCTTCAATCGGAACTCCGTATCTGACGTCCTGCGTTTCGAGCTTGCTGGCGCCACAGTCGCCCTCTTCGACCAGACGCGACTTCACCTGCACGGATGACAGATAGAGTTGCTACGCGAATATCTAGCCGTTGCGTTAGATCTGCGCACGTTGTCCCACACACGTCCGCAGAACCCAACCGGCGAGGGCCTAAGGGTGCAGAATTCGGCGGTTGGGACGTGCACCATGACGGGCATTGCCGGAAAGCCCTGAGCTTTTCAGAGCGGGCTGAGCATGGCGCCCTCGGACGAAAAGCGCCTGGTGGTACATCAACGCGTCATTGTCAGCAAGCATTCGGTTGTGCATACGCAACTTTTCATACGATGTCGTGGGTGGGTGCAAACGTAGCGCCTCATCGTCCAATTCGAGCCCGGAAACAAACACACGTGTTTAGCAGTTTTGCTACCTTTAAGACACCTAGACATCTTGCAAAGGAATGCTATGAATGCCCCACCCGGACGGTTCCCACCTGGCACAGCTATCATCATTACGCTTCTGTTGAGTCAAGTCCGGTGGTGTGGTGTATGAGGGGTGATCCTTCAAGCGTGTAATTCTGGGTTATGCGGCGAGGGCTTCGATGGTCTGTGGTGGCACCTCCTCGGTGGTGTCGGTGCCGAGCTGTTGGGCGTGTTGGAGGACCTCGAGGTTCATGTATCGGCGGCCTTCGGCCCATTCATCGTGCTGCTCGGCCAGCACGGCGCCGACTAGGCGGATGATGGCCTCGCGGTTAGGGAAGATCCCGACCACATCGGTGCGGCGGCGGATCTCCTTGTTCAGCCGCTCGTTGGGATTATTTGACCAGATCTTGCGCCAGGCCTCTTTGGGGAAGCTAGTGAAGGTCAGGATGTCGTCGCGGGCCCCGGCCAGGTGGTCGGCGACCTTGGGGTGTTTATGGTCCAGGGCCTCGACGACACGGTCGAACTGGGCGTGTACTTCCTGGGCATCGGGCTGGTCATAGATGCTGTGCAGCAGAGTCTTCACCCAGGGCCAGGAGGCCTTGGGGGTAGTGGCCATCAGGTTGGCCGCATAGTGTGTCCGGCACCGCTGCCAGGCTGCACCGGGTAAGGTCGCAGCGATCGCGGCCTTCAACCCAGCGTGGGCATCAGAGGTCACCAGCTTCACTCCACTAAGGCCCCGGGCGGTCAGGTCGCGGAAGAAGGACAGCCAGCCGGCCCCGTCCTCGGCGGTGCTGACCTGGATGCCGAGGATCTCGCGGTGGCCATCGCGGTTGATGCCGGTAGCCACCATCGCGTGCACCGGGACCACACGGCCGGACTCACGGACTGTGAGCACCAGCGCGTCAGCGGCAACGAAGGTGTAGGGCCCAGAGTCTAAGGGTCGGGTGCGGAAGGCCTCGACCTGCTCATCGAGTTCAGAGGCCATCTGCCAGACCTGGGACTTCGACAGGCTCTCGATCCCCAGGGACCCGACGAGCTTATCCATCCGGCGGGTAGAGACCCCCAGCAAGTAGCAGGTGGCCACCACCGAGGTCAGTGCCCGCTCAGCACGTTTGTGTCGTTCCAGCAGCCACTCGGGGAAGTAGGTCCCCTGCCGCAGCTTGGGTACCGCCACATCCAAAGTGCCGGCCCGAGTGTCGAAGCCCCGGTGCCGGTAGCCGTTGCGCCGGTTCTGCCGGGCATCAGAGCTCTGCCCATATTCAGCGCCGCAGACCGCGTCAGCCTCGGCTGAGAGCAGGGTGTTGATGAACATCTGCAACAAGTCCCGGATCAGGTCAGGACTTGCCTGCAAAAGCTGTTCCTCCAACAGGCCGCGAAGGTCGATACTAGAAGGGGTGACGGTCATCGTGAAACGTCCTTTCGAGAGTGCTTTGGTAGGTTCACTCGAAGGATCACACGGTGACCGTCACTCTGTAATGAATGACGCTCTCACCGGGGAGCCGTACACCACATTAAAGGACGCTACTGCTCTCCAGCCGTCCTCGTTGACGAGGAATGTTGTAGTTGGGATGAGTATCGGTCCGGCGAGACCGGTGATCAAGGTGAGGGTTCCAGCTGCACGATTGCGGGTTTCGCGGTTAAACCATTGTTGAAGACCGATGAATCCAGGTTCGAAGAGCACCATTGTGCTGCCGGGTCCAATCAGCAGCCACCAGGAAGCAAGCAGCTGCCAAGGGGCTGTGCTGAGGGAGAAGCCGAGGAAACCACAAGCAACGAGCGCCCCGCCTAAGGCCGTGATGCCACGGATGCCGTTCTTGTCTGCGTGTCGGCCTACCGGTACTGCTAGACACGCTCCAGTGAGTACGGAACCGGAGAACGCGGAAGACAAAAGTGCCAGGGAGAATTCGGCACCAGCTGCATGAGAAGTGATGAGCACAGAGGTGCCGAATAGGATCGCGCCGAAGCTGACACCGATGCTGAGTGCCAGCGCATACACTAAGCGAATGAAATGAGGGGAAGAGCCTGTTGATGAAACAGACATGGGACAAGCCTCCAAGTAGGTGGGCACCAGAACGATGCCGACACCACTCCTGAAGGTTTCTATCCCTTAAGATCAACGCCGCAACTGTTCTGCGGTGTACCGTGGCGCTTGAACCAGACTCGACGCGTTGTCACGCCGACGGAGCCCTAGCCACCAGTGCTGGTCGGTCCCGCCAGATTAGGCGATGAACCCGACCTGGACAAGTAGACGATGAGGATTCCTGCTCCATCACTGAGTTACCCGAAGAGAGTGAGAACAGTCAAAGACAACAGAGCTGATCAACTGTTATATTTGAGATATAACAACTAGTTCTTAGAGGAGGTCTGCGGTGAACAGGCAGGGACGGGCCGACGCGAAGCGTCAGACAGTCACCTTTGTGGTGATCAGCATGGTTCTCCCCACGGTGGCAGTAGGGGTTGGCCTGCTGCTCCTGGCGCTCTGGCGACCGGAGCTCCCAGCTCCGGTGGCGATCCATTGGAGTGCCGGGGGAGCGGACTCCTTTGCCGAACTCTGGGTGATGGCAGCTTCCATCCTGGGCTTTGGCCTGTTGCTTCCGGTGCTCATCAGCGTGTTGGTACTTCCCAGTGTGCGGGCCGGCAGGGCCTCCACGTTCATGGCCCGCTTGATGGCTGGAGTCAGTCTCGGGACATCGCTGCTGGTCACATCCGCGCTGACCGGAGGTCTAGCGATCCAACGTGGCTTGGACGATGCTCGGGAGGCCGGTGCGGTGGGTGGGATAACCGCAATCGCCCTATTGGGTGCCGTCGTGCTTTCGGCCGCTCTGGTCTTCCTGATTCCCGCAAGCCCGCCGCGGCAGCCGTTGACCGAGAAAGCCGCTTCGCTGGGGCTCGGAGAGACTGAAAGTGTGATGTGGGTTCGCCGGATCCAGATGGCCAGTTCTATCCGATGGGTGCTGTACCTCAGTGCAGGCATGGTTGTAGTCACTACGGCGGTGATAGCTCCCGAATCGCCGCTGTGGATCATTCTGCTGATGGGCGTGGCCGTTATTGTCGTTCTCTTCGCAGTCCTCACGGCAACTCGTTTCAGTATGCAGATCGACGCCCAAGGGCTCAGGCTCCGTTCGGTGCCGTTGGGCTGGCCGTCGGTCCATGTGGGCCTGAGCGAGATCACCTCGGTCAGCTCCGGTGAGACAAGCGGGTTTTCAGAGTTCGGCGGATGGGGCCTGCGCATGGCTCCGGGCGCGCGAGGCATCATTCTTCAGGATGGTAACTCCCTGCGTGTGGAGCGTCGCGACAAGCCCGCACTGGTGGTCACCGTCGATGACGCGGATGAGGCTGCCGATGTCCTGGCATCCCTGCTCCAGCGCGAATCCCCAGCCTCGACACACTAGGCGCCGCGATGTTTCTGCGGGTTGACACCTCCTCACCAGTGCCGCTGTATGAGCAGATTGCCACTTCCATCCGGGCAGATATCGCCCAGGGGAGGCTCGCCCCGGGGGATCGTCTGCCCTCTGCCCGGGAGGTTGCCTCCTCCCTGACGGTTAACCTGCATACCGTGCTGAAGGCATACCAGGATCTGCGCGAAGAGGGCCTGCTGGATATGCGGCGGGGTCGCGGAGCGATCGTTGCGGACGTACCGCAGTCCACAGCGGAGCTGACCACCCAGATCGATACGCTCCGGGACACGGTGAATCAGCTGGGCTTGAGTGAAGAGACCCTTATTGCTCTGGTGCGGGAGCGCTTTCGACCTGCGGACTGATCTGTGGTGAAAGCCGCGCGTGACCGACGACGCCGCCGGGCGGAGAGGGTCACCGATTGTTGAGGCGGCGGTGGCCGGCTGGGAGCAGCATCCCGCTGGTCGCAGTGCAGACCGTGGTGCAGGTGGTTCCGCCGAGTGCGGACCTTACATGACCTCATGCCTCTGGCTTTAGCGTCCGGGACAGAAAGCGATAGCGTGGCTTTTATGCCCATGACCTTCGACCAGGCACTCAGTACCTTGCGCGCCGCTCGAAGCGTGAGACTGCGAGGAAAGCCGGCAGCTTGGTCGAATGCCTTGCGGGTGATGTTCTACATCCTGATCGTGATGGTGCTGACGCCCTCTGGTGTCTATCACGTGAACCACCTGCTGGCACCGGAGCTTCGTCCACGTATTTCCCCGCCGATGGGCCCAGTATGGAATAGGCATCACCGCTATATCTATGTACCTGGTGTCGGAGGGCTGAAAGAAGCTGAGGTCATCCGACTGATCAACACAGGACGCGAGATGTTCGGCGCACCCGCCCCAGCGGTCCAGCAGCTCAGGTCTGGCAGTAGAGGCCGAGGTTGACTGAGACGGTCACGACGAGATCCTTGGGCAGACGGTCTAGACCTGAGACGAGATCCTCGGTGCTGATGTGGTGGGCGCTGTGTCCCATCTCCACCAGTGCCCGGGCCTGATCGCGGCTGACCGATGCGGTGTAGGAAATCTGCTCAGAAGCGATCATGGTGAAGTCGCTCAGACTCGCAGCCAGGCGTTCGTCTTTGCGCTGATCGACCTGGACCAGACTTAAGGGTCCGACCAGTTCTGCCAGGTGGTCGCTGGTGGGGTGACCACGGCGAAAACTCCCTTGTTCCGCAGCACGCGCCGGATCTCCGGGAGATTGCGGGGTCCAAAGATACTGGTAGCTACGGTGACAGAATTATTCGCCAAAGGCAGGGGATCTGCCAGCAGGTTATTGCCGATAGCCGCTGCGCGCTCATGGCACCGGGCGGCACGCTTCAATGCGGCAGCCGAGAGGTCAATACAGACCCCATAGGCCGGTCGGTGGTACTCCAGAATCCCGGCTAAGTAGTAACCTGTCCCGCCGCCGAGGTCGGCAACTAAGGGCGCCGCGGCGTCGTTATGGTGCTCTGCCGTGTTGTGCTGGTCCGGGCTGTGTCGATCCGTACTGTGCTGATCCGGGCTGGGCTGATCCGGGCTGGGCTGATCTTCGGTCAGTCGGGCGGTGATGCGGGTGGCCAGCCGGTCACGGATCGGCGCGTAAAGTCCGCTGCCCAGCAGAGTCTCCCGGGCGGCGACCATGGCGGGGGTGTCAGCATTCTTCGGCGTCGGGCCACCGCGCCGCAGGGTGACATAGCCTTGTTTGGCGCGGTCGAAGCTGTGCCCGGATGGGCAGTGCAGTCGAGCAGGACCTTGATCCAGGGACTGAGCGCAGAGCGGGCAGCGCAGCACGTTCATAATCGGCTCTGGGATGCCCAGCCGCTGTGAACTCTCAGCCACGCTTTTTCCTCCGCAGCAGTGCTCCGCTGGGCTGATCGTCCACGTAGGCGGCGTACCGACGGGGCATAAAGCGGAAGTCCCGCGCCAAGCGGGACACGCCGGGACCCCGACGCGGCGGACCGATGGGTTCGGGCACAGGGGGCTCGAACACAGGACGTGGATCCCAAGAATCGCTCCACGGGGATGCGTGGAAGGATGTCGTCTGCCGGAACCGGGAATCTGGGCCGCCAGCGCTGGAGCCCGTCCCGCTTTGGACGCTCAGCCACTTCTTGTTCAGCTCCACGATGAGTGAACCGCCAACCACTGAGAGTACTGTTTCATCGATGACTCGGAACATGTCCTCTGATCCGGAGTCGCAGGCATCGCAGCAGCAATCCGGCATCTGCTCGAGAAAGACAGCGGGGTCTCCGGCGCCTATGGAAACACTGGCAGCAGTGTCTTCGGCAGCGTCCACGGTCCAGAACGTCAGCGGCACAGCTCCCTCAGCGTGGGGACGCAGCACTGCCATATGTCCGGACGCGGGGGAGGACCACGGGAACAGTGCCCATTCGATGGGTGAATCCGGGGTGTCGAATGCACCGCTGGTGTCCTGTGCCTCTGCCCAGCCGAGTTCGGTGAGCACCATGGTCCAGGCGTCGGCCCTGGCCAGCACGATCCTGTACTTCTGTGGATCCAGGCACTGGCTGTACTCCTCCTCCTTCGCGTCCCGGCGTTCGCCCGGTGCCGAGGGATCATAGTGCGGGTCGTCCCACTCGCTCAGGCCAGCAGACTCTGCAGCGAACAGCTCTTCGACACGTTCAAGCAGCCTGCGCTCATCAGGAGTCGGCGGATTGTGGTGGGATTGCACCCACCATGGGGTGCTGCCGCTACTGCGCTGGTCCATGCTTTGACTGTACTGCTGATCAGCATGCCGCAAGAATCCCCGCCGGTTTGTCGGAGTCATTGTGATGTACTCGAATTGTGACTTCAGGTGGGGAAGGCAAACGCAGCTTCGAACAACTAGTTGTAGCTCTCGTCCTATGCGGAGAAGCTCGATGCCACAGCATTCCGGCCAATGGCCCCACCGGTTGTGCCTGGAGCTGACCTCACCGGCACTCTCGCGCATGGAACACCACGCCACACGAGCGAGGTTCACGCCCGGAGTGCCCCGCCACGCTCTAAGACTCACTGAGGACCGCCACATGTACGAGGCTCGTCCTGTCGGCGCAGGGCTGTCCACTCCATCAGCATCGACGTCCCGGCGCACGTCACTGCAGACACAAAACTGCCCCGCCATCAGGCGGGGCAGTTTCGATCTTCTCTTCTTCAGTGGAGCTAAGGGGAGTCGAACCCCTGACCTCGTCGATGCGAACGACGCGCTCTACCAGCTGAGCTATAGCCCCATAGCGGGTATAGTCTACGCCTGTTTTCCCACCCCTCTACCCTTCATGAAATTTAACGTCTGAGACTGTGACTTCTGCTACTCTCAATGTAGTGATTTACGACACATTTAATGCTATGTGCCTTAACTGCCAATCACGACACTCACCAAGGTCACACATCACGAGGAGCAAGGCTATGTCGATCATGACTCACGCGCCCAAAACGCACAACCGCAGTACAAGAAATTCACGTTTCACCAAGCTTGGCGCAACAGTCGCAGTGGCAACCCTGGCACTAACCGCCTGTGGAGACGACTCATCAAATGGATCTGCCGAAACAGGAGATCTGGATACCGAGTTCCTCACAATTGCAACAGGCGGTTCGTCTGGAGTCTATTACCAGGTCGGCGCCACATTCAGTGATCTACTCAGCGACGAACTGGGTTCAGACAGCACGGTCCAGGCCACCGGTGCCTCGGCCGAAAACATTAACCTCCTCACCGACGGTGGCGCTGAACTAGCGATCACCATGGGGGACGCTAACGTCCAGGCTTTAGAAGGTACCGGACCCTTCGAGGGAGAGCCGCGCGACGGCCTTATGGCTGTGGCAGCTTTGTACCCAAATACGGTGCAAGTAGTAGCTACTGCTTCCTCAGGTATCGAAACCATCGAAGATCTCTCTGGGAAGAACGTTGCCGTGGGCGACGTTGGTTCCGGGGTAGAACTCAACGCACAAACGATTCTTGATGCATATGATATGAGCTACGACGATATCAACGAGGATTATCTTGATTATGCCGAGGCCACCGACCAGATGGCTAACGGACATATCGATGCGGCATTCGTAACAGCCGGTGTTCCGAACCCCGCTTTGACCGAACTGTCCACCAATACAGACTTCAACGTTCTCACCATTGATGGGGACGCGCGAGAGAAACTCCTGGAGAATGACTACTTCATTGAAACCACTATTCCGGGCGGAACTTACCAACAGGAAGAAGATGTTGAGACCGTCGGCGTCGTCAACCACTTGATGATTAGCTCAGAACTGAGCGAAGACGCCGCCTACGACGTCACCCGTGTTTTCTTCGACAACCTCGATGCGATACACAATTCCAATGCTGCTGCTGAGGACATCAGCCTCGAAGAAGCTACGGAGGGGCTAACTGTTCCTTTGCATCCGGGAGCTGCCCGGTACCTGGAGGAAAATGGTGTCGATGTCTCCGGCCATGTTGCCGGAGAAGAAGACTGAGTAAGTCGTTGAGTGGCTAAAGCCTCGTGTTTTCATGACACCGCCAGATATCAGTCGCAGATCGGTCCTCACTTTGACAGTGGGGACCGTTCTCGCGGTTGCTGGCGGGTGTGGCGTCACCGCTTCAGTTCCGACCCAACAACGCCAGATCGTATGTCGCCATCAGCAACATCACGACGTGTACGCCACACTGCCCGCCGTCGACGGCACCACCATCAGCCTGTCTTGGGTTCATTCGATTGAGCTCACACCTTGGACCGACATCTTCACGGTCACTCCAGCTGGCCTGGTGCTTACCCAAACTCGTTTCTCATCTTACGGAGCCGGCATGCCCGCCGGAGACCAAGGAGATCTGCGTTACGAAGGAAACCAAGTGGTTATCGATAACATCGACCGCCCCTTCGACGCGATTCGCTGGATTCACTCTCACCGCGCCCAGTACCGGGTTCTCATCGATCATGATCCGCAACGTATAGACGCAACGCAACTACCTGATCACCAAAGACTCGAGATTGTTCTGATATGACACCTCCCCAACGGCCCCAAAAGCAACCAACAAACCAATCTTCAGATTCACTCGCTACCGCCACCATCACGGACGCTGAATATCTTCCTCACACCGACGAAGAACGTCGCGCTCAGGAACAAGAAGCAGCCGAAATTGCGGCCCAGTATGACGCTGAGTCTCGGACGCGCAGTATTCGGTGGCGTCCTCTGGCAATTTTGATCACCGCGGTGGCATGCGCATTTGCGATATACCACATGTGGACCGCCTACTTCGGATCACCACCTACGCTGGTTCACCGTTCCATCCACGTCAGCATCGTTCTGTTCCTGATCTTCTTGATCTACCCTCCGTTCAGACGAGCTCAAGGACTGACCTTTCAACTCGTTGACGGCGTCTTAGCGTTGTCTTCGCTAGTTCCATCGGTCTACATCGCAACAAACTATGAGCAAGTGGTCCTTCAAGCTGGGAGGTTTACAACTACAGACGTCATTGTCGGCACCATTTTGGTCGTCCTCGTATTGGAAGCCGCTCGACGGGTCACAGGTTGGGCCCTTCCAATTCTGGCGATACTTTTCATCCTCTTCGGCATTTTCGGCCGTGAATTACCGGGCGTGTTGCGCCACCGCGGTTATGAATGGGACACTCTGGCTTATCAGTTCCTCTCCACTACCGAAGGTATTTTTGGAACAGCGACCGGCGTGTCTGCCACGTACATCATTCTCTTTATCCTCTTCGGTGCGTTTCTGGCAAAGTCCGGAATGTCAGCCTTATTCAACGATTTGGCTCTTGCTATAGCTGGTCAGAGTCGTGGAGGCCCTGCCAAAGTTGCCACCCTGGGATCTGGTTTCATGGGATCCATCAACGGGTCAGCTATTGCAAATGTTGTCTCAACAGGGGCATTCACCATTCCAATGATGAAGAAAGTCGGCTACACCAAGACTTTTGCCGGCGCGGTGGAATCGACGGCATCGGTGGGCGGGCAAATTTTGCCCCCGGTCATGGGCGCTGCGGCCTTCATTATGGCGGAAACGCTTGGCGTCCCCTACTCCACAGTGGCAGTAGCGGCTATCGTTCCAGCGCTGCTCTATTACCTTTCGCTGATCGTCCAGATCCATCTGCGAGCGACTCGAGAAGGGTTGAAAGGTATCTCAAGAGATAATTTGCCGGCAGTTCTCGATGTCCTGAAAGAACGTGGTCACCTGTTAATCCCATTGTTCTTCCTGATCTACATGCTTTTCTTCTCAGGGCGCACCATCCTTTATTCCGCTCTTCTCACGATCATTGTCACCATTGTGGTCGCTATGTTGCGAAAGACCTCAAGATTGTCTTTCAAAGACATTATCGACGCCCTGGAAAATGGCGTCCGACAAACCTTGGGCGTGGCTGTAGCTTGTGCAAGCGTGGGGATCATCGTTGGCGTGGTGACTATCTCCGGCTTCGGTGTGGTGCTAGCCTCGGCCATTGTGTCGGTCTCAGGCGGTATTTTGTTCTGGACTTTGGTCTTCACCATGCTTGCCTGCCTGGTGCTGGGTATGGGCCTCCCTTCGATTCCCGCTTACCTCATCACAGCAACCATGGCGGCTCCTGCATTGACCGAACTCGGTGTGGAACCGATCGTGGCACACCTGTTCGTGTTCTACTTCGGGTTGTTCGCCAACATCACTCCGCCTGTCGCGCTCGCTGCCTTTGCCGCAGCCGGTATCTCTGGGGCTTCTCCCATGCAAACTGGTTTCGCGGCGCTAAAGCTGGCCGCAGCAGGGTTTATTATTCCGTATATCTTTGTCTACAGCCCGGAACTGTTGCTTCGAGATGTCTCGTTTGGTCAAGGAATTCTGGTGGTCACCACAGCTGTCATTGGTATCTTGATGCTTTGCGTGGCATTGGAACGGCACTTTATGGTGAATATGCCATGGTTTTTGTGCATCGTGATCGCAGGCGCGGCCATCCTGTTGCTGAATTCTAATATGCTCCTATCCCTCAGCGGCCTGGGAATCGGGATCCTCGTTCTGGTCGTCCAATCCATCTTGGCTAAAAAGCAAGGCAACTTCGGGCTCAGGGCCATCTAGTACCAGGAAAGTTCTCTAACATCACCCACCAAAAACGGCGACCAGCCCCGAAATGGGGCCGGTCGCCGTTGGTCGTCAGGTGTGGAGCTTAGGCGCTAGGCTGCTTCGGCACCTTGCGGTCAGAGCCCTCTTCGAAGACTGCCGGGTAGACGCCGTTCTCGTCATGGGTTTCACGGCCGGTGACCGGCGGGTTGAACACACAGGCCATGCGCAATTCGGTTTCAGCGCGCACGGTGTGCTTCTCGTGACCATCCAGCAGGTACAGGGTGCCGTCCTTGAGTTCGTGGACTTCACCGGTCTCTTCGTTGGTCAGGGTACCGTTACCCTGCACGCAGTAGACGGCCTCGATATGATTCTGGTAATGGAAGGTCGAGGTCGTGCCGGCGTAAATCACGGTATCGTGCATGGAGAAACCAACACCTTCGCGGGCGAGCACCATGCGACGTGAGCGCCAGTTCTCCGAGGTTACGTCGCGCTCGGTGTCATTGGTGTCATCACGGTTAATAACGTACATATCAAGTTCCTTTCACTGGCTGGCGCCGAGTTGATGCCGCGGCCAGCCGGTTGTTACTGACGTCGTGGTTTATGCCGTCGATTTAGGCGTTAGCCAGGTTGTCTTCGTTCTGTCCGCCGGTAATACTGCTGACATCGGCCCCGGTCAGCTCGCCGAGGATTTCGGCGATCAGATTCATACCGCGCTCCAGCTCGTCGAGCTCGGTGGTCAGCGGTGGCATGATCTTGAGAACTTCGTCTTCCGGACCCGAGGTTTCCAGCAACATGCCACGCGTGAAGGCTTCAGCAGCCACTTTGCCTGCCAGGTCTTGATCTTCGAAGTAGATACCGGTCAGCAGACCACGGCCACGCACTGCAGATCCGGAAACAGCAGCGGTAATCTTGATCAGCTTGTCCTGAACCAGCTCGATAGCCTGAGCCAGGTGACCCTTCTCGAAAGTGTCATCGGCCCAGAACTCACGCAAGGTGGCAGCACCGGTCACCAGCGCCAGGGCGTTGCCACGGAACGTACCGTTGTGCTCACCCGGACCCCACACATCCAGTTCAGACTTGAACAGGGTCAGCGCCAGCGGCTGACCGGAACCGGAAATGGACTTAGACACGCAGACAATGTCCGGGGTAATACCGGCTTCTTCGAAGGAGAAGAAGCTACCGGTACGACCGCAACCGGCCTGCACATCGTCAACAATCAGCAAGATCTCGTGGCTCTTGCACAGCTTGGCCAGCTGACGCAACCATTCGGCGCGTGCGGCACGCAAACCACCTTCACCCTGAACGGTTTCGACGATAATGGCGGCTGGCTTATCGACACCGGATCCGGAGTCTTCCAGGACGCGCTCCAGCCAGATGAAGTCTTCGGTCTCGCCGTTGAAGTAGTCGTCGTAGGGAATCTTCGAGCTGTTGGTCAGCGGAATACCCGCACCCTTACGCTTCATCGAGTTACCGGTCACCGACAGCGAACCCAGGGTCATGCCGTGGAAGGCGTTGGTGAACGACAGAATGTGCTGGCGTCCGGTGACCTTACGGGCCAACTTCAGTGCGGCCTCAACAGTGTTGGTACCGGTCGGGCCAGGGAACATGACCTTGTAGTCCAGACCGCGGGGCTCGAGGATGACTTTCTTGAAGGTTTCCAAGAAGTCGCCACGTGCCGGGGTCATCATATCCAGCGAGTGCAACGGGCCACCGTTGTCCAGGTACTCGCGGATGGCGTCGATCAGCTTGGGGTGGTTGTGTCCGTAGTTCAGAGCACCAGCCCCGGCGAAGAAGTCCAAGTAGTCGGTGCCGTCTTCGGCGATCTGGTGGGAGCCAGATGCTTTGACGAACACGGTCGGCCAGGAACGGGAATAGCTACGAACCTCGGACTCTGTTGTCTCAAAAATCTCGGTATCCATGGGGAATTCCTTTCCGTGGAAAACTTGTCTCGACCCATCTCTCCGCCAGCGAGCGGGATCAGTGCGATCCTGCTCTAGCTGTTCAGCGGTGCGATGTGGTGAAGGTATTCGGTGGGCTGATCGTCGGGGTACATCTCAGGGGTGAATAAGGGGGTAATCTCTTCACCAGCGTTGTTGCGCTTGGCAAAGGAAGCAAACAGGGCGTTGGAGGCTTTATTCGTGGAGGTAATGGTCGTCTCCAACACTTTCGGTTGCACCGATTCGTTGAGCGCGTCCAACATCTGAGAGGCCACGCGCAGTCCCCGAGCGGCTTCGTCGACGCCAACTTGCCAGACCATCAACGTGTCTGGGGCATCAGGGCGGATGTAGCCGGTAATGAACCCGACGACTTCACCATCGAGTTCGGCAACAACGGAGGTTTGGGAGAAATCTCGAACCCACAGCAGATAGCTATACGAGGAGTTCAAGTCCAAGACGCCCGTGTCACGAGCGATCCGATAAATTTTTGCTCCGTCTCCGGGAGCGAACGGTCGAACCGTGATAGCGCGGGGTTTGTCGGTCGGGTGGTCTGGAAGGGTCTTTGTGTCATCCATCTTTTTTCACAATAGACGACTGAAAAATGCTTTCAACCCGGCCCTCACGCCGATGTGGGCCAATTTTAGGCCGGAAAAAACGCCTAAACCGTTGATAATCATTAGGGACCCGGAGAGCGCCAGGGCTCGAGAAGCCGAGCCAAAAGCTGTTACCAAATTGTTATACAAGACGTGTTGGATGTCACATTTTAAGTGGGGTAGCCTCCCGATTCTACACTCGAGCTCATCTCACGGCGTTCATGAGTTGGGTTGGTGAACAGGTCTTCGGTAGGGTTTTTCTCATCGACAGGGGAGCACCACCGTGGTGCTGAGAGTGCGAACGCATTTCGCAGACCCTCGAACCTGATTCCGGGCCATGCCGGCGAAGGGAGTCGAGTATCTCTCCTTGCACCGTGGGCTAATCGCGGGTGATTCTCACCTCGCCCAGGGTGCTCGCCCTCCTATCCCTTGAAGGAGGATATGCACTGATGACGCACCTCACCCATCACTCACCTGGGCCCGCCCGGTCTCACCGTCGAAAGATCAGCACGGTGTTCGGGCTCTCGGCGGTGGTAGCGCTGGTACTGTCAGGATGTTCGGCCGCAGATCAGGCAGATAATAATGGTGGAGACAACGGTGACGAGAACCAGACAGTTACCATGATGACTCACGATTCCTTCAGTGTCTCCGAGGAATTGCTCGCGCAGTTTGAAGAGGAATCCGGTTACACCGTCACCACCACAGCCCCCGGTGACGCCGGGGCTGTCGTCAACCAGCTCATCCTGCAACAGGACTCCCCCACCGTGGACGGCTTCTTCGGGGTGGAGAATTATTCGGCTCAGACGCTGTTGGACGAAAACTTCCTGCAGGATTATTCCGGTCAACTTCCAGAATCTGCCCAAAACCTCGCCGTTGATGGCTCGGACGCGCTGGTGCCGATCGACCACGGTCAGGTTTGCATCAACGCTGATACCGAGTGGTTTGACGACAACGACCTGGAACTTCCGGAGACCTTGGACGATCTCACTGATGAGAACTACAAGGACCTGTTGGTCACCAGTGACCCGAATGATTCCTCCCCGGGCCTGGCGTTCTTGGTTGCCACCCGGACGGAATTCGGCGACGATGCCGAACAGTACTGGGAAGACCTGTTCGATAACGGGGTGAAAGTCGCCGGTGGCTGGTCTGATGCTTATTACGCCGACTTCTCCGGTTCTGAAGGTGAAGGACCCTACCCGTTGGTGGTGTCTTACTCCTCGTCACCGGCCGCTGAAGAAGGTCGGACCACCAGCATTGACGGCACCTGCATCCAGCAAATCGAATATGCTGGCGTGCTGGAGGACGCCGAGAACCCCGAGGGCGCTCAGGCTTTCATCGACTTCATGCTCTCCGAAGAATTCCAGGCGGATATTCCTGAGCAGATGTTTATGTATCCGGTCGATGACAGCATCGAGCTGCCAGACGAGTGGAGCGAATACGCCTCACTGACCGAGGACCCCATTGAGCCGGATCTGCAAGAGGTCGCGGACCAGCGTGAAGACTGGCTGAACTCCTGGACCGAAACCTATGAGGCCCAGTAGTCGCCCCTATGGCGTCCCGCCTTGTTGTCTGGTTGGTTGCTTGCCTTACTGGTAGGTGACCAACCAGGGGGTGGGATTCACCTGGTCGTAGGTTTGTGCCGGCGTCAGCATGGGCTGGTCTTGACGGTAGAAGTTCTTCCATGCCGGCCACATATCCTCGGGCAAGTCCTCGGTGAGCACGCTCCAGGTCTCCTGTTTGACCTCTTGGGTTCCGTGGCCATCGGCGTGCAACACCACGGCCAGCTCGTCATGGGAGGTATCCACTTGGTCGCGGTTGGTGATCATCGAGGTGCGGAATTGGTGCAGGACCAGCATTTTCTCGGGCAGATCGTTTTCTGCGGTGAGCTCGGCCAACCAGTCGATGACCTCGTTGATTTCAGCGGCATCGACGGTGCCGATCTGACGGCCGTGCACCTGACCGGGTTGCAAGCGCCATTCGGAGTCCAGCGCCAAACCCACGTGGGGTTCTTTCAGCAGGTCCTCATAGAGTTTCGCCTGCGAGAGGAAATCGTTATGACCCGGTTGCAGGTCCAAGATCACGTAAATGTTTTCTTCTTTGGCCCGATCGACCCACTCTTGCAGGTCCTCGACCGGCAGGGCGTTGGAGTAGTTGCCGTCCTCGCCGGGGTGAGCGGTCGCGACGGAGGTGATGATTTCAAAGGCCGGTTGGATCGGATCCTCACTGTTTTCCGAGTACTCATCGGCCAGCTCTTCGACACGAGTTATCGACCCCTCCAGGTCCTGTTCTCCCAGGGCACCCAGTGCCTCTGTGGACGGGGTACCATAAAGTGCGACGAACCGGCGGTCGGGGAACAGCGTATCACCGCCACCGGGCAGTTCTTCTGGTTCCGGGGTCGGCGAGGGCGAGGCAGTCGTGGGCTCTGCCGAGGGGCTAGACGTCGTGTTATTTCCCGCGTCGCTGGCCTGATCTGCCCCATCTGAGGAGCTACAACCGCTCAGCGCTAAACCGGTAGCTAACAGAACGGCGAACAAACGAGAACCACGGAAGTCGCAGGGAGTTTTCATCACGGGCCTACTCTACAGGACCCCCGGCTTAATGACCCGTCATAAATCCAATTGACCTGAAAAGAACGGTGTGATGTCGCGTTTTCGTTGGATCGTGTGGGTGCTCGTCGCCCTGCTACCGTTGGCCTTCCTTGCGGTCTTTTTCGCCTGGCCGGTGCTGGGGATGCTGGCCCGAGGCCTGGTTGATGATCAGGGCTCGCTGGACCTGTCGGGTTTTGGGGAAGTCTTCGGCACCGCACGCACCTGGCGGATTATTGGTCACACCTTGTTCATGGCCACCGCCGGAACTCTGGGCTCCCTGGTGCTTGGGATCCCGGGCGCCTATATCCTCTACCGCACACAGTTTCCGGGTCGAGAGATGCTCCGTTCGGTGGCCACCGTCCCGTTTGTGTTGCCCACCGTGGTGGTGGGGGTAGCCTTCCGTGCGGTCTTTGGGCCAGGCACCAGCCTAGCGTTTCTGGATCAGACCACGACGGCAGTGATCATCGCCATGATGTTCTTCAACTATTCGGTGGTGATCCGTCAGGTGGGGTCGTTGTGGCAGGTCTTGGATCCACGTTCCACTGAAGCGGCCAGAATGCTCGGGGCTTCCCCGGCTCGGGCGTTTTTCACCGTGACCTTGCCAGCGCTACGTCCAGCCATTGCTGGAAGCGCCGGGTTGGTGTTTCTGTTTTGTTCGACCGCCTACGGGCTAGTGCGGTCGCTGGGCGCCCCGGGAGTCGGGACGTTAGAGACCGAGGTTTTTCGCCAGACCAAGACGTTCCTCGATCTGCGCACCGCCGCGGTGTTGTCGATGATTCAGTGCGTGATTGTCGTGATATCGGTGATCATTACCCAGCGCACCGGTTCCTCGCAGGCGGCTCGGTTGCACCAAGCGCACCGGGTGAGGCTGACCCGCACCGACTGGTTCCCGTTGACGATCACGCTCGCGGTGGTCCTCGGACTGATACTGACTCCCTTGCTGACCTTGGTGGCCCGGTCGTTGACGGTTGATGGCGAATTCAGCACGCGCCATTACCAACTGTTGGCTACGCATTCGGGAACCGGTTTTGCCGGTGGCGCCACGGTGGTGGAGGCACTGGACCATTCGCTACGTATCGCACTGGATGCCACAATAGTCACCGTCCTGTTGGCAATTCCGCTCGCGTTGTTGCTCACCCGTCCCACCCATTCCCCGGCGGTGCGGTCCCTGCAACGGCTCATCGATGGCGCCTTCATGCTCCCGTTGGGTGTTTCGGCGGTGACCATCGGTTTCGGATTCTTGATCTCCTTGCAACCAGCCTTCCCACACCTAGCGCAGTCAGGATTGCTCGTCCCGTTGGCTCAGGCGGTGGTGGCTTTGCCCCTGGTGGTACGCACTCTGGTGCCGGTGTTGGCCGCGGTCGCCCCGGCCCAACGTGAGGCTGCCACGATGTTAGGGGCTTCCCCGGTCCGGGTGATCGCCACCATTGATGGCCCCTACGTGGTCCGTAGCCTCGGATTGGCTGCCGGCTTTGGTTTTGCGGTCTCGCTGGGAGAATTTGGGGCCACCAGCTTTTTAGCGTCCCCGAGCTATCAGACGTTGCCGGTGGTCATTGTCCAGCTGCTGTCGCGTCCTGGTTCCGATAATTTTGGGATGGCCATGGCTGGCTCGGTGGTGTTAGCCGTGCTGAGTGCTGGCATATTGTTGATCTGCGAACGGCTTCGCCCGGCGGGCGTGAAGGAAAGGACATCGTGACAGCTTCCACCACACCACAGCAACTCATCGCCGAGCAGATCTCGGTGCACTATCCCAACGGGTACCAAGCCATCACCGAGGCCAGCTTCCAGGTTCACGCCGGCACCATCCTGGTCCTGTTAGGACCCTCGGGGTCGGGAAAGTCTTCGCTGTTACGTGGCATTGCCGGACTGGAGCGGATCAGCTCCGGCACCCTGCGTTTTGGCGACCGCATCTTGGCCGGGCCAGGCCAACATGTTCCGGCACACCGGCGCGGCATCGGCATGGTATTCCAGTCCGCCCAACTATTCCCGCACCGCTCTGTGGCCGGCAATATTTCTTATGGCCTCGAAGTGGAACATCTCCCCCGGTCGCAACGCCGGGCCCGGGTGGAGCGTCTGCTGCAGCTGGTGAACCTGCCCGGTTTTGGTCGTCGCAACGTCGCCACACTCTCGGGTGGTCAGGCCCAGCGCGTGGCCTTGGCTCGTTCCTTGGCGGTAGAACCGGCGGTGATGCTACTTGACGAGCCACTCTCGGCGTTAGATACCGAGCTACGCTCACGATTGGCCGACGATATTCGGCAGATCCTCACCGAGGCCGAGATTGCCGGAGTCTATGTCACCCACGACCATGCAGAAGCCCGGATGGTCGCCGATCAGGTGGCGTTGATCGACCAGGGACGTCTGCAACGCGTGGGCACGGTCACCGAAGTGTTAGGCGCTTAGTGTTCGCGGTGCGGTGCCGGTAGCTGGGAGCGGGCTGCCACAAATTCGGTGGCCCAGAGGTCTTCGAGCTCGACGGTTTCGCGTTGTAGCGTGTTGATGTCAACGCCCTCGCTCTGGTGCAGTGGCGGGTCGAAGCGGATACCTTCGGTCATATCCAAAGTCCGGACCTGCTGGAGGTGATCTTCCCAGCGCAGATCTTCATACAGTTCCTCGTAACCGGAGCTGAAGACCCAGTTCAAGAATCCGGCGTAATCCGGGGCTAACGGGCCCCAGTTCAACCGCACCGGGTCGAAATAGCAAATATAGCCGGTGCTAATGCCCAGTCCGCCACCATCGATGGCATAAATACCGCCGATGACGTCCACCGCGATGGTCATATACAGTGGTCGGCCATTGTGTCGCGGAGTCCAGACGGTCAGATCGGGGAGCTCATCGTTTCCCGACCCGAGGATGCGCAACCACCCGCCATCGATCAACAAGCCGGCGGTGTGGGTCAGCAGTGCTCCCATGTGTGAAACCTCGGAGACACCCAGCTCGTTGAGCACCTGACGTGCCCGGGCGGGATCAGCTTCGACCCGGTGGACGCGTTCGCTCTGTTCACTGAGCAATTCGTCAATAGCCGGCCAAGTGTCACTGAATTCGGGGATGGTCAGCGAGCGCTTATGGCGCTGGGGCCCACGGGATTTCTTTGTACGCCGAAAAAAGATCATGGTCTCATCCTGTGTGGTGTCGAACAGAGGGTGACGGAAGCCGACTAGTTGAGGTTTTCTTCGTCCTCGACCACATCGAAGCCCAGGATATCGACGGAGAATCCGCGTTCTTCATCCTCGTCATGGGCGTGTTCGTCGCGGGATTCTGCCCACTTTTTGTAGCTGTTCTGCGAATCCCACCGGGTGACGACGAAGTACCGGGTTTCACCCACCACCGGGCGGAGCACTTCAAAGCCTTGAAATCCCTCGAAGGTATCAACGTCCCGCTTGCGGTTCGCGAAGCGACGCTCAACCTCATTATGGGCACCATCAGGAACCGTCAGCGCAGTGATATTGACGAAAGTCATGTCGGTCATTCCTCCTCATACCGGGACGAAGTCTGCCCCGAGTATTCTACCGGTTCAAGTGTAGACCTTTTCGAGGTCTTTCACGGCGTCTTTGTCAGTTCGCTCTATCGAAGCCGAACCCTGGGGATGAGGTGGTCCGGGCCGGTAGCTGTCGGTGCGGGCGGTCCACGTTGCGCGATCGCCGGGCCAGGCCGGTCAGTACTTGCGGACCAACGCGGAGCGTGAGTCGCCACATCACCGCCACGGTGGTCAGGTTCCCCACCGTGTGTGCCGGCACCTCAGTGGTGCTATGGATCCGTGGGCTCAGCGGACTCAGTGGAGGCACCGGCATCGAAGAGAGCCAGAATATCCTCGGCACCGAGCGAGGAGGAGAACGCGGTATCGTCTTCGGTCAGTGAGGAGAAGAGTTCGGCTTTGGCCCGCTGGAGCTCGACGACTTTTTCTTCAATGGTGCCTTCAGCGACCATCCGGTAGACCATAACCCGTCGGTCTTGACCGATCCGGTGGGTGCGATCCACGGCTTGGGCTTCGGCGGCGGGGTTCCACCACGGGTCGAGGAGGAACACGTAGTCGGCTTCGGTCAGGGTGAGTCCGAATCCACCGGCTTTGAGTGAGATCAAAAAGACCGGGATGTCTCCGGCCCGGAACTGCTCGATCACCGCTGACCGGTTTCGGGTGGCTCCGTCGAGGTAGCTGTGGGCAATGTCGTGTTTGGTTAGTGTCTCAGCCACCCGATGCAAAAAGGAGGTGAACTGGCTGAAGACGATCACGCGGTGACCGTCAGCGACCAGTAGCTGCAGTCGTTGCATCAGGTCGGTGAGTTTCGAGGACTCCACGTCCCGGTACTCGTCGTCAACGATCTGCGGGTCGAGGGCGAGCATGCGCAATAGCGTCAGCGAGCGGAAGACGTTCATCCGGTTAGAGTCGAAGTCCTGAATGAGGTGCAGGACCTTTTGCCGTTCCCGTTGTAGCACCCGGTCGTAGAGGCGACGATGCTCCGGATTGAGTCGGACGGTGATGGTTTGTTCTTGTTTTTCGGGTAGCTCTTGGGCGACCACGTCCTTGGTACGACGCAACATAATCGGTTTGATGCGCTGTCGTAGCCGGTTCATACGTTCGGCAGCTTTGCCACGGATCTCGGCGTCTTCTCCCGAGGCACGCTGTTCGGCAGAAATGCGTTGGCCGGCTTCGATGGGTTTTTGGTAGGTGTCGCGGAAGGTGGCGTAGGACCCGAACAGTCCTGGGACGGTGAGGTTGAGGATCGACCACAAGTCCGAGAGCGCATTCTCCATTGGGGTGCCGGTGATGGCCAGCCAGAAGGGGGCCTGGAAAGAGCGGATGGCTTTGTGGGCCTTGGTGCGGTGATTTTTGACGAACTGTGCTTCGTCGAGGATGATTCCACCCCAGGTGTGTTCGGCGAAACGGTCGGCATCCAGACGCGCAATGGCGTACGAGGTCACCACCAGGTCGGAGTCTTCAACGACTCGGGAGACATCGGTTCTCAAGCGTGCGGAGCTGGTGTCGAGTACGGTGACGTTCAGGTGGGGGACGAACCGTTCCGCCTCGGATTTCCACACACCCACCACCGAGGAGGGGGCGATGACTAAGAATGGCCCCTCGGGGTTGCCGGTGGTGTCCTGGCGGGCAGTGGTGCGGGCATAGTCGACCAGGGCCAGGGTCTGCAGGGTTTTGCCCAGGCCCATATCATCGGCGAGGATGCCGCCGAGTTTCAGATGCCACAGTTGCACCAGCCACCGGAAGCCTTGCACCTGGTAGTCGCGTAATTCGGCGTTGACGGTCTCGGGAACCTCGGCCGGGGGTAGGTCAGCAACGCCACGTAGCGAGTCTAGTTGGTTCATCCAGGCGCTGACTCGCGGGTCCACTTCCCACCGGGTGGCGATTTCTTCCGCATAGGAGAGCACTTCGGGTTCGAAGCGGGACACCGTGGGGGCCTCGGGGTCCCATTCGTGCAGTTCGGTGGCCTCAGCGATCAGCCGGCGTAGTTCGTCGAAGGCCGAGTGGTCCAAGGTGAAGTAGGTCTTGTCTGGCAATAGCACCGAATTTTCTCCACGCACCAGGGCCGAGAAGACATCGGTAAAGGGCACCGTGGTCTCGCCAACGGTGATTTGAAATCCCAGGTCGAACCAGTCGCGTTGGGCTGAGGGGGTGGCCGAAATGGTAATCGAGGGTTCCCCGTCGAGCTGTTCGTAGTCTGGCTTATCCCCCATCTCGGTGACCTGGATATAGTCCATGTCGTGGAGTTGGGGCAGAATTTGGTCGATGAAGATCGCTGCGGTGGCCCCGGTGTAGACGAAGCTCCCCCGGTCGGCATCGGGCCAATACTCTCGGGCGGCGGTGAGCACCTGGGCCATGTGCTCGGTCTGGTCCTGCGTGCCCTGATAGGACCACCGGGCACTGACACGCACCGTGTCACGCTGCCGTGACGTCGTGGTGCCGGATTCGGCGTTGATCGCAACTCGCAGATCCAAGACCGCCGGGGGGATTTCGGGCAGGTCCACCGAGTGGTCGGCTGACCCGATCAACAGCACCCGGTTCAGGCCCGGATAGTAATTGTCGAAAAACTCGGGGACATCGGCGGCTGGAACGGTGATGTTCTCGTTCTGATCCAGCAGTTCTAACAATTGAGATTCTAGCGGCTGGGAGCTGGGAATGATCCGAAGCCCGATGCTTGGCTCAGCGGCCTGATGGGCTCGGGCCTGGTAGAAACCGATGGAGCCAATCGCCCCGTCAAGGGATTCACTGTGCTGGTCCACCAGCGCCTTGATGCCGATGCGCATCCCGGACTCTTCTCCCAGGTCCGCATCCAGGGCCTGTAAGTCGACGTAGGGCTCGCCCTCGGAGCATAATTCCACCTCAGAGCAGCCAGCGTAGGCGATCAGCGGGATCTGTGCTTCTAACACCGAGCGCAACAGGTCCCAGATCTGCGGGGAGGACACCAAGGACAGGTTGATCAAATCCTGAGAGCCCAGCACCGAGACGCTGGAGTTATACAGTTGCACCAGCCGGTGCAGGGCCAGGGCTTGTTCGGGCCAGTACTTATTGGACGAGACCGGCACCCGGTGTTCGAAGGTGGTCCAATTTAGCCCGCCTTTAATCCACCGTCCACGGGTGCCTTTGCGCAATGGTCGCAACCGGATGGATAACGCCCGGCCGGCGGTCACATCCTGGGGCCGAGCGGTCTCCCAGCGCACCATATAGCGTCGTGCCCACGAGCCGGCTCCCCCGGTGTGAGCGGCGAATAATTCTACCCCAAGACCGACCTCCGTGTAGTCTTCCTCGGGCTGTTCTCGAGGCAGCAGGGCACCCAGCGCGTGGCGCCAATCGGGTCCGGAGTGCACCGTGGTTTCGGTCTGTTCGTCGGCATCGGCGTCCTGAAAGAGATCAGATTCCGGCGACGGGGCCAGATCGGCCGGGTCCATGTGTTCTTCGAAGAGCATTTCGGCTTCTTCGGTATTGGCTTCCCGTCCCAACACCGCTTCGGCGGCTTTGATCGAGCAGGTGAACGCCACCGCCGCCCCATGCTTGCAGAAGCTACCGATCGGGCAGGTGCACACCGCGTCGATGACCTGGTACTGCTCGCTGTCTTCGGAAACTTGCAAGGCCAGGCGGGTGTGATATTTGCGGGTCCCTTCAACCTTGGCCGAGCACACCAAGATTCGTTCGTCGTGCCAGCGCTGGGTGAAGGTCAGCACACGGTGCTCATTGGCGTACTCTTGGCCACGCTCGGCCATGGTCTCGCCAAAGCTACCGTAGATTTCCTCCACGGCAATGTAGGGTGCAGTCGGTGTAGACCCCGCGGTTGCGGTCACGAGGGTAGCAATCCTGTCTCGTATTGTCGGACGTGGTCGGTCACCCCGGCGAACCGGAAGCTGGTGGCGGTATCAGTCGGGGTGATGTAATTATCCGAGTCCAACCGGTGGCTGTGGTGCAACTGGCGGTACTGCTCGACGCTTAGCGTCTTTCGCGCGTTCAGATCTGCCTGGAGGTGCTCCAGGTAGTCCAGGTGCTCGGTATAGCGGGGCTGGACCACACCGGTGAAGAATTCAGCGACCGAGCCGGACCCGTAAGAGAAGAAGCCCAGCCGTTTGCGAGCCAGCTCAGCGTTATTCGTCAGCTGGGCGGCCAGGGCGAAGTACAGGCTGGCGGTGTAACTATTGCCCAGCTGGCGGTTGACGCTCATGGATTCCTCGATCAGCGCGTCATCGAGCTCCACGCCGAGGTGTTGGCCCAGGTGACGGTGGGCTTTCCGGGCCATCTTGGTGAAGGGTTGGTGATGCAAGAACCGGTCGATGTCCTCCAGGTCGAGTCCCGGTGCCCGACGCATCGCGTCATCGTAGGCTCCGGCGGTGGCATCCAGATAGGCGTCCAAGGACAGGTGGCCGTTAACGTAAGGGGTCGAGGAGTCGGTGGGCCGCCAGAAGTCGTTAACGTCGGCGGTGTAAAACCCGGTGACCGGTTCCAGTGCAACCAGGTGCGGTTCGGCCGAAACCAACATAGCCACTGCACCGGCACCCTGGGTGGGTTCTCCGGGGGTGTCCAGCGCGTAGCGGGCAATATCGGAAGCGATCACTAACACCTGTTCTTGCGGAAACCGGGTAATGTGCCCGACCGCGAGCTGCAGTGCCGCGGTGGCAGAATAGCAGGCCTGTTTCAGCTCCACGGTGCGCACGTTCGGTGCCAGGCCGAGTAACTGGTGGACAAAGACTCCGGCCGATTTGGACTGGTCCACTCCGGTTTCGGTGGCGAAGTACAGCTGGGTAATTTTGTGCTCGGGGTGCCGGGCCACCAGCCGGGAGGCGGCGGTGGCAGCCAGGGTGACGATATCTTCATCGGCGCCGGGCACCGAGAAGCAGTCTTGTCCCAATCCCAGGTGATATTTCGCCGGATCGGTGCCCTGATAGTCAGCCAGATCATCAAGCGAGAGCACATAGCCGGTGGTGGCCACATCAAGATCTGTTAGGCCAATGCTGTACTGGGTCATGCGCTAGTTCTACCCCTTCTTGCCCGCTTTTTCGCCCCCGCTGGGCGTTTTCGCCGTTTGTCT
Source organism: Auritidibacter sp. NML100628 (assembly GCF_003185985.1). NCBI lineage: Bacteria > Bacillati > Actinomycetota > Actinomycetes > Micrococcales > Micrococcaceae > Auritidibacter > Auritidibacter sp. NML100628. The sequence goes on from NZ_QHLP01000001.1 coordinate 321,114, forward strand.
CCAGTCTGTCTAGTCTAGCGCTGTTGCTGGTTGCGTTCGAATGCTCGGTGTGTGTTCATCAGCTCACCGGGGTTGGTTTGAGCTGCCAGTAAGGACAATTCACCGCACCACACGCTGGCGGCGATCAACCCGGCCAGCCGGCGGGAGTTCTCGCCGGTCTCGCGGTGTTCGTTCAGCCCCATCCGTGCCATGGCTTGTTGCACGTGGGGCAGGTGCTTGCCGTTACCCACCGTGCCGACGACCAGGTGAGGCAGACTCACCGAGAAATACAGGTCGCCGTCGCGGTTTTCTGCATAGGCGAAGCCCTGGGAGCCTTCGACAATATTGGCCGCGTCCTGGCCGGTGGCCAGGTAGAAGGCCAAGAGCATGTTGGCAAAGTGAGCATTCGCCGATCGGATCGCTCCGGCGATGGTGGAACCCACATAGTTTTTCTGCACGACCAACTGGGTGAGCTGCTCGGCGGTGGTGCGCAGATTCTTCTCCACCACGTCGCGGTCGATGACCATCTCCACGGTGACCGAGATTCCGCGACCAAGCACACCGTTGACCGCGGTGGCTTTTTTATCGGTGCAGAAATTTCCTGACACCGACCCGTATCCCAGCCCCAGGTCCCAGCTGAGGATCTCCGACAGCACCGCATCAGAGGCGGCGGTGACCATATTGTGTCCGGAGGCGTCCCCGGTGGTGTAGGCCAGTCGCACAAACAGCAAATTACCGACAATCTCGGGATGAATCTCGATGAGTTTGGCGTAGCGGGATCCGGCGGTGACCAGCTCGTTGAGGCGCTGGTGGCGGGCGTCGATAACCTCGGCCGCTCGTTGAGCGGTGCGCGCTGAATCGGCGGTGAGCAGAATCGAGCGGGTCATCCGCTGGTCATGCACTGTCGCCTGCAAGCCGGTCTCGTGGAGCCGGGAGATCTTCGCCCCACGCCCCACAGAGGGCCACAACGGGGTTTCGTAGGTCGCTAGTGGAATGTCGATCATTTCGGTGGTGGTGAAGCCATCACCACCGATCCGTATCGGGCCTACCCAGCGGGTCGGCACTCCGGTGGGAAATTCCTGAGAGTAGGTGCTGGTACCCGGATCGCGTAGTGGGCTGTCGGTGGTCATCGGGTCTCCTTCCCAGAACGATTGGCCAACTGAGCCAGGTCGACCCCGCGGGCCAGGGCAAATTCGCGCACAGGCCCATGCAGGATCACATCGGTGTACTGCAACTCCTCGACGGTGTGCGCACCCAACAGCACCATCAGCTGGCGGATGCGGGTGAGCCAGATGCGGATCACCTCGGTGAGAGTTTCCGCACCATGGTGTCTGGCGATGGTCAAAAACGCTCCGGCTACCCCCACCGCACGGGCACCTAGTGCCAGGGCTCGCACCACGTCCAGCGGGTGGCGCACTCCGCCGGAGGCCAGCACCTGGAGTTCGCAGTGATGGTGCTCGGCGAGCTGGTGCGGGCTGGAGAGGATACCGGCGGCGTGGGCATCGAGCAGGCACCGGGCTGCCGAGGAGCCCAGCTGGGTGATCCACTCCCAGTTGCCAACCTGGGCAATCGGGTCCTCTCCGCTCGCGCGACGGTCGTTTTCAATGCGGGCGAAGTTCGTGCCTCCAGCACCGGACACGTCGGCAATGGTCACCCCAATATCGCGCAGTTGGCCCAGGGTGCGGGCGCTGAGTCCGAAACCGACCTCTTTGATGATCACCGGTACTCCATCGGGTTCCAGGGCGCGCACGATGTCTTCTAACAGTCCCAGCCAGTTGCTGAAGTCTCGCGAGCCTTCGACCATCACGGTTTCTTGGATGGCGTTGAGGTGGACTTGTAGCGCGTCGGCATCGAGCAGGTCCACCGCCCGGTGAGCATCTTCCACGCTGCGTCCGGCACCGATATTGGCCCAGATCAGCCCGTCCGGGTTCTCTTCGCGAATCACGCGAAAGGAGTCAGCGGTACTGGGCTCATCCAGCCCGATACCCACCGACCCGGAGGCCATCGGGATTCCGGTAGCCGCTGCTGCTTGAGCCAGGGCCCGGTTGATCTCCCGGGCCTGTTCGGTGCCTCCGGTCATGCCGTTAATGTACAGCGGGGCGACCAGTTGCCAGGGTCCCAGGGTAGCGTGGGTGGTCGTGGTCTCGGGGCTGATGCCGGCCAGGGCATGGTGGAGGATTTCGACCCGGTCGTAGTCGGTGACCACAGGGTGGTCGGCCAGCTGGTGCTGTTGGGCGTCGGCCAAGCGAATATGGTCGTCTTTGCGCGATGCTGCCGTGGAGTTCACTGGTGATAGTCCTTTGCCTCGTACGGTGTCTCGTGCTGACCCTGGTGCGATGCGGGCAGGTCTGGAGTTTCTATGATACGGGCTCCGGTGGGACTGACTCCGATCGGTAGCGGGGTGATGCCGGCTTCTTGCCAGGCTCCGGTGATCAGCGCGGTATCGACCGACTGGTCGGCCAGCACGATGCCGCAGTCTCCCCCACCGGCCCCGGAAGATTTGGCGCAGCACAGTTGGCCGCCGACCTGTTGAGCCAGGTCGATCAGTGTTTTCAAGGCCGGAGTTTCAATGCTGGTCCCGGTCAGCTGTTGCAACTGGTGCAACGCGGTGCGGGTGGCGACCATCCCGTCGCGGACCGTGGCAAAGTCCCCGGATTCCAGGCCGGTGACCACGTCAGCGACAATGTGCTGATACGTGGCCAGTAGCGACTGGAAACTCTCATCACTCTCGCTACAGGCCTGTTTGGAGCTATGGACTTCACCGACCAGCTGATCGGTCAGTGCCGGCCGGCCGGTCCATCCCACTAACACCGTGAGATTCTCGGGCACCGTGAGCCGCCGAAATGGGGTTTCGGCGAAGTGTTCCGAGGCCAACGCGTCGGTGACTGAGCTGACGGGGCCCTGCGGGTCCCCGGCGACATCTACGGGCAAGACCCGGGGCAACTTGGCGCGGTCCGGGGAGGTGTAGCAACTCCACCCTCCGCTCAGACAGGCGGCCACGTCGCCACCGGAGGCTCGCGGGGCCACCTGAATGGAGGCCAGCAGGCCCAGCCGGTATTTGTCGTACTCACTCAATCCAAGCTGGTAGAGCGCATCAAAGGCGGTCACGGTCGCCACGGTGATCGCCCCGGAAGAGCCCAGCCCGTACTTGGCCCCATTGGCGTCCCGGAGGTCATTGTGGACATCCAGGTCAACCGGGATACGGGTCAGTCCGCGTTCGGCCCGGAATTTTTCCATGATCACCGCGGTGGTCAGCGCATAGTCGGTGCCGGTGCGAGCAGTGTCGATGGCCTGAGAGATTCGGGCAGCGGTGAGCACATCGTGGCCCCGATGTGAGCCGGGTGCGCGCAGGGTGACGCTCAGGTACTTATTTACGGCAATTAACACGGCCGAGCATCCAGGCTCGACGACACCGTATTCGCCGGTGACATACAGCTTGCCGGGGGCTTGGGCGGTCAGCGGAAGGCGGCTGGACACTAGGGGGCCTCCACCAGTCGGGCGCCGGGCCCCGGAGCGAAGGTTTTCACCCCGGCCTGTGGGAGGAGCTCGTGCATGCGTGCCACGACGGTCTCGGCATCTTCCGGGCGGGAAATAATCACCACATTGGGGCCGGCATCGGCAGTGGCGTAGCATTCGGTGCCGGCTTCACGCAGACCTGTTACGGCTTCGATGACCCGCCAGCTATCGGGGGCGAGGTAGCGGATCGGCGGGTTGGCGGAATTAATCAGTGCGTGCATCCGGTGGGCGTGTAGCTCGGTGAGCTCACCGATGGTTGTGAAGTCCTCGGCGGCACAGGCGGCCATCATCTGTTTCAGCACCGCGTCCGTGGTGGGGGCCCAGCCAGCAACAAAGGGGCTGGTCGACAGCGTACGACGCATTCCTTCACGGGAAGAGACTTTTTTCTGGGTGCCGGAAATGGTCACCGCAGTCATACGCATGTCGGGGGCCTGGATTGCGGTGGCATAGCTGGTGGCGTCGTCGGTGCCAGCGTGCCAGACCGCAAACCGGTCGATCACCGACCGACAGGCGGAACCGGACCCGCGCCGGGCCAGCCGGGAAAGTTGGGCGGTATCTAGCGATAACCCATAGGCGGCGGCTGCGGCAGTGGCCAGGGCGGCAAAGCCCGAGGCCGAAGAAGCCATTCCGGCCGCGGTGGGCCCCTCGTTGCAGGAGGTGACCCGGGCGCGGGCGGTGGCGGTGTCCAGACCGGCTTCGGCGGCCAAGGTGCGCACCAGATCCAGGAAGGCGCTGATTTTCTGCGCGTTCGATCCGGTTTGTGGCGCACCGTTGAGTTCAAAGAGGTCTGTGTCGAGGTTATCGGCGGAGCTGTTGGCACAGCCGAGCAGTTCCACCCGAGTGGTGGTCGCAAAATCGTCCAGGGTCATCGACAGGGACCCGGCCAGAGGGATCATCAGTTGCTCATCGGCCTTGCCCCAGTACTTCACCAGGGCAATATTGGGGTGAGCTTGAGCAATGGCGTGACTCAACGATCCTCCTGGGCGGATGAGGGGGTGGGGGCAGAGGAGGGAGCAATCCGGGCGGTGGGTGCCGTCTGATTGTCGGTGGTGTTGGGGGTCAACGAGGTGGTCCAGACGCGGGTGGCGCCCACCGCGGTCATAGCCGCCGCGACTTTTCCGGCGAGTTCTTGGTCGGGGACCAGAGCAAGCACGCACCCACCGAGTCCCGAGCCGGTGAGCTTGGCCCCGTAAGCGCCGGCCTCAAGGGCCGCTGCGACCAGGGCATCCAGGGCCGGGGCAGAGACTCCCAGGTAGGCCAAAAGCGTGTGAGCTTCGTGCATATTGCGGCCCACACGCACCGCGTCACCGTCCCCTAAGGCCACGGCCACATCGTCGGTCAGATCGGCGAGATCCTCCATGACACGATCGACGACTGCCGGCTGGATATCACGTAGCATCCGGGTTCCTCCCACCGCGGCCGCGGTGGAGCCGACCGTGCCGGTATCCCCGATAACAAAGGTCAGTCCCGCGCCGACCTGAACGGTGGTGGGCTTGCCCTGTTGGAACCGCAATGGGGCCAGTGACTGCACCGCGTGGGCATCCAGTCCGGAGGAGGTACCGTGGGCAACGGTTTCGGCGGTCTGCACCAGCTCATGGGCTTCTGCCGGAGACAACCGGACCCCAGCGTGGTTGGCCACGGCTCTCACGACTGCCGCGGCGGTAGCCGCCGAAGAGCCCAGACCACGTTCAAACGGGATGGTTGAGCGCAAGATGACATCGAGTCGGTCGGCCCGCACATCCAATTTTTCTGCTGAGGCACGTAACGCGGTCACGATCGGCCCCATGTCTTTGGGGGCGTCGTTGAGCGGACCGGTGTAGAGATCGGTGGTGAGATACCCGCGCCGAGAATCGCGCACACTAGCGGTGGCTTGCAAGTCCAGCAGAGGTAGCGCGATCGCTGGTGCACCGTAGACCACCGCGTGTTCGCCGATCAGAATCGCCTTGCCGTGTGCTGAGCCCAGCCCGGACTGCACACCGGTCGAGGGGTCTTTGCTCTCGCGAGCTGTGGGCCCTTCTGGAGCAGTCACGACGGCGTGGTGGTGCCGAGAACCACGACGTGGGGCGTAATCCTGTGTTGGTTGCATGAACTCAATTACTGGTGCGTAGCTGACATGGGCATTCTAACGGTACGGTCCGCAGGCGTTGGTCGTCTCGCGAAATGTTTATTCTACGTGATCACCGAACCTCGCACGGCACTAGGCGTTCCACAACCCGTAGGAGTCGGCCAAATCGGCAATTTTTTGGGCGCGTGCCAGACGTGGCAGGTAGGACCCTTCCCCAGCTTGCGCGCCGGCTTCATGGGCGTCGAGCATTTCGTGAGCCCAGGCCAATTCGTCCTCGGATGGGCTTAGCGCCTTATTGATGTCTTCGACCTGGCTTCGATTCAAACACAGACGCCCGGTCATCCCCATCGACGCGGTCAGCTGGGAGCTTTCCACCACGGTCTCGACGGCTGCCTCCACCGCGGGCGGGCCGTCAATGGCGCCAGGAAGCTTGCCGACGCGGGAAGCATTGACCAACCGCGAGCGCGCATAAGCCATGGCCAGCGCATCTTCGGACACACCGACATCCTTGCGGTAGTCATTGGTGCCCAACGCTAAGCGGAAGGTGCCCGGTGCCCGGGCAATCTCCACGGCATTTTCGACTCCCACCGCAGATTCGATCAGAGCCAACACCGGAACGCCAGCACCCAGACGCATGGCGGTGTGTGAGACCTGTTCGGGGTGTTCAGACATGGCCAACATCACCCCACGTAGTCCGCTGAGTCCTTGGAGCTGACGAAGATCTTCGGCCCATTCATCGGTATTCGGGCCGTTAATGCGCACCCAGCCAGTCATCCCCGAGGTCAATGCCTCAACCACATTTTCCCGCGCCTGATCTTTCTGCTCTGCGGGAACAGCAGCTTCTAAATCCAGGATGATGGAATCGGCTTCGGATGCCATTCCGGGCGCAAACAGATCCTGTTGTGCTGCGCTCATCAACAGCCACGAACGAGACAATTTAGCGGGCAAAGCAGCAGCGCGTCGGTTCCTCAAAGGCATGCATTAAACATTAGTCGATCGCTGTGTAGCTGACACCGGCTGTTCACCCACAGCCACCGAGTAACCCGTCGCAGAACAGACCGGTTTCCCTGGTTTTAGCGGTAGGATCTTGGCAGATCGTGTTGCCGTTAATCCAATCTGCGCTCGGGAGTGCCCAAAACCATGTTGCTCGCTAAACGTCCTCGCGGCGGTTCTCTGTGGCCCCGCCTGTCTGCTGTGGCGGTCTGTGGCGCACTGGTTTTGACCGGCTGTTCCGACGAAAATTCGAACCCCGAATCCCTCGGTCCCGGAGGGACAGTCAACGTTCAAAAGCCCGATGACGATGGCTACACCTCCCTGCCGATCAGCTTGGTTGCACTGTCAGGTAATTACCCGCCAAATACCACCGGGAACACCTTTGGTTGCGAAGACCTGTTGGTTTCGGTCCAGTCCGCTCCCACCCTGGTGGAGAACGAGACCGATACGGTCAAACAGGCTGTGCAGTTTTTGCTGGATGACCAGCACTACCGTCACGGCGATCCGCCATTTACCAATTCCGTGGTGTTCTCTCGGGATTCGCTGCAGGTTGAGGAAACCACCATCGACGGTGATACGGTAACCGTAAAGCTGTCTGGAGAGGTGGTCACCCGTAGCGACTGCGAGTCGCAACGCATTCTGGCGCAATTGAAGCAGACAGCCGAGCGGGCAGCGCATGTCTCACAATCAAAGATTACCGTCAACGACCAGCCCCTCAATGAGGTGCTCGGCATCGCTGATATTGAGCTGGGCGAGGAAATCACCACGGAGTCCTAGATCATGTCTCATTCCCCCACTGTCCCACGACTGGGGGCGGAATTTGCCCACACGCTCCCAGAGCTCAGCGTTCCTTTCTCCCCCCAGCCGGGCCCGGCTCCCCAGATGCTGTTACTCAATACTCAACTGGCAGAGGATCTCGGACTCGACCCGGACTTGCTGAGCTCAGACCCAGGCCTGCAGTTCCTCCTGGGCCAACACCTGGACGAGGATGCTGTCCCGGTGGCACAGAACTATGCCGGTCACCAGTTCGGCGCTTTTTCTCCGGTCTTAGGCGATGGCCGGGCTGTGCTGTTGGGCGAGCTCACCTGCTCTGCCACCGGACGTCGTGTTGACCTCCACCTGAAGGGGTCAGGGTTGACCCCGTTTGGGGCCGCCCGGGCCGGGGATGGCAAGGCGGTGCTCGGCCCGGTGCTGCGCGAGTATCTGATCAGTGAAGCCATGCATGCGCTCGGAATTGCTACCGCCCGCGCCCTGGCCGTCATCCTCACCGGTGAACGAGTTGTGCGGGGGCGCGAGACTCAACCGGGAGCGATCCTCGTGCGTGTCGCTGACTCTCATCTTCGCGTTGGTAGCGTGCAGCTGGCCCGCCACGTCAAACCGCGTTCAGACCAGTCCGAAGAGGTCCTGGACCGTCTGATACGACTAGCGCTCACCCGACATGCCCCGGACCGTCTGGAATCTGATCGACCCGCGGCTCAGGAGCTCTTGGCCCACACCGTGCACGCCCAAGCCGAGCTGGTGGCCTCGTGGATGCGACTGGGATTCGTGCACGGGGTGATGAACACGGACAATATGACCTTGAGCGGTCAGACGATTGATTATGGCCCCTGTGCTTTCGTGGACCGCTTCGACCCCACCGCAGTGTTTAGCTCCATTGATACCAACGGCCGGTATGCTTTCGGCAATCAACCAGCGGTGGCCGAGTGGAATCTCTCCCGCTTGGCCGAGGCGCTGTTGCCGAAGATTGATCCTGACCCGAACCGGGCCCTGGAGATCGCTGAGCACCAGGTGCGCGAATTTGCCCCGGCGTTTGTCGACGCGTATGAACGAGGTTTGGCCGCGAAAGTCGGGCTGGCCGAACGCTACGACGACGACCACCGCGTCCGTGAACTGGTGCGCGAGCTTCCCGAGCTGTGGCAAGAAACCCGGGTGGATCTCACCCAGTTCTTCCTCGGCCTCAGCAGGCTGGCAGGGACCATAGACGAGACCGACACCGATGTCCTCGGTGAGACCGAACGGGCCCGGACGTGGCTCACCCAGTGGCGAGCGCTCGAACCGGAAACCTCCGGACTACAGGCCCTCAACCCGCGCTATATTCCGCGCAACCATCTGGTGGAAGAAGCCCTAGCGGACTCGGTGAGCGAGGTTGTCGCCCGACGAGATCGGGTCAGCGACAGTTTCACCACGCTGTGGGACCTGGTGACCCACCCCTACGACTGGAAACCAGATACCGAACGCTTTGAGCAACCGGCTCCGGAGAGTTTCACTCACAGTTTCCAGACCTTCTGCGGGACCTAGCCCACCGACCGTAACCAGCTCACTACCCTGAAGGAACCAGGCGAGGGTCGTCGGTGGTGATCACATCAACTCCGAGCTCGGTGACCCGTTGGACGTCCGCGACGGTGTTGACCGTATAGACACTGAGCGCCATGCCGTGTTCGTGCACTGCCCGTACTGTGGTGGCATCCAGGGTGCGGTGGTTCGTCCCCATCGACAGGCAATGGCGTGCCGCATCGATCACTACGTGCCGGCTGGGGGGCTGATCGACCAAATATTGACCGTGTAGCCCTGGAACTCCGGCAACCACATCCCGGATGGTGGCGTGGTCGAAACTGATGCAACGCAGTCGGTGTTGCGCCACCAGCGCGGAGAAAACCGGGTCCTGGGTGAGCCGGCCGATGAGCAGCTGGATGATCCCCGGCGAATGTGCTGGTTCTTTGACTTCCACAAACAGCTGCGCGTGATCGCCGAGTAGCTGGGGCACCTGATCAAGGGTGGGGATGCGTTCGCCGGACAGCCCCTGTGGGCCGCGCAGTTGCAACTGGGAGAGTTCCTCGTAGCTGAAAGAACTCAGGGTGAGATGGTGTCGTTCGGGAAACACCTCGTCGATATTCGTGGTGCGCTGTAACAGACGGTCGTGGAAAACCACCGGAACCCCGTCAGCCGATAGCTGCACGTCGATTTCAACCGCATCCGCGCCAGCATCCAGGCCGGCCCGCAGAGCCAGCAGAGAATTCTCCGGTGCCAGCAGTGAGGCTCCCCGGTGGCCTACGACCAGTGGCCGGTCCCGGTGGCGGTCAGGAACACTCACAACTGAAATCTCCCGCGCTCGCGTCGACGGTGAGTTGAGCCCAGTGGTCGTTATGCTCCCAACGTAGCTGCACCATCGTTTCGGTGGCTTCAACCACCGAGAAGACGCCCTGGAAGGCTGGGTGCTGGTTGCGCCACTGCATGAGCTGGAGCAACCGTTGATTGACGTCGCGTGACATCAATCGTTCGACCTGCTCGGCGGTGAAATAACTACGGTTGATGTCGCGGCCCACGCCGGTGGAGGTCAACAATTCCATATCGTTGTCGGCAACCAGCGCGCCCATGTAGTACACCTGTGGGATACCGGGCAGGAAGAACTGGATGGCTCGTGCGGTGAGATAGCGTTGGTCATCCCGACCGAGCGCGTCGTAGTAGGTCGAGTTGACCTGGTAGAGGTCCAGGTTTGAGGCCGCTGCACCGGTGGCCAACCGGGATTGGCCGTCCGAGAGCCGGTGGATTGTTCCCACCAGTGCATCAACGTCGGCGTCTTGCAGCAGTCCCGGACGATGGGGGTTGAGCTGGTCTGGCCCCACATCGATCACACCGATTCCGTCGTGAGTGTCCAGGACCGTGATCGCGTTGGTCGGACGCACCCGGATCCATTCGCTCAGCGCAGCGACGGACCCCGTGGTGAGAGTGTGGAGCAACAGTGGTGGCAAAGCAAAGTCGTAGACCCAATCCACGCGCGAGGCGATCTCGAGCTGAGTCTGGTAGTAGGAGTGGATCTCGACAAGAACTTCCATGCCCAGCTGGTGGGCTTGTTCCGTGAGTCTGCCGATGAACTCGAAGGTCTCGGGCATCATGAATGAGCTGGCCCCGGCCTGTTTGAAGGCATATCCCACCGCGTCCATGCGGATCAATTTCACGCCCGCTTCAGCCAGCTGGTGCAAGATCTCGGTGAGGTACTGTGCACCGTGATCGGAGTTGATATCAATGTCGATCTGTTCAGAGGTGAAGGTGGTCCACAGCAGGCGAGGTTGGCCGGCGACCCGGTAGAGGCTGAAGGGCAGTCCCGGCCGTGGCCGGTAGATGGCTAACAGCTGGTCCTCGGTCGCTCCCTCGGGGAAGATCCCGGAGTAGGACAAGAACATATCGGCATACTCAGAGTCGGCGCCATGGGCAAGAAAGTCTTGGAATTGCGGGGAGCGGGCTGAGACGTGGTTGACGATCATGTCGGAGCACAGATCGTAGGCCTCCGCCACGGAAGCCACATCCGGCCAGTCGCCCAATCGCGGGTCGACTTCGCGGTGGTCGATGGGGTCAAAGCCGGCATCAGCGCCGTCATAGGTGCGAAAGTACGGCAATAAGTGGACACCCGTGAACGCGCCCGGGAAGTAGGTATCGATCCAGCGACGGGTAGTGAGCAGATCACCGCCGAAGCGGTTGGCGTAGACAATCAGTTGCACGCCATTCCGCAAGGTGGTGGCAGGGGTGCGGGATTCCGGCAGTGGTGAGGTGGTCATAACCGATTTCTGAGTCGCTGGGCCACATCGGGCCATTCGGGTGCGGTGATCGAAAAGTGCTCGATATCCACCAGATTACCGTCGCTGGCGAATCGAAAGCTACGAAACGTCTGCTCCTCGCCGGCACCACGTTGACCGATGGTTACCACCCAGCGGTCGTTGGGTGGTTGCGCGCATTGCGCCGTGCGTTAGTCGGTGCCGGTATCAAAGGCAGCCGAAAGTCCCAACTCGTCGGAGGTCTCATCGGGCTGGCCGGTAGCGGAGGCAATATCGGCGGCGCCTCCGACCTCGAGTTCACCCATCAGCTCACCGGTCGGGCCGGTGACCATACCGGTGGTGGCATACCGCTCCAGTCGAGACCGGGAGTCAGCGATGTCCAGGTTGCGCATCGTCAGCTGGCCGATGCGGTCTTCGGGGCCGAAGGCGGCAGAGCCGACGCGTTCCATCGACAGCTTCTCCGGGTGGTAGGAAAGGTTCTCACCGGTGGTATCCAGGATGGTGTAGTCATCACCGCGACGCAGACGCAACGTGACCTCACCGGTCACTGCCGAGCCCACCCAGCGTTGTAGCGATTCGCGCAACATCAGCGACTGCGGGTCGAACCAACGACCCTCGTACATCATCCGTCCGAGCTTACGACCCAGCGTGAAGTAGTTATCGAGGGTGTCCTCGTTGTGAATGGCGTTGAGCAACCGTTCGTAAGTCACGTGCAATAGAGCCATCCCCGGAGCCTCGTAGATGCCGCGAGACTTGGCCTCAATGATGCGGTTTTCGATCTGGTCGGAGACGCCGAGACCGTGACGGCCACCGATTTCATTGGCCTTATAGACCAGCGCCACGGGGTCTTCGAAGCGCTCACCGTTGATGCTCACCGGGCGTCCGGCTTCAAAACCGACCGAGACTTCCTCCGAGGGAACCTCGATCTCTTCGCGCCAGGTGGGGATACCCATGATCGGTTCAACAATATCCAGGCCGGTGTTGAGGAACTCCAGTTGCTTAGCCTCGTGGGTGGCGCCCCAAATATTGGCGTCAGTGGAGTAGGCCTTCTCAGCTGAATCGCGGTAGGGGTAGCCGTGCTCAACCAGCCACTCGCTCATTTCTTGACGGCCACCTAGCTCATCCACAAAGGCAGCATCCAGCCAGGGCTTGTAGATCTGCAACTTGGGGTTGGCCATCAGGCCATAGCGGTAGAACCGCTCAATGTCATTGCCCTTATAGGTGGAGCCATCACCCCAGATGTCAACGCCGTCTTCTTTCATAGCGCGCACCAGCATGGTGCCGGTCACGGCACGACCCAGCGGGGTGGTGTTGAAGTACGTCTTCCCCCCAGAGCGGACGTTGAACGCACCGCAGGCTAGGGCAACAAACCCTTCTTCCACCAGTGGCTTCTTGGCGTCCACGAAACGAGCGATTTCGGCACCGTAGTCCTTGGCACGCTGGGTGACGCCTTCCAGGTCCGGTTCATCGTACTGGCCAATATCGGCGGTGTAGGTGCACGGCGTAGCACCCTTTTCCCGCATCCAAGCCACAGCACAGGACGTATCGAGACCTCCAGAAAAGGCAATTCCGACGCGTTCACCTGTGGGCAGAGAAGACAAAACCTTAGACATAACTCCTACCTTATCGCCCAGGGGCCGGTTGACCGGAATTCTTAACCCATTATGAGCCTGACCCGGGTTCTAGCCTCAAGACTGGGGCAACACTAGGCTGTCAGACATGACCGATCAGCGCTCTTCCAGCAAGCACTCCGCCGATTTCGAACCCTTGCAGAACTGGCTTGCTCCGGGCGAGACGCGAGAGCAGAACCAGGGTCTGATTATTGGTGGAAACCCGACCACCGGCCCGTATGCGCTCGTGTACTTCTCGGCAGCAAAAACCCAGCCACTGGCGATCTTCTCCGACCGGGACGACGCGGTGGCTACGGTGTCTCTGATCAATAGTCTGACCACGTCACCGGCCAGCTCCCGGATCGGTGGGTCACACGTGCGCGACGCTGAGACCTCCCAAGCTCCCGGGGTGCAATACCTTGGTTTCACGCTGACCACCAACGAGGAAAATAAGCCGGTTCCAGACACCACCAAGCCGGTGGCTCGGATGTGGGTCCTACCCCATCGGCAGATGGAAGCCATTGCCCTGATGGAAGTTGATGGCCCTAACGGCCACCGAGCCCTGTGCCGGTTCTTGGATGACGAGGCGGCCAATCTCTTCGTGTCCACCATGGACGCCATCTTCGCCAGCATCTCGAACCGGGTTGCCTAAGCCACTATGTCGAGCCTGTAGGACACCGACACCACCGGACTCGCACGCGAGCCCCCTCCGCCCCGGCTCATATTGTTGAACAAGATCTTGCAGATATTGTTCAACAACCTGTAAGCTACCCTCACAATATGCGTGACTCAGTTCACGTCACGGAGATACCATTCACCCGCGGAGGCCGCTGTGTCCAACACCCACGAAGAGGCAGGTCCCACCACGACCGCTGTATCCGAACAAGAACCCACCGTCTCGGAAACCACCAAAAAATCCAAAAAGCCCAAGAATGTTCGTCGCACCGCCCTGTTGGGCGCGATGTTCTTAATGGCCACCAGCTCGATTGGTCCGGGGTTTATCACCCAGACCGCCAACTTCACCGTTCAGCTCGGGGCCGCCTTCGCATTTGCGATCTTGGCGTCGATCCTCATCGATATCTGTGTGCAACTCAACGTCTGGCGCGTTATCGGTCTGTCCGGGATGCGCGCCCAAGAACTGGGCAATAAAGTTCTCCCCGGCATCGGCTGGGTGCTAGCCGGCTTGGTCTTCATCGGCGGCGCGGTGTTCAACATCGGTAACATCGCCGGCGCAGGACTAGGCACCAACGCCATGTTCGGAGCAGATGCCCGTATCGGTGGCGCCATCTCGGCCGTGCTGGCTATCCTGATCTTCCTCTCCAAGCGCGCCGGTATGGCCCTGGACCGCATTGTGGTGATCTTAGGCGCCGTGATGATTCTGCTCATGCTCTACGTCGCCATCGTCGCTGCCCCACCGGTAGGCGAAGCCTTAAAGAACACCGTGATGCCCGAGCAGGTCGATATGTTGGTGATCACCACACTGGTCGGCGGTACGGTGGGTGGCTATATCACCTTTGCCGGCGCCCACCGCATGATCGATTCCGGCATTCGCGGACCCGAGTCCGTCCGTCAGATCACCAACACCTCCATTCTCGGTATTGTCGTCACCGGTGTGATGCGCGTGCTATTGTTCCTGGCCATCCTCGGTGTGGTTGCCTCCGGCGTCACGCTGGCGGCCGATAACGTGGCTGCCGATGCGTTCCGCCACGCCGCCGGCGAGATTGGCTTGCGGCTATTCGGTATTGTGCTCTGGGCTGCCGCGTTGACCTCGGTCATTGGCGCCGCCTATACCTCGGTTACCTTCATCACCCGTTCTGACGGTAGCGTGAAGGTCCGCAACTGGCTCACCATCGGGTTGATCGGTGTCTGCACGGTGATCTTCTTATTCGTCGGCCAGGCCCCACAACAGTTACTGATCTTTGCCGGTGCCTTCAACGGCCTGATTCTGCCGATTGGTTTCGGGGTGCTGCTGTGGGTGGCCTGGCGTCGTCGCGACCTGTTGCAGGGTTATCACTACCCGCGCTGGCTGGTGGTGATCGGAACCCTGGCCTGGGTGCTCACGCTCGTGCTGGCCGTTACCTCGTTCCTGCCCGCCATCGAGCTGATGACCGGTAACGCAGCATGACACTAACCCCCGCTCACGCCCGCCAAGCATTCCGTGCAGGACGGTTATCTCCCACCGCGGGACTGTGCGATGGTTATGCCCAGGCGAACCTGCTGATCGTGCCGCGTCACTACGCTTTCGATCTCTTGCTCTTCGCTCAGCGCAATCCGAAGCCCATGCCGGTGCTAGGAGTCCTGGAGCCGGGTCAGACGAGCTCGGAGCTGATCCCCGACGGAGATATCCGCACCGATGCACCCCAATACCGGGTTTACCGCCACGGCCAGTTGGTCGATGAGCCCCAGGACATCACCGGGCTGTGGCGGGACGATCTGGTCAGTTTCCTCATCGGCTGTTCGTTCACCTTCGAACGTGCCTTGGCTCAGGCGGGCATTCCGCTCGCTCATCAGCTCCACGGGCGGAATGTGCCCATGTATACCACCACTGTGCCGTGTCGGCCCGCCGGAGCAATCCGCGGGCCATTGGTGGTGTCGATGCGCCCGATTCCTGCCGAGCACATCGCCGAGGCGGTACGGATTACCTCTCGCTACCCGGCCGTGCACGGGGCCCCGGTCCATATTGGCGCCCCCGAACAGATCGGGATTACCGACCTGTATTCCCCGGATTTCGGAGATCCGCCAGCCGAGATCCCGCAGGGCTGGTTACCGGTATTCTGGGCCTGCGGTGTCACTCCTCAGGCGGCGGTGATGGAGTCAGCACCCGATCTGGCCATCGGGCACGCGCCCGGACACATGATGATCACCGATGCCCGGGATGCCGACTACCAGGTTCCCTAACCGGGTGTCCTCACGACGTGGTGCCGGCGCCTCGTCGCTGAGCGGTTCTGGATCGTTTTGGGACTGGGACATAAAGGTCAGCAACAGTGATTCAGCCCGAACGAAATAGGGCGGAATCAACGCCGCAGCTTCTTCGCGCTGGTCCTGTAGCAAGCAGGTGACCACGTGCCGGTTGTCGTCGACAAACATCGAGTGAAAATCGGGAATTTCGGCCATGCCGTGAAAAACCAACCGCACTCTGGCCAGGGTGCGGTCCATGAGTTGAATCAACGAGGTGGACCCGGTCATCGAGGCAATGGTTTCGTGCACCAGCTGATTGACATCGGCCATTTTCGACACGGCCCCGGCCTCCCGGTAGTCCAGCGCCGCCGTGGTGGCCTCATCCAGGGTGCGTAGCTGCTCATCGGTGAGATGACCCCACATGATAGCGGCCGGTTCAATCATGCGACGCAGTTGATAGATTTCGCGCACATCCTCGTGGGTGGGTCGAGCAACGAACACGCCACGGTGCGGGATTTTCTCGACGAGCCCGTCTTCGCCCAGCAAGTGAAAGGCCTCACGCAAAGTGTTGCGGGAAATGCTCAGGCGGTCGGCCAGCCGGTGCTCGCCTAATCTAGTGCCGGGCACTAACTGGCCGTGGGAGATCTCAGCGCGCAACCTCGCGGCAGCTCGCTCGGCTGCCCCACTGAGCTTACTCACAGTGTCCTAGTTCCTCTCCCCGTCTCACGGGATCGCCCTCGTTAAAGGACTCACGCCGGAAGATTCCCGCCGTCGGAGCCCGCAACGTAGTTTCGGTCTTCATCGCTTCAACGACCACAACCGGGTCTGCGGTCTCAACCTGATCGCCGTCAGCGACTAACCACTTGACGATACTACCGTTCATGGGGGCAGTCAACGCTGTTGCTGACCGTTCAGTCGTAGCATCCTGGCCGGTCGAGTCGTCATCGGTAGCCCCGCCAGAACCGTGGCGCAGGGCACGGTAGAGCTCCTCGGGCAGACCCAAGGCGTGTGCTTTACCGTCCAGAGTGATGGTGATTTCTCGTCGTGCCGAACCTGGATGGGTCAGATAAGGCGAAGCCTGCAGTTCAGGGGTAAACTCGTCTTCAATCCAGGTGGTATAGACCCCGAACGCTTCGGTACTGGTGAAGTCCTCGGTCTCCAGCACCGCTTGGTGGAAGCCCACCACAGTCGGCACCCCGGTAATCACCAGTTCTTTTAGGGCCTGGCGCGCCCGAATCAGCGCTTGTTCGCGATTGGCACCGGTGATAATCAGCTTGGCCAGCATGGAATCATATTCCCCGGGAACCACTGAGCCGGAGACCACCCCGCTGTCCAGGCGCACGCCCGGACCGGTAGGAGACTCGAACCGCTCCACGGTCCCGGGACTGGGCACAAAGCCCAACGCGGGGTCTTCGGCGTTGAGCCGGAATTCAAAACTGTGCCCGGTGGGTTCGGGAGTTTCCGTGAAGCTCAGTGGCAGTCCGGCAGCAATCCGGAACTGCTCGGCGACCAGATCGACCCCGGTGGTTTGTTCGGTGACGGGGTGTTCGACCTGCAACCGGGTATTGACCTCCAAAAACGAGATCAGCCCGTCGGGAGCCACGAGGTATTCCACGGTGCCGGCACCGGTATAACCGGCCGCCCGACAAATATCCTCGGCCGAGTCGTGAATCCGCTGGCGTTGTTCCGGGCTCAACCAGGGGGCTGGAGCTTCCTCAATGAGTTTCTGGTTGCGTCGCTGCAGTGAGCAGTCGCGGGTACCGACCACGACCACATTGCCGTGAGTATCGGCCACGACCTGGGCTTCGACGTGGCGGGGCCGCTGTAAGAAGCGCTCAACAAAGCACTCGCCGCGACCGAAAGCGGTGCGAGCTTCACGCACCGCCGAATCGTAAGCGGATTCGATGTCATCGACACGGTGGACGATCTTCATGCCGCGTCCGCCACCGCCGAAGGCGGCTTTAATGGCGATCGGTAGGCCGTGTTCTTCACCGAAGGCTCGAGCCTCATCGGCAGATTCCACCGGACCGTCCGAGCCGGGAACCAGCGGGGCGCCCACCTCAACGGCCAGCGCCCGGGCGGAGAGCTTATCTCCCAGGGTGGCAATGGCGTCGGGGCTGGGACCGATCCAGGTCAGTCCGGCCTCGATCACGGCACGGGCGAAATCGGCGTTTTCTGACAGGAACCCGTACCCGGGATGCACCGCGTCGGCCCCGGACCGGCGGGCGATCTCCAGGATTTTGTCGATATTTAGGTAGGTGTCGGCCGAAGCGGATCCCTCCAGCGCGTAGGCTTCATCGGCCACCGCGACGTGCAGGGACTCAGCATCGGGGTCAGAGAAGATCGCCACCGAGGCCAGATGACAGTCGCGGGCTGCCCGGGCAACGCGCACCGCGATTTCGCCACGGTTGGCGATCAGGACTTTGGACATCCGCCCGGAGAGTTGCTGGACTGTGGTGGCGATGGAGTCAGTGTTGGTCATGGTGGGTGTCCTTGCCTGGGTTGTCATCAGTTGTCTCGTCATCAATCTGGAACCTCACGGTGGCTCCGGGTGGCAATTGCGCGGCTAGGTCCAGGTCGTCCTCAGTCACCACACCGATCACCGGATACCCACCGGTGACGGGATGGTCGGCCAAAAACAGCACCGGCAGACCCGATGGGGGGACTTGCAGGGCTCCGGTCACGGCTGGTTCAGACGGCAGTTCCGCGTCCTGAACCCGTTGTAGCGCGGTGCCACCCTCGGAAAGTTCGAACCGCACGCCGATGCGGTTGGAGTCGTCGGAGACCCGCCAGGGTTGGCCAGTCAGCTGTTCCAGTCCGGCGGGACCGAACCAGTCATCGCGTGGCCCGGGGAGCACCCGCAGTACGGTAGCTGGCCCGTCGACTCTCGGCAGAGTGGGGTGCACTGCTGGTTCGGCAGTTCCGGTGGCGGCTAGGGGGTGTTGGGGTTTATTGACCGCAAGAACGGCGCCTTCCCGCACCGATTCTGGTCCGATGCCCGACAGCGTGTCGGTAGCGCGACTGCCAAGCTGGTCGGTCGCCTCCAGGCCGCCTCGGACCGCCAGGTAGGTGCGTAGCCCGGCCTCAGGGGTGGGAAGGTGCAGGTGTTCACCGTCGAAGAGCGCAAAAGCTGCGTTGACCGGAGCCTGCCGAGAACCCGTCGGTGCGGTCTCCGGGGCCCAGATCTGTGCAGGGGTGTCGGTTCCGGTGAGTGCCAGCACGTGGTGCCCGTGGGCTTGGATCGTCAGCCCGCCCATGAGCACTTCAAGGACGGCGGCCTCGGAGTCGTTACCGACCAGCCGGTTGGCTTGCCGAGCCGCGGCCCGATCGGCCACCCCGGAGTGGCTGACTCCCAGATCGGCGTAGCCGGGCCGCCCCAGGTCCTGCACCAAGGTCTGGAGTCCGGTGGTGATAATTTCCAGCCCGTGTTGCGGTGTTGCGGTGGCACTGAGTTTCTCGTGTGGTTGCTCACCAGACCGGTGATCGGTGGAGTTCTGGGTGGTGGTCAGCCGTTCCCGGACGGCTTGATACTGAACGCGGTCACCGGGGGCAACCAGCGCTGGAGAGGACCGGTCAAGATCCCACATCACCGCGTTGGTGTGACCCAGAAGTTGCCACCCGCCCGGTGAGGCTTGGGGATAGACGGCGGAGAATTCTCCCGCCACGGCCACCGACTGTGCGGGTACCCGTGTCCGCGGCGTTCGCCGACGAGGAATGGAATAGCTGTCGCCGGTGGAAACCAGGTAGGTGAATCCTGGGGCGAAACCCCCGAAGGCACCCAACCATGTGGTGCCGGTGTGCCAGTTGATCAGCTCATCGGCACTCATGGACAACTGGGTGGCGACTTCGCAGAGATCTGCACCGTCATACACCACCTCGACGGTGATCAACGCGCCGTCGTGCGATGCGGCATCCGATAAGTTCCACTGGCTGATGTCTTCGGCGGCGTGGCGGGCTTCGGCGTCGGTGTCAAAGAATATCCCCACGGTGCGAGCTGCGGCCAGGACTTCGCGTTGGCCTGCGACCGGGTGGGTGGACAGGCGCTGGTGGAGCGCCATGACCTGATCGATATCGGCGCATTCCACCAGAAAGCAACGACGACCGGCCCAGCGGATGGTCGGGGCGCTCATGCGAAGGACTCGATCGTCACACCGGCTTCTTCCAGGCCACGACGCACCGCGGCAGCCATCGACACTGCCCCGGGTGTGTCGCTGTGAACGCAGATGCTACCGGCGTTGACCTGTATCTCTGTGCCATCAACGGCTTCAATGATGCCTTCAGTGGCCAGACGCACCATCCGGTGGACGACCTCCTGCTCGTCGTGGAGCACCGCGCCGGGTTGTCGGCGGGAGACCAGCGTCCCCTCCGGGGTGTAACCCCGATCGGCAAACGCTTCATAGACCACGGGCAGTCCCGCTGATTCGGCCAGGGAGGCGGCAATAGAGCCGGGCAGAAGCAACAGTGTCAGTCCGTGACCGTGGGTGACCAGCGCATCGACCACAGCTTCGGCGTGTTCGCGGTGGTTGACGATGGTGTTATACAGCGCGCCATGGGGTTTGACATAGGCCACCCGGGTACCAGCTGCTGTGGCCATCGCATCGAGGGCCCCGATCTGATAGAGCACGTCGTTGCGTAGCTGGTGAGGATCCTCATCCAAGAAACGACGTCCGAATCCAGCGAAGTCGTTGTAGGAAACATGGGCGCCCACCGTGAGCCCGCGCGCAGCTGCCAACTGGCAGGTGTTGAGCATAATGGAGGGGTCGCCCGCGTGAAACCCACAGGCCACATTGGCCGACGACACTGAGGAGAAAATCGCAGCGTCATCACCCATGGTGTAGTTCCCGAAAGACTCTCCCACATCACTGTTGATATCGATCGTGAGTTTGTGCTCAGCGTTCACGACGTGTCCTCCGTCTCATCTCGGGTGGTGTAGATCTCCAGAATGCCACACAACCCTCAAATTGTTCAACAATCCGAGGGTTGTGTGAGAATCGGAGGAGGCCTCGAGATCTAAGAGAAGTTCTCGAGCAGAATCTCAGCCAACCGTTCGGGTTGTTCCACGGGAATCTGGTGGGCGGCCTGCTCGACGGTGGCCTGGGCACCGTGCTGCACCCGATCGGCAATCAGGTGAGCGTCCGAGGAGGAGCACACCTGATCGTCGGCACCGTTGATCGCCACGATCGGCACGGAAATCTTCGGCAGCGCTTCGCGCACATCGAAAGCGCCCAGAGCTTCGCATAGCCGAGCGAAGGACACCTGGTCGGCTTTTTCTAACACCGTCTGCAATGATTCAGCCCGGTCGGGGTGCTGGTCGGTAAAGCCTTCGGCGAACCACCGACTCACCGAGCCAATCACTTGGGTTGCGGTGCCGGCCGATTCGACCAGTTGGGCGCGCTCTTGCCAACCCGCCTGCTCGCCGATTTTGGCCGCGGAGGCCACAATGGCGATTCCGTCGAAGAGTTCTCCATGGTCGAGACCGAGCTGGAGCCCCACCTGCCCGCTGATCGAGACACCGGCGTAGTAGACCTTGGCCTCCGGGCCAATGGTTCCCTCAGCCCGCTGGGTGGTGATGATGTCAGCCACCGCATCCGCCAGGTCCTCAATCCCTACTTTGGCCTGGTGGGGCTGTGAGGTGTCGTGGCCGGGCAGATCCCAGCCGATGACCCTGAAGCGCTCTGCCAAGTGGTTGGCCGCGTGCTGCCACAGCCCACGCACCCCGGTCCCCATGCCGGCTCCTACCACCAGGACATCTTTGTCGGCAGCAGATGAATCGGTCAGCGAGACGGTATTGACCACCGGGGTGGATTGCTCGTCGCTCGCGTGCTTCAGCTGGTCGGTCATTGATTGGCTCCATTCTCGGCAGACGTCTGTCGTTGAGTGAGTCGGCCCCGATCGTGTTGCTTCCCCGCCTGACGACATTGTCAGGCACGGTTCGGCCTGAACTCTCACGACACTTCAGTTCATTTCAGTTCCACCAGTGTAACGTGACTGGCTTAACATCAGAGGGCCACCAGGCCGATCCTCCGCGACACACATTCACAGGAAACGTTCATATTTCCTCCAGCGTCTAATCATCTGGGGTCATTACGATGTTAAACATCCTCTTCGAGGTGTGAGTGATGAGTAGAGCCGACCTGGTTGCTGTCGACAGCAACCGGGTCGGCTTCTTTAATGCTGGTCTGCCCCGTTTCGCCCGGTTTGTCCTGGTCCATGGGCAGACAGGTCTCTGCACTATTCGTCCAATAGCACCGCAGGTTCAGCCAACACGGCAGCGATTTCGCCCAGGTAGGCGGCAATCTCTGCTCCGTCGACCACGCGGTGATCGAAGGAACCCCCGAGGGTAAGCACGGTGCGTGGCACGATCTGGTCATCCACGACCCACGGCTTCTTCGACCCTTTACCCAAGCCCACGATCGCGGTGTGGCCCGGGGTGAGGATCGGGGTTCCGGCATCGAGACCCAGCGACCCGAAATTGGTGATCGACACGGTGCCACCGGCGAGTTCGGCCGGTTGGGTCTTGCCTTCTCTGGCGCGGGAGGTCAATTCCATCATCGCTCGCGCGGTGTCCTTCAGGCTCAACAAGTCCGCCTGCGGGATCACCGGTACGATCAGCCCGCGAGGCGTGGCGGCTGCGACCGCGACGTTGACGTGCTGGTACTGCACGATCTCGTCGGGTTGGCCATCTGCTGTCCCCGATTCCCACAGCGAGTTGAACTGAGGGTAGATCGTGGCGGCG
Source organism: Auritidibacter sp. NML100628 (assembly GCF_003185985.1). Classification (NCBI taxonomy): domain Bacteria; kingdom Bacillati; phylum Actinomycetota; class Actinomycetes; order Micrococcales; family Micrococcaceae; genus Auritidibacter; species Auritidibacter sp. NML100628. The sequence continues at coordinate 343,461 of NZ_QHLP01000001.1, forward strand.
CGGACCATGGCTCGGATGGCCAGGATCATCGGGCTAACTTTGATGCCTTCCCAGGAGGGTGAGGCCTTGAGCTGGGCCAAGAACTCCATGCTACGAGTGATGTCGACGTCTTTAAACACCGAGACGTGCGGAGCCTGCGAGTACGACTGCATGACCGCGTTCGCGGTGGCTTTGCGCACACCTTTAACCGGGGTGCGCGCAACGATAGCCCGGGGATCGGTGGCCTGTGCCTGAGCTTGGGTTCGACCCGATGTTGCCGTGGCACCAGCGGGAGTGGACTGGTTCAGAAAGCCTTCCACATCCGCGCGGGTGACATCGCCGCGAGGACCGGTTGGTGTGACCTGCGCGAGATCGACGCCCTGGGTCTTGGCGAAGTATCGCACCGGTGGCTTGGCCAGCACCACAGTTGTAGCCGGTGTCGGACTCGGTGCTTGCTCCGGTGCTGACTCTGGTGCTGGGTCAAGCTTCTGGGTGGCCGGTCTCGGCTGGGCCGAGGTGGCGGCTTTTTTCCGTGCCCGGCGACGGGTAGCTTCATTTTTCGGCCCAGAACCCACCAAGGGTTTATCGGCCGTTACTGCACTGTCTCCGCTGGAGTCAGATTCGTCGCCGGCGGTTGCTGAGTCGCCAATACCAATCAGGTCTTCACCGACCAGCACGGTATCGCCGACCTCGGCGAAGAGCTTGTGGATGGTGCCGGCAAAGGGGCTGGGGAGTTCAACCAGTGATTTAGCGGTCTCAATTTCGACCAGCACATCGTTGACGGCAACGGTGTCACCGACGGCAACCCGCCATTCGACAATATCGGCTTCGGTCAGGCCTTCTCCCACATCGGGGAGCTTAAAAATTTCCATGAATACCCCCTCAGGTTAGAAAGCCAGTGTGGTGTCGACCGCATCCAGAATGCGGTCGAGATCCGGGATGTGGTCGTGCTCGATCTGCGAGGGCGGATACGGGATGTGCCATCCGCCTACCCGGGCGATCGGTGCTTGCAGGTAGTAGAAGCACCGTTGGGTCAGCCGGGCCGCGATTTCACCGCCGAGCCCACCAAACACGGAGGCCTCGTGGGCTACCACCATCCGGGTTGTGCGCTTCAGGGAGGCTTCCAGAGTGTCAAAGTCGATCGGTGATAGCGAGCGCAGATCCACCACCTCGATGCTGATTCCTTCAGCTTCGGCGGCTTCGGCAGCGGCCAGTCCGACCGCGGTCATCGCGCCCCAAACCACCAAGGTGAGATCTGTGCCTTCTTTGGCCACCACGGCCTTCCATGGGTCGGCTGCGTGACCGGGATCGGAGAAGTCGACGATACTGCGGGCGAAGTAGCGACGCTTGGGCTCAAAGAGCATCACCGGGTCGTGGCTACGAATTCCAGCCCGAGTCAGCCAGTAGGCGTCGTGGGCCGTGGAATAGGTCAGGATCCGCAACCCAGCGGTATGAGTGAACAGGGCCTCCGGTGATTCACCGTGGTGTTCCACAGACCCGATCCCGCCACCGTAGGGTAGTCGGATGGTGACCGGAACCTGTTGGGCCCCATCCATACGGGCATGGAGTTTGGCCAGCTGGGAGGTGATCTGGTCAAAGCCCGGGTAGACGAACCCATCGAATTGGATTTCGGCCACAGGACGGTAACCAGCTAGCGCCAGCCCGATCGAGGTGCCAATAATCCCGGATTCGGTCAGCGGCGAATCCACCACCCGGTCGCCACCAAATTCGGCTTTCAAGCCCTCGGTGACACGGTAGACCCCACCGAGTGAGCCGATATCTTCGCCTTGCAGTAGCACCTTGTCGTCGCTGGCGAGTTCTTCGGCCAGGGCCTGGTTGATGGCTTGACCAATGGTCAGTTTCTTCGTCGCGGTCTCGGCGGTAGTGCTCATCGTTCACCGCCGTTCGCGACGGGTTCGTCAGCAAAGCCGGCGTGGTACTGACGGTATTCAGCCAGTTCTTCATCAATCAACGGGTGTGGCTCCGCATAAGTGTTCTGCATGAACTCTTCGAGGGTCAACGTGTTCTCTGGCGCCATCGCCAAGACCATGTCGCGCAATTGATTGGCTTGTGCATCGGCATCCGTGGCAATCTGTTCGAAGAAATCGTCGTCGACCTTATATTGCCGTCGCAAATAAGCTTCTGTGCGTCTCAGCGGATCCAACCGGGCGTAGGCATCTTCCTCGTCCTTGGTCCGGTACTTGGTGGGATCATCAGCAGTGGTGTGGGCCCCACGCCGGTAGGTGTGCGCCTCAATCAAAACCGGGCCCTTGCCGGAACGAATGCGTTCGGCAGCCCACTGGGTGACGGCAAACATCGCGATAGGGTCATTACCGTCAACGTTGATGCCTTCGAAGCCGTAGCCGGCTGCGCGGGTGGAAATCGGTACCCGTGATTGGACGTTAAAAGGCACAGAAATAGCCCACCGATTGTTCTGGCAGAAGAACAGGGTGGGCGTGTTTTGCGATGCGGCATAGACCATACCGGCATGGACGTCACCTTCCGAGGAGGTGCCGTCCCCGAAGCAGGCCAGCGTTACCGGGGGGCGATGTTTTAGATCAGCACCCTGCCATTTGGCGTGATCGAGTTTGGTGCCCCAGGAGTACCCCACGGCCTGGGGAACTTGGGTGCCCAACACGATGGTGTAGGGGTGAATGTTGAAGTCGCGAGAATCCCACCCGGAGTTTTTGGCACCACGGAAGAACGTGAGCATATCGCGCACGGGAACTCCGCGATGGAAAGCCATCACATGCTCACGGTAGGTGGGGAAAATGTGGTCGGTGTCATCCAGAGCAAAGACTGCCCCAGCTTGGGCAGCTTCTTGACCGAAGCAGGAGGCCCAGAGTACCAGCTCGCCTTGACGTTGCAGGCTGGTGGCCTCGTTATCGATTCTGCGGGTCGTTGCCATCAGCTGGTAGAGCTGCTGGAGTTGTTCCTGATCGAGGTGATCCGCGTGGGACTGGAATCGATCCGCAGTGTGGGAGGGCTGATAGATTCCATCCGGGTCGAGGAATTGGACAGTGTCGGCAGGTAGGTCAACGGGGATCTTCTCTGACCCATCATCACCGACGGGGACAATAGAGGTTCTCTCGGTCATGGCAAGGTCCTTCCTGGTCGTCATCGCGTTGGAATGGGTGTCTCCAACACGTGAGAACTATCACTAATCTACCAGGAGAACCGCGAAACCATGCCGGACAGTTGTATAATGCTCCGCCGGTTGCGGGGGCGACTTACCGAGAGACGTTGAAGAACTCTGCCACCATCTGTAACAACCGCTCATTGGCTTCAGCCTCACCAATGGTGACGCGCACACCTTCTTGTCCGAATCCGCGCACGGACAAGCCCCACGTCGCGGCCTTCTGTACGAATTCCGGGGTGCGTTCGCGAAGGTCCAGCCAGAAGAAGTTTGCTGAGCTTTCGGGTACCTGAATACCCATGGCGTGCAGCTCACTCAACACCCAACGACGCTGTTGCTGGACGATGGCCACCCGCTTATGCACCTGGTCGAGGTTCTGCAAAGAAGTGATCGCGGCGGTTTCGGCGATGGTGGAGGTTGCAAACGGGGTAGCCATCACGCGCACGTGGGGCATCAGGTCCGGATGCACCAGCGCATAGCCGATCCGAAGATTGGCCAGCCCGTGAGCTTTGGAGAAGGTTCGCACCACGGCCGCATTGGGGTAGCGGGCAAAGAATTCCAGGCCATTGACGGCCTGGGGGTCCTCGATAAATTCCACGTAGGCTTCGTCGAGGACCACGAGAACATCAGCGGGAACCTTGGCCATGAATTCATCGACCTCGGCGGTGGTCAGCACCGGGCCGGTGGGGTTATTGGGGCTACACAGCATGATCATCCGCGTTGCCGGGGTGAGTGCGTCGGCCATGGCCTGCAGGTCGTGACGACCGTCGGCTAGCAACGGGACCCGAATATCTTGGGCGCCTGCCGAGAGCACGACAATCGGGTAAGCCTCAAAGGAACGCCACGGGATGATGACCTCGTCACGGGTCCCGTCGGCGCTGGTGCCCGCCAGAGTGGACACCAACTGGGTGAGCGCACCCAGCGATCCGGCGCCGATCACGATGTCGTCGGGGTCAACGTCCAGGGTCGCTCCCAGTTCCTGGCGCAGAGCGGTGTACATCGTGTCCGGATAGCGGTTGAGAATCTCACCGGCAGGTCGCTCGTGGTCCTCGGTCGGTGCGGCGCTGAACAGTTCGGCCAGCTTGTCGATCACCGCTGGCACCGGGGCGTAGGGGTTCTCGTTGGACGAGAGCTTATAGGAACGCAAGCCCGGCACCTCCCCCGAGGGTTTCCCGGCAACATAGGCGGGCAGCTCGTTCAACACGGCGCGGGGGTAAACTCCGTTTGTGGTGCCAGGCTGCTGAGCCTGGTGGTGGTCGCGGGGCGCGGAAGATTCAGGGACATTCATAAAAACCATCGTATCGTTGAATGGTGCTCACCACATTTTCACCTTCGTGTGCCACGATGAGGACATGAGATTCTTGCTCAACACCGCTGTTACCGCGGTGGCTGTGTGGCTTGCCACCTGGCTACTACCCGGAATGTATTTCGTCGGCGCCAGTTCGACCGGGGAGGAAATCCTTGGACTCCTCGGTGTCTCGGTCATCTTCGGCGTGGTGAACGCCGTGATTGGCCCGTTTCTGCGGGTGCTCTCGCTGCCGGTCACCTGCCTGACATTGGGGTTATTCACTCTGGTGATCAACGCTGTGTTGTTGTGGCTGAGCACGTGGATCTCTCAGATTTTCCCGGTGCACCTAGAAATTGATGAGTTCTGGTTTACCGCCATTTTCGCCGCCATTATCATCTCCTTGGCCTCAGCCATTATGCAGCGAGTGCTCGCAGCGCTGTTTCCGCCAGCCGAAGCCTAAGGCACCGGCCTGTTAGGAGGGCAACGGTGGCATGCTGATCCGGGGCGGTCCTAATGGGCTCGTGGTGGGGCCTAGGGTCCGACTGTTCTTTCCCACGTCTTGCATAACAGAGTGGGCACCCTCTGCGATCCGGTCTAACGGATTACGGGGTACTCCGGGATCGCGACGCTGGAGCGAATAGGTTTTGGTGGCCACCGCCCCAGTGGTGATTCCAGACAGATGTTGCAGCTGATGTTCCAGTTGCCCCCGAACCACCGGATCCGCCACTGCGTCCCGAGTCATTTCCTCCAGGTTGTGCCAGCTGTGCCCGGCACCGAACGCCCCGGATTCATCCGGGTCTGCCCCCGCAGGGAGATCTTCCAGGATCACTCGGGAATGGTTCACTCCCCCATCGGGTACCGGGCCGCTGAGCGCGGTCGCCCGGTCTCTGATGTGCTGAAACCCGAGATAAATAGTGTCTGGATCGTGGTCGACGTGGTGGTCCGGTGCACCGTAGGTGACAACCGCCTTCACATCGTAGACGTCAGTGATCTTGGGGTTGGTCGCCACCGTTGAGGCATGCATACCGCCTTGGGAATAGCCGCTGAAGATCACCTTCGCCCCCTCGGGCACCCCAGCTTCTGCAAGAATCTCGACGGTGGCATCAGCGACGTGTTGAGACCCTAAGGTCATCCCTTCTCGCATGCCAGTGGCGCCCCAGGCATTTTCTTCAAATCCGAAATCTTGAAGTAGTTGTTGGGGGTTGAACAGCTCGTCAGGGTCTGAGATGTCCAGGTCATCAAATTGTGACCCCGGGTAGCTGACCGTATAAACCTCCTCGCCACTGTCAAGAGTGATCCTGCCAACCTGCATGGATGATTCTCCAGCATTTTCGGGGAAGGATCCTTCCTGGTGCTTCAGCAACCACGCAATACTGCCATCCGCCCGTCCAGCCTCGGCCCACCCTTGGGCATCGGTGTCACCTTTCGTGGTGTTTGTGGTGTCATACCGGCCGACTCGCAAAAGTCCCGCCGTGCCAACCACGCCTCCGGCCAGCATCCACAATGCTTCAGTCTGGGAGAGCTCCGGGTTGTCGGTTATCAGTTTCAAACCGGCTTCAGTGACATTGGCTACTGTGCCAAGAGCAAGGCCACCGGCCGGACCAAAACCAACGTGGAGCAGGTTTAATACCGCTTCGGGCCCGTCTTCGAGTAAGCGGGCTAGGTCTTCGGTGCGGATATCTTGGCCGGTCACCAGATCCCCCAACATTCGTGTTCCGGACACCGCCAGCATTAAGGAAGACATCTGCTCTTCGACCACGCGTTCTGCCTGACGGTATCCTGCCACAGCGAAATCCACGCCCTCAGCTAAGCCGTAGGATTCAGTGGCCAGCCAGGCCAGTCCTGAACTCACCTCGACAGCACGGGCCCGTACCTGGGCTCCTGAAGGAACGGTCAATGTTGCGAAACTCAGCGCACCACTCCATGCAGTAGCTTTTGCCCCCAGTACCCCGGCACGCACTGCAATGTCTTTCAAGAATTGACTACCACGTTCCAGTTCTTCAAGATTGCCCTGGATTGACGAGGCTCCACCCACCACCGAGGCCATCAGCACACTCCCGTCGCAATATCAGCGACCGTGGACCGGGCCGCGTTCAGAGCATCCCGGGCCTGGGCCGCCTGGACCCGTAGCTCGTCGATTCCCTTCCGGCCCGCCTGTTTCATGGCAAGCGCCGAGTCAGAGATATCCCGGGTCTTCGCCTCGGTACGTCGGGTCTTGTCTTTGAACGCTTCCCCGGCCTTCGAGTGCCAGTCCAGGCCACCGATATCGCGGAGTCGGGAGGCCAGTTGCTCAATTTCTGCCTGAACCGCCTGAACTTCGTCCACGACCGTTTCCAGTGCCAGGGTGGCTTTCTCGATGGCAGCCACTCCCAGGTCTCCCACCCCGGGTCCCTCCGACCACTGCTGAATGTGGGGGGCCACATGCGTGCAATACGCTCCGGTGGCGGTTTCAATCAGTGTCATCTCGCGCCTTTCGTCTCCTGCGTCATCTCATATCTCATCGAATCAACGTATCGACGAATTCAGCGTAGGAAGCACCCACGTTCTCCACCGTCTTCTCGGGCCAACAGTGGATAACCGTTGCAAACCTTCAAGCCTGTGGACCGGGCGGGAAAACGTGCAAAAATAGAAAAATGACCTCCACCGATTCTTCACTCGCGACCACCGATTCTGCACGTCGTTCTTTGGCTGACGCCGGGGCGGTCCTCGGGCCCCTAGATGGCCGGTATCGGTCATCCGTTTCGGAGCTCACCGAGCATCTTTCCGAGGCGGCACTGAATAGAAATCGTGTGGTGGTGGAGGTCGAGTGGTTCATTCACCTGTGTGAACTTCAGGTCCTGCCTGGTCTGGACCAGCTCTCCGCCGACCAGAAGCACGAGTTACGCCGGCTGTACACCGAGTTCGACGCTGCCTCGATCGCCGAACTGGCTGAGTTTGAGGCCACCACCGTCCACGACGTCAAAGCCGTGGAATACTTCATCTCCGCCCATCTGAAAGACATGGGACTGCAGCGGCTGTCTTCGCTGGTGCACTTCGCCTGCACCAGCGAAGACATCAATAACCTCGCCTATGCCCTGGGTATTCGCGATGCGATCCACCAGGTCTGGATCCCGCGAGCGCAAGAAACGATCGACACGATCGCCGAGCTCGCACAAGGGTGCCAACACACCCCGATGCTCTCACGCACCCACGGCCAGCCGGCAACCCCGACCACCCTGGGCAAAGAATTGGCGGTGTTTGTCCACCGCCTGCAACGCCAGCTGGATCGCATCTCCCGCCAGCAATACCTGGGCAAGATTAATGGCGCCACCGGCACTTACGCCGCCCACCACGTGGCTGTCCCCCACGCTAACTGGCCGGTAATTGCTCAGTCCTTTGTGGAAAGCTTAGGGCTGAGCTTTAATCCCCTGACTACGCAGATCGAATCCCACGACTACCAGGCAGAGCTCTACGATGATCTCAGCCGGTTCAACCAGATCCTGCACGGGTTCTGCCAGGACGTGTGGTCCTATATCTCCATCGGCTATTTCACCCAGGTCCCGGTTGCCGGGGCGACCGGGTCCTCGACCATGCCGCATAAGGTCAATCCGATCCGTTTCGAAAACGCCGAGGCCAACTGCGAGTTGTCCAATGCCATCCTGCACACACTGGGTCAGACCCTGATCGAGTCCCGGTGGCAGCGCGACCTGACCGACTCCACCTCCCAACGCAATATCGGGGTGGGGCTGGGCCACTCGGTGCTGGCCCTGTCCAACGTCACTCGCGGGCTGGGGCAACTCACCGTCGCCGAACAGGTGCTGGCCGCGGACCTGGATAACAACTGGGAAGTACTCGGTGAGGCCATCCAGACCGTGATGCGCGCTGAAGCCATTGCCGGCACCGAAGGCATGGAACAACCCTACGAACGACTCAAAGAACTCACCCGCGGTCAGCGAGTGACCCCCGAGCGGATGCGCGAGTTTGTCCGGTCCTTGGGGCTGAGTTCCCAGGCCGAGGAGCAGCTACTGAAGCTCACCCCCGCGGCCTACACCGGGGTGGCCGCACAATTGGCGGCCGAAACGCTTGAGGGACGTCGCTAACGCGAAGCCTCACCAGTGTGTTAGCGTCATTCATCCTGGCCCAGACCGACCCAGACGATATCCAGGACCAACAGCCCCGCGGGATCGATGAATTCCCGGAACCCACGGAGCAGATGCCAGACTCTTCGGTGGACTATCTGCCCGATATTGTCTATTTTGCCGACCTATCCGGGGTGTTCTTCTTCGCGGTCTCCGGTGCACTGCTGGCCTCCCGGCGTGGTTTCGACATCATCGGCTCGGCGCTGCTGGCAGCGCTGACCGGACTGGGTGGCGGTGTGGTCCGCGATGTGATCATTAACGCTGGGGTCCCCAATGCGTTCGCTTCCCCGTCCTACATGATCCCGGTGGCCCTGGCGGTCTTACTGGTGTATATCCGAGTCATTGACTCAGACCGGCTCCGACGCACGATCCTGGTGTTTGATGCCGGAGGACTCGCTGTGTTTTGCGTGGTCGGTACCCTGATCGCCACCGATGCGGGGCTACCGGTCGTCTCGGCAACACTTTTGGGCGCTGCCACCGCGGTCTTTGGCGGGCTCTTACGCGATGTGGTGGCCAACCAGATCCCGGCCATCTTCAACCCCCACGATATCTATGCCATCCCGGCGGTCTCCGGCGCTGCGGTGGTGGCAATTTTGAACGCCTTGGATGTCTACGAGCCACTCTGGGGTGCCGTGACTGCCGTGGCGGTGTTTAGTTTCCGACTCGTGGCCCTGCGATTTAAGTGGCATGCTCCCAGCGCGGCTTTTGGCGGGACCTTCGCCTGGCCCTGGCAACGTATCGATCCCAAGCCTGACGATGAAGAGGAATTAGCGGACGAGTTGGAGGATGAACTCGACGAGCTTGATGGTCCCGATGACGATCCAGGTTCTGACTCGGATGATTCAGATCCCGATCACGGCCCCGACAAGTTCTAGGGTGTGTGCCCGGTGTCATAAACAGGCCGTTTTCTGGGGGCTGACGTTGAGCATTGATAAATGACGGCCATACTTGAACAACGTCGTGAGCGCCCGTCTGCTGACGCCCACCGAGCCCTAGTCGCGCCGCTGTTCTGCCCCGGCGGGGAGACACCTGCCACGCTGGCTGCGTTCGCCACTTTTGCGGTGGGATGTATTGCCCGTCGGCTGGGAGGGTTGATCATTGGTCATGTCGGCGACCACTACGGCCGTCGCCCCGCATTGTTGCTGACCGTCATGGTCATGGGTGTGGCTACCGCCGGCATCGGGCTCTCCGGGGCCACCACGCTGGTAGCCGAATTTGTTCCCCAAAACGGCGTGGACTGTTCACCTCATTCGTCGTGGGCAGGCCTGCGGCCGGTATCGCCCTGGCGACACTGGCGTTCCTGGCGGTCTCGGCTCAGTGATCAGGCGCTGTTGGCGTGGGCGTGGCGACTACCCTTCCTGGTCAGTGTGGTGCTGTTCGCTCTGGCGGTTTTCATCCGCCAACGCTTGGAAGACAGACCCGAGTACTTAGAGGCACGTGACCGCACCGAAGAACGAGCGGACCGGCAGCGTGTTCCCGTCTCACGACTGTTCCGCCACCATTTGCACGGGCTGATCACCGGATTTTTGATGATGACCGGCCACAATGCCATCAACTACACCCTGGCGGTGTTCGCCATCTCGCCGATGACCTTCGAACACGTCGGGCTCTCCCGCCCGGCCGCCCGGGGCGCGATGATCGGTTCGGTCACCGCTTTTGCGATCCTGCTCGGTCTGGCCTCGGGTTCTGCGTGGCTCGCCGTGCTGGCCGTAACGACCAGCGACGGCCTGGTCATCACCTTCACCTCGGGAGGCCAAGGTGCTTTCCTAACCGGTTGTTGCCTGCTGTCACTGGTGGCCGTGGTGTTCGCTCCGCGCGCTCAGCACTGAGGGCGGTATCGGCATGGTACTAGTCCTCGTGGTCGTTGAGCATGTGCGCTCCACGGTTGGTGAGTGCGAAAATCAAATCGTCCTGGGTCACCTGGGTCGCGCCACGTAGCACTGCGGCCTTAGCGGCGTCCTGGGCGGCCAGCACCAGTTCGGCGTGGCTGAGTCCTGGCATGTATTGGCCGTACACGTCGGCCTCATTGACCGTGACGTCCGGAGCCAGGTTACCCAGTTCATTGCGCATCACCTGGACCGCCACCCGCGGGTCTGGTAGTGAAAAGTTCAGCACGACGTCGAAGTGGCGGAACATGTACCGTTCCAGCGCTTCCCGCCGGTTGGTGGCCGCCAGCGCGATGGAGCCGGGCTGAATCTCGTCCAAAAACATCATGAACGCCCGGAACACGCCACGGTCCCGGGCGTCGCGGTGTTCGATGGCGACGACGCCGAACATGTCGAAGAGGAAGATCGCGTTGCGTTGCGTGAGTTTTTTGAATACGCCCCGCAAGGACCGAACATCCTCATCTTCGGAGTAGGCAGCCAACAGCGAGTCCAACCAGACGGTGACCAGTGGCAACCCCAGTTCTGAGGCCAAAATTTTGGCGGTAGCGGTTTTACCAGTCCCGGCCGGGCCTTCTAAGAGCACCCGGTAGGCTGGGTAGAGGCCGGCTTCTTTGAGTTCTTCTTCCGAACGGTGCTCGGCAATCAGTTGCCGGAGCCGTTCGATGAGGTCATCAGAGATGATCAGATCATCCAGATGTCCCTTGGGGCGGGTGACCTCAATATATTCGGTCAGGTCCGAATCAACCAGCGCGTCGGTGTATTCGGCGTCGAGGTCTTCGTCTTCGCTGGTTTTCTCACCGGTGGCAGCATTGACCGCGTCGTGAATCTCTTGGGCGGAGTTGCGTCGCCCGTCGCGTAGCTCGCGGGTGGCAACGTCGCGGGCCACCGCGTAGAAGCTTTCGTCGTCGCCGGCAGCGTGGTTGGCGACTAAGGCAGAAATGTCGTGGCTTAGCCCTGACATGGCGAAATCAGTCCCTTAGCTCATGTAGTGTGACATACCCATCATAGTCGGGTTGTCTAGGAGGCCACGGCGCTGGCCATATTTGTCAGCTCTTGGGACATCGGCTGATGGAGACGCCAAATGATGGTCATCGGTTTCGCGCCTTCGCAGGAGACCAGGTCAGCGGTGCCGAGACAGACGAAGGCTCGGGTGCCGATGACATCGGTGGGAGAATGCCGGGCAAACAACATCGTATGGGTCCCGTTCTCAGCTTTGTTTGTGTAGCGTCTCCCGGCTGGTGAATCGGGACCGACTCTACTCTGAGACTCCCAGTGAAACAGCTCGGGACTGATCGCGTAATCCCGGTGCATCGTGGTCGGGGAAAAATCGCGTTCGGATTTATGCAGGTTAATCAGTAACGCATCGGTCTCAAAAGCCTCCGAGTACTGGACGCCCTCAACGTGGGAGGCTCGAGGCTTGTCCCAGCTGGAGACATCCAAGGCAGCCAAGATTTCTTCGCGGCGGTAACTGGCCCGGGCTACTAGGGGCATCTGTTCCCCCAGGGCGGTGGTGGCGGGAACGATCCGGGCGGTGGCGAGATTCTGCTCAAAAATCTGCTCAATTTCGTCCACTAGGATCTTTTGGTTCTGTAGCCAGTCGAACGCGTGGTCATAGGAGGCGAACGTGTCGTCCTTCTGGTAAGGATGCAGGAACGAGAAGTAGAACATCCGCGCCCAGCGTTGTTCTGGCTCGGTCAGTGCCTCGTATCTGAAGGGTTCGTGGATGAGCTCGCGGTAGATTTTCACCCGCTGTTCGTCATTGACGTGCAAGAGACGAAAGGCTCCGAAGCTTGTGGTGAGGTCTTCGTCAGTCACCGGTGCGTCGTCGCCTGCCACCTCGGCACGGATGGAGGTCCACGACCGTTTGGAGCCAGCCGAGCGGTAGATGTCCTCGATGGTGCGGTCTGCCTCCGTGAGGTAGTGATGGAGTGTATAGCGCCAAATGTTCCGGGTCCCCAGATGTTCCCGCACGTCTTGAATCACAGCGTTTTTGGTGCTGGAGGTGTTTTTCTTCAGATTGTCGAGAATCCGGTCGCTAGCGATCTGGTCGAGGACGATCTGGGTGCCCGCAGGCAGGTAGGGAAAACCGTGTTCGACATCCTTGACGAGTCTGCGGCGACCCGAGCCGGTCAAAGCGCGGAATTTGCGGTCCATGCGGAATTTTTCGTGCTGTTGCCCGATCAGATCCAGCACTGTGAGCACGTTCTTCTCGGGGGCACGGCGCAGACCACGACCCAGTTGCTGGAGAAAAATCACCGGTGATTCAGTCGGACGCAGGAAGACCACCGTGTTGACCTCGGGGATATCCACACCCTCGTTGAACACGTCCACGGTGAAGATCATCTTCAGCACGCCCGTTGTGAGCTGTTCCACATACAGCCGGCGTTTGTCACTCGGGGTTCCTCCGGTAATCGCCTGGGCCGCAATGCCGATCTGGTTAAATCGGGTGGCCATGAACTCGGCGTGTTGCACGTCGACACAGAATCCCAGCGCCTTCATGTGGCTCAGGTCGGTGAGCTTATCACGCAGTGCTTTAACCACCAGGCGCACGCGTGCGTCATTGCCGGTGTAGAGGTTACTGAGTTCGGTTTCGTCGTAATGGCCTCGTGTCCACCGCAGCCGGCTGAGGTCCAACTCGTCGAGGTCGGCGATGCCGAAGTAGTGGAAGGGAACCAAAATATCTGATTCCAATGCGTCCCACAGTCGCATTTCGGTCGCGATGCGGTGATCAAAGAAGGCCGCCACATTGACGCCATCAGCACGTTCGGGGGTGGCCGTGAGTCCCAGGAGTTGTCGAGGCTGGAAGTAATTCAGCAGACGCCGGTAGGTCGGTGCTTGGGCGTGGTGGAACTCATCGATGATGATCACGTCGAAATGCTCCGGATCAATGCGGGTGATGACCTCATCGTGAAGTGATTGTACGGAAGCGAAAACGTGGCTCCAGGTCCGTGGGCTCGCTCCATCGACCAGGAGCTCTCCGAAGGACCCGTCGGCCAAGATCTCCTGGAAAGTCCGCCGGGATTGGCGCAAGATTTCCTGGCGGTGGGCAACGAATAATAGCCGTGGTGGATCATGGCGCCAGGGGTTCTGCGGGTCGGGTGTTTGCGCGAGATTCCGGTAGTCGAGTCCGGCCACCACGGTCTTGCCGGTGCCGGTGGCTGCCACGACGAGGTTTTTATTTCGGCCGTGTTCGGCTCGCTCGGCAGCCAGTTGTTCAAGCATGATGACCTGGTGCGGATAAGGGCGCACCTCCAGTCCGCTGATATCAGTAACCACATCATCGCCGACGGCCATGGTCACGGTGGGGCCGTCATGTCGGTTTTCTACCAGCGCACGCTCCAGTCGGTCGCCATCGTGTTCGGGGTCGTAGGGCTCAAACTCGGCACTGGCCCAGAAGGTTTCGAAGGTCGCTTGGAATTTGTCCATCACCGCCGGGGTGGCGATCTGGGAGAGGCGAACGTTCCATTCCAACCCGTCGAGCATGGCCGCCCGGGAGAGATTCGAGGACCCCACATAGGCGGTCGAGTATCCCGAATACCGGTGGAACAACCAGGCTTTGGCGTGTAACCGGGTACTGGTGGTCTGATAGCTGATTCTGACTTCGGCCCCGAATTTTTTGACGAGCCGGTCGATCGCTACTCGTTCTGAGGCACCGATGTAGGTGGTGGTCAGCACACGGAACGTGGCTCCGCGATTTTTGAGTCGGGTCAGTTCTGCCTCAAAAAGCCGCAACCCGGACCACTTCACGAACGACATCAGCAGGTCGACGCGATCGGCCGTATCAAGTTCGGAACGAATCTCGGCTCCGATCTGTGGTTCGCCCTCTCGGCTGTGGGTCAGCAGTCCGGCCTCGGATAATGGTGTTTCTGGACGCACCAGGCGGTACGCTGAGTTGTCGCTCACGCGATGGGTGGTGCTGTGGTCGCTGAGTTCCGAGCTGACCAGGTCGAGTAGCTGTTGCGCCTGTGGTTTTGACTCCGGGGCGGGAAGAAGCTGGTCGGCGGCGAACTCGTCTCCGAGCACGCCGATCACGTGCCTGGCTAAGGCGAGGCGTTCTTCAGTGGTGTCGCAGTGCTCGAGCGCGCGCTGGATGAGTCCGGAAAGGTACTGGGCCAGCTGGGAGTTTTCCTCCCCAGTAGCCACCGGGCGGATAGAGGCCTCGATGGTCCCGTCAGCCAGGCGTTGGTCCAATTGGCTCTGTCGGCGGTGGGTAAGTAGCGCCTCGTAGGCTCCTAGGGAAGAGGCATTTCAGATTGCTCGGGGCGCTGGCGACTCATACCGAAAATACTATAAGGTGCAGTTGTTTCTGCACATAGTTGCCGCGTGGGTGGATGTGGTTAAAAATCACGTGGTGGCCGGAACCAGCATATTCGGTTCCAGCCACCACGAGGGCGACAGTGTCACGCCACAGCGCGAGCAAGCAACTTAGGCGAAGGCACCGTGTCCGGTCAGGTCACGACCGATCAGCAGGGCCTGCACCGACTCGGTGCCTTCATAGGTGTGAATACCTTCAATGTCGGCCATGTGGCGGATGACACCGTGCTCGAGCTTGATGCCGTTGCCACCCATCAAATCGCGGGCGTCAGCGGCAATCCGCCGAGCGGTGCGGGTGTTGTTGTACTTAGCCAGCGATGCCTGGGTGGGACGAAGGATGCCGTTGGCTTCCAAGTTGGCCAGTTGCACGCAGTAGAGTTGCATGCTCACCAACTCGGAGAGCATCCGGGTCAGGCGCTCTTGAACCATCTGGTGTTTGGCCAACACCTTGCCAAACTGCTTGCGCTGGGTGGCATATGCCAGAGCAGCTTCAAAACATCCGGTGGCGTGACCCAGTGCCGACCAGGCGACACCGGCACGGGTTGCATACAGTACCTTGGAGACGTCTTTGAAATTGTGCATATCTGGAAGCACCGCATCAGCGGGCAGGTGCACGTCGTCGAGCCAGATATCGGCCTGGTCGATACCGCGCAACGAACCTTTGTAGCGGATCGGTGTGGCCGAGTAGCCTTCGGTTTCCTGTGGGACGATAAAGCCACGCACCTTGCCGTGGTCTTCTGCACCTTCGGAGTTCACCCGAGCAAAGATGAAGGTGATGCCCCCGGCAGCGCCGTTACCGATCCAGCGCTTCGAGCCACGAAGCACCCAGGAGCCGTCTTGTTGGCGGGTGGCTTGGGTTTCCAGACCGGCCGAGTCGGAGCCGTGATCGGGTTCGGTCAGACCAAACGCCCCCGGAATCTCGACCGTGGCTAGGGGCTTGAGATATTTTGCTTTCTGTTCTTCAGAACCGAAGTAAACCAGGGTTCGCAGTGCCAGCCCACCCTGGACTGCCAGGATGGTGCCCAGCGATCCGTCAACACGGGAGAGCTCCATATTGACCAGACCGGTGGCCAGCGGAGAGAATTTTTCCAGGTCGGGGTGGTCGAGCCCGTCGCTGAGCAGACCTGCTTTGCCGAGCCCCTGGGCGATCGAGACCGAGTATTCGTGCTTATTCCATCCATCAGCCAGTTGCTCAGCGACGGATTCAGCATAATCGCGGGCACGCAGCCACACCGCACGATCTTCGTCGGGGATATCGGAGAAGACCTGATAGTAGTCAACATCGAGGGCATCGGTCACGTGGTAGTCGGGCTCAGTACGGCCTGGAAAAGTGTTCTCTGTCATACTCACATGCTACCGCTGTTCACGGTTGCGATTGATTGTTGTCTAGAGCACACCGTGGCTATTGCGCGCTGTGGGGTTGAATCGTGGTGCAAAAGAACCGAAAAATGACACCATTTTGACGGAAACACTAGACATTCAGGGCGCGACCTAGTGAAATATTTTCAAACAAATGTGAACTAGGACACTATTGCTACGTGCTGTGGCAGGACCGGATCGTCAGGAAGAGATAAAGGATCAGTCAATGCGAATACCGGCGAAGGACTTGGACCTGAGAAATATTGAGCAACTCATCGAAGTGAATGCAGGCAATCGCACCGTGACCGGAACATTGAGTTGCCTCATCCGTACTCCCTACGCCATTGAGCTGGTCATTGGTGGTTCCGAAAAGGTCACCGTCGGCTTCGAGGATGAGGTCGATATTTATCGGGGAACACTGCTGGCCCACTTGGTCCGTCGCGAGAAGCTGGAACAAGAAAACGGGGGCATCCTCTCCGAACAGGATCTGCAGGACATCGAGTCCATGCTGGACCCATTATTTGAGTTACTCACCGGCGCCCGGGCAGGCTGTCAACCGCCCCCTGATCAGCCGAGCTCGACGGCTTCGGATGGCACCACCGGTCCGCACCCGGTCAGCGCTACAGTGCTACCGACTAAGAAAGCCCGGTCGCTCTATCCGACCCCGTTGGAAATCGCCAACCAACGCTAATCTAGGCGTTGTCGGCCGCCAGCTGACCGCAGGCCCCGTCAATTTCTTGACCACGGGTGTCACGCAAGGTGGTCGGTACCCCGGCTTCATTGAGTCGGCGTACGAACTCGTCGGTGATTTCGGGTTCCGAAGCCGTCCAAATTGAGCCGGGAGTGGGGTTGAGGGGAATCGGGTTGACGTGCACCCATCCGTGTCCGCGGGCATTGAGTTTCTTCGCCAGCAGGTCGGCGCGCCAGGCGTGATCATTCATATCTTTGATCAGCGCGTACTCGATGGAGACGCGACGACCGGTGGCCTTGTAGTAGTTATAGGCAGCATCGATGGCCTCGTCGGCCGACCAGCGCGAGTTGACCGGCACGAGCTCGTCACGCAACTGGTCATCCGGGGCGTGCAGGCTCAAGGCGAAGGTCACCGGAATGCCTTCGGCGGCCAAACGGTTGATCGCAGGCACCAGGCCCACGGTGGAAACGGTGATGTTTCGAGCCGACATACCCAATCCGGCGGGGCTGGGCTCGACCATGCGGCGGACCGCGGCGATGACGCGTTTGTAGTTGGCCAGGGGCTCGCCCATGCCCATAAAGACGACGTTGGTGACCCGTTCAGCCTCACCAGATTCATGGTGGGTCCGTCCACCCAATCCACCGTTGGCGATGAAGCGATTGGCATGCACGATCTGGTCCACGATCTCAGCGGCGGACATATTGCGAGTCAACCCGTTCTGCCCGGTGGCGCAGAAGGGGCAGTTCATGCCACAGCCAGCTTGCGATGAGACGCACAAGGTAATCCGGCCCGGGTAGCGCATCAGCACGGACTCGACCAGGGCACCGTCAAAAAGCCGCCAGAGAAACTTCACGGTGTCACCGTTTTCGGTGGTGAGTTTCCGAACTTCAGTCAGCAATGGTGGAAAAAATTCGGCAACCAGCTCGTCCCGGGATCCGGCGGGCAAGTCGGTCATCTGCTCCGGATCGGTGGTGTAGTGGGTGAAGTAATGGGTCGAGAGCTGCTTGGCCCGGAATGTCGGGTAACCCAACTCAACCAACTTGGCCTCACGTTCGTCCAGGCTCAAATCCGCCAGATGTGTCTGGGGTTGAGCGACTTTGGGCCGTTGCTTGAACTGCAACAACGGACGCCCGTCGGGCCCGGTCTGTTGGACCCATCCTTCGGTCTGGGGTCGCACCTGGGGACGGTTGTTATCGGTCCGGCGCGGGCTAAACTCGCTGGGCGCACCGTATCCGTGCCGTTTAAGGCGAGCGCGATCCTCGGCGAGTTCCCGAGCCTCAGTTTCGTCCATCAGTGCCCGCTTCGGCGGATTCAGACGGGTCCGACCTGCGCGATCGGTCTCGCGCTTCCCGGGGCGGGTACCTGGTTTGCGTGGGGTGTATCGCTGCGACATAACGCTTTAATTATCGCATGATTTCACCAGCTCAAGACACGTCAGCCACCCCGGCGCTCGGGCCCGAAACTCCTCGGTGCTCAACCGGTCTCCTACCCCGGCCGGAATCGCTCCGAGGACCGGGGCTATAGCCGATAGCGCCTGGCGATTATCGACATCAACCGGCAGGGCCGGGTCGGGCCATGATCCGATGATGATCCCGGCGACAGCTATGCCACGGTGTCTCAGCGCTTCAGCGGTTAGCGCGGTGTGATTGAGCGTGCCCAGGCGCGAGCGAGCGATGATGACCGATTCCACCTCGTGATCTGATGCACCGGACAGCGCGTGCGCTAGGTCGGCAAGTGTGTGTCCACCGAAGTCGACCAGCACTCCGCCGGCTCCTTCGATCAGCACGTGGTCGGCGCCGGTGCGGGTCGCCAGGTCATCAATCGCGGTAGCGTGTTCACCGGCGGTGGGTAACATAGCGTTTTCGGCCCGAGCGGCCGGGACCGGCGCCATGGGTAGGCGCAGGGTGAGGTGGGTGAAGGTTTCGATGCCGGTCAGCCGGGCAATGATCTGCGCATCGGATTCCGTGACAACATCGGTGTACTGGGCTTCGAGCTTTTCGCGTTCGGGGTCGTCGGGGGTGATGTGGCCGGTTTGGATTGGCTTGACCATGATGACCTTGCCTCCGGTGGCCGACAGCGTGGCGGCCAGAGCAGCGGTAGAGATCGTTTTACCGATTCCGGTGTCAGTGCCGGTCATCAGCACGTAGCGAGGCATCATGAGTTGAGCTCCCGGCTTCCCTCCGGTGCCAAGGCGAGACAGTCGCCGATGATCGCAGGGATGCGCGTGCAAGCGCGGTCGCGTTCGGTATCGCTAAGCCCGGCCCGGGCAGTGCACCGCAGGCGGGTGATGCCATCGAGCACGGAGGGCGGGCGGAAACAACCCACCAGAATGCCCTCCTGACGCAATAGCTCCCGGGCGCGAACCCCGGTTTCGGGGCTGGGCATCGGTACCGAGAGCACCGCACCGGCCGGGAAGGGTACCTCGAGCGCGGTTGCTAGCTGGGCGCGGGTGGAGGCCATATCAGCCACCCGGTCGGCAGTGATCAGCTCGAGGGCAGCGTGGGCGGCTGCCGCGCTGGCCGGCGCCAGTCCGGTGTCGAAGATGAACGTCCGGGCGGTATTGACCACAGCATCGCGGATGAGCTCGCTACCGAGCACAGCACCACCTTGGGAGCCCAAGGCCTTCGAGAGGGTTGCGGTGACCACCAGCCGGTCGCGGTAGCCGGTGAGTTCTGTGCTGGTCCCGAGTCCGGAGTTGTCACCGGTACCGGCGATGCCCAGGCCGTGGGCCTCGTCGACCAGCAGCATGGCATCGTAGCGGGCGCACAGTTCCGACAGCGTCGGTAAGTCGGCGGCATCGCCGAGCACGGAGTACACCGATTCGACGACCACCAGCGCCTCGGGTTGGTCGCGTTGGGCCAGAGCGGCTTCAACAGCTACGGTGTCGTTGTGGGCCACGATGCGCACGGTGGCTTTGGTCAGCCGGCATGCGTCGATGAGTGAAGCGTGATTATGCGCATCGGAGATGATGAGCGTGTCCGGGCTGGCCAGTGTGGTCACGGCTGCCAGATTGGCCATGTACCCGCTGGAGAAGGTCACGCAGCAGGGATGGTGCATTCGCTGGGCCAGGGCTGCTTCGAGCGCATGGTGGGCTTCGGTGGTGCCGGTCACCAGGCGGGAGGCGCGCGCTGAGGTACCGAAGTTGTCAATGGCCTGGATGGCGGCGGCGCGAACCTGTGGGTGCTGGGATAGGCTGAGGTAGTCGTTAGAGGCCAGATCCAGGCCGGTCAGGGGTCGGTCGTTGCGGTGCATCTGGGTGGCCACCCGGCGTTTCCGGGCGGCTGCCAGGCGGTCGGTCAGGGCGTTCACGCGTCCGACTCCGATACCGGTGCTGTGTGCTCTGAATGCGCTACGGCTGCGGCCACCATCGCCTCAGTGATGGTTTGAATCGTTTCCGGCGTGGAAATATATGGGGGCATTGTGTAGATGTGTTGTCGGAAGGGCCGTAGCCAGGTGCCATGTTCGGCTGCCACACGGGTGGTCAAACTCATATCGACGGGCCGGTCGAGTTCAATGACCCCAATTCCTCCGGTGACCCGCACCTCGGTGACAACGGGTAGCTGCCGAGCTGGCGCCAAGCCGGCTTCCAAGGCGGGCGTAAGGCGTTTGAGGGACGGTTTCCATCCGCTGGTCTCATCGTGGAAGAGAAGGTGCAGGGATGCGGTCGCAGCGGCACAGGCCAGCGGATTGGCCATAAACGTCGGGCCGTGCATGAGGGCTCGGTAGCTAGAGCGGGTGATCACCTCGGCCACCGGCCCGCTACACAGCAGTGCTGCCATGGTCACATACCCGCCGGTGAGGGCCTTACCCACGCACATGACAGCGGGAATCACGCCGGCTGCCTCTGAAGCAAACGCGGTGCCGGTACGACCAAAGCCGGTGGCGATCTCGTCAGCGATGAACACCGCATCGATCTCATCGGCCAACCTGCGCAGTGTTTGTAAGGCCGCGGGATGATAGGGTCGCATGCCACCGGCGCCCTGGAATAACGGCTCGACGATGATACCCGCTAGTTGCTCGCCGTGGGTATCGACCAGGTTTTCTGCCTCACGGACCCAGGCCGCCACCTCGGCGTCGGCAGCCTCCGGGAGCGGTGGGCGGGAAACAAAGACATTGTCAGCCAGCACGGAGGCGAAATCCGCGTGCATACCACCGACCGGATCGCAGACGCTCATCGCACCGGTCGTGTCGCCGTGGTAGGCGCCCTCGAGTGCGAGAAATTGTCCGCGTTCCCGTCCGCGGGCTCGTTGGTACTGAATGGCGAGCTTGAGCGCGACTTCGACGGAGACGGACCCGGAGTCAGCGAAGAAGACGTGATTGAGGCCCTCCGGGGTGACCTCGACGAGGCGCTCGGCCAATTCCACGGCCGGGTCATGGGTCAGCCCACCAAACATCACGTGAGAGAAACGCCCGATCTGTTCGGTCAGCGCGGCATCCATGACCGGGTGTCGATAACCGTGGACCACCGACCACCAGGAGCTCATGCCATCAAGGAGTCGATGGCTGGTGCCGGCAGCGTCCACCAGGTCGACATATGGCCCCTCGGCGCCGATGACCGAAAAATGCGCCCCGGCATCCAGTGCCCCATAGGGGTGCCATAGCAATCCGGTGTCACGTTCTAGCGTGCTGGCGGGAGCGTGTCGTGACGGGTTAGACATGCCAGACCGGTTCCGTCCCGCCTCCGCAGGGCCTGTCGAGTAATGGTGAAGAGCTCAGCATTGTCTCATTATTGAACAGTGTTCAATGCGGTGTCAAAACTGCCCTAGCCCGAAAGAGCCCATCTGCAGATCTGCCGGTTACTGCCGGCCGATGAAAGAGTCCAGGCCCGCGTCCTGAATATCTTCGGATGCAAACCGTTGTGGTCGGAAGTCTTCCAGCATTGGGCTGGGTGATCCCGCCAGTTCGTCGGTGACGAGCTCGGCAAGAATCATCGACAGGGTCATCCCGGAGTGGGTGACGTTGGCGTAGACAGTCTCGTATTCATCGACATACCCAACGATCGACAGCCCATCGACGGGAAAGCTCCGACCGGAGTAGTAGAGCTTCTCCAGCGTGATGTCGCGATCGAAAAACTCTGCGAGTCTCTGGCGCATCACGGACTCGGTCTCCTCGAGTAGCTCGGGAGTTTCCCCTTCGGCCACCCGGGCATCCATCTGCGGGACTTGCACCCACAACCGGCCGTCGTTTCGCGGGCGAACATTCATCCTCGAGGTGACCAGGACACGGCTCAGATTGGCGTGAGTCGGTTGCGTTAGTCCCAGAAGCGAGTAGACACGCGGGCTGCGCTCCCCCAGGTCCACGGTGGGAATCCTCAATCCAGACTGTTCGGCAATCTCGCGCGACCAGGCTCCAGCAGCCACCACGACCTTGTCGGCCTCGGCGGTTGACCCGTCGTTGAACACCACGCGAGCACCCGGTGAGCCTGGAATCACCTCGACCACTTCCCGAACTGCGACCTCAGTTCCGTGATGTGCTAACCGGCGGAGGAGCTGGTCAGCTAGCCCGTGCTGATCCAGCCAGCCCTCTTGGGGAAAATACAGCGCACTGTCCAGGCCCTGTGGCCAGACAACACCGGGTTCGAGCTCCTGGAGTCTGCGACGGTCGATCATCTCCACCGGATACCCCAGCTCGCGAGATTCGTGGTACCTCTGGCGGTAGCTTTCGTGTTGAGAGTCACCGAAGTCGGCCAGGATCGACCCGGTGTGGTGAAACCAGGGTTCTTCGTCTCCCCCGTGCGCACGTCGATCCGCCAGCACGCTGCGCTGGAATTCGGCATGCGCGTGGATTCCGGCCGTGTTGAGTTGGTGGTAGCTTTCCGGGAGTTTATGGTTGGCGTTAATCCAGGCGAAGGAGCGGTGACTAGCGCCGGCAAAGACGCCTTCGCGGTCCAGGAGCTGCACCTGGTGTCCGGCCTCGGCGAGTTTGGTGGCTGTGGCCAAACCGACGATTCCCGCACCGATCACGATGACCTGCATACATTCCTCCTGTGGCGTGGTTGTCTGCCTTCTGGCTCTCTGGCATCTGATGGGCTGACACCGCTTGCGTCTTAGCCCTTTTCGGTCAGGCTCACGCCCTGTTGTTCAAACGCGCGACGTTGGCTATCCGTTTCTGGGATCGGCTTCCACATGGCCAAGCCGATGAGGTAGGCCACCAGGCTGGCGACCATCCCGTAGACCACGTAGGGAACGGTGGTGCCGGTGATGTGGGCTCCAGCGCACCCGATGAGCCCGAAGACCATCCCCATAAATGACACCTGAACCGGGATGCGTGCTTTGCGGATGATCACCATGCCCACCAGCAGCGGCACCGCCAAAACTGGGCTGTGTCAAGGATTTCGTACAGTCTCTCGGTGTTTTTCTTGTGTTTCAGGCCGCTGCGGGTGGGTCCGCGGTGGTGGGTTCGTGGTGGTCGGCCCAGGCTCGTGCTGGGGTGCGGTAGCCCAG